>JAFKFM010000006.1:300000-600000 GCA_017308135.1 Alphaproteobacteria bacterium
TGTAACAGACAGCGCGAGCGCCAGCGCGCGCAGGCAATCCACCTCGTCCTCCGCCTCGACCGCGCGCAACGCCGCAAGCTCCCGGCGCACGACGCCCGCGTACAGCCAAACTCGCGCCTCCGCCGATACACCCCAGCGCCGCCGTTGACGCGCGCGCGCCTCCGGATCGGGCGCGGCGCGCGCCAAGCGCGCCAGATGAAGATCGGGAACGAGTTCGACGCGCAGTCCCGGCAAGCGGCAGGATTCGATTTCCCGCCGGCCGCGCTCGGAAACGGCGAACACCAGATCGGGGCAGCCTTGCGCGTCGCCCAATCGCACGGCGAGGTTGACGTCGTTGTCGCAGATCGCCGCGCACGGCTTTCGTGCCGCGCGCGCCGCGCGCCAAAGCGCGCGCGGAACCGGATCGTCGACGTCGTCGAGCCCGGTGAGCACGGCGGCCGCTTGCGCGAGCGCGGCATCGGCCGGCGCGCCTTCGGTCACGGCGAAGCCCGCGCGCGCGAACGTGTCCAGCGCCGGACCGCGGGCATGAATCCGCGGCGCCGGCGCCCAGTCCGGACCGGCGCCGAACGACCGGCGCAACGGCGCCATTCGCGGATCGGCCGGATCGCGCGTCAGGATTTCGCACGCCGCGACCATCTGATTGGCGGCACCCGGATCGCGGGCGTAGACGAGGATCGGCGTCATTCCTTCTCGTTTCGGCGTTCGTGCGAACGCAACTCCGGCATCGCGTCCCACACCTTGGCGAAGGCGTCGGCGACGTCGTCGAGGTCGCGCCGGGTCATGCCCGGCCGCATCAACTCGTGCGAGATCAAGGTTTCGTAATGCGCGCGTTCGGCGTTCGGACAAAGGCCGCGCGCGTAATCGGGCTCGCCGCCGTAATGCGGGCATTTGAACGGGCACTGGACCGAGCCGTAACCGATCATCTTCTGATAGATCGGCTGCAGATAAAGCGGACGGATATAGCCCTGCCCGATCAATGTGCCTTCGGTCTCGCGCAAGGTCGTGTGCGGAAGCTCCGCCTTCAACGCCCGCACGACCAGATCGCGCGACACGCCCGTGACCGCGCGGTCGTAACCGAGGGCGTGGACGTAATAGGCGTGCGTGGCGCCCTCGGCCACTTTGGGCAGGGAAAGTCCCGGCAGCCCGGCCAGACGGCCTTCGAGATAGGCCACGTTCTCGCGCCGGATGCGCACGAGCTCGGCCGCTTTGGCGAGTTGCAGCCGGCCGATCGCCGCCTCGATCTCGCCGAGCCGGAAGTTGAACCCGATCATGTTGACGAGATCGACGGTGCCCTTCGCTTCGACGACGGCCTCGGCGTGATTGCGGATCAGCGCCACCCGCTCGGCGAATCGCGGATCGTTGGTCGTGACCACGCCGCCTTCGCCGGTATGGACGTGCTTGTGATAGTTGAGGCTGAAGACGCCCATATCGCCGAGGGTTCCCACCGGCCGGCCGCGATACGTGCATTCCGGCGACTGCGCGCAATCCTCGATCACGACCAGCCCGTGATTGCGCGCCAGCGCCATGATCGGGTCCATGTCGGCCGTCTGACCGAAAATATGGACCACGATGATCGCCTTGGTCCGCTTCGTGATCCGCTTTTCGATCGTCGCGGCGCTGATGCAATAGGTCTCGGGATCGATGTCGGCGAAGATGGGAACGGCGTTGAACACCAGCGCCGCGGCGGCGGATGCGCTCATAGTGTAGGGCGATACGATCACCTCGTCGCCGGGCCCCACGCCAGCGGCGCCGACCGCCGCGTAAAGCCCGCTGGTGGCGGAGTTGACCGCGTATGCGTGTTGCGCCGCGTAGCGTTCGGCCCAGGCGGCTTCGAAAGCGCGCACTTCGGGGCCGCCCCAGAAATCGGGATGCCAAGTGCCCAAGAATTTCGACAACACGCCGCTTTCAACCACTTTGGCGGCCGCGCGCGCTTCCTCCGCGCCCATCACGATATAGGGCGGGAACGGCTCCGTGCGCAGCTTGGAGCCGCCGAACTCGGCGAGTTTGGACATCGTTTCAGTTCCTCGAAAGTCCCGCGGCGAGCGCCGCGCAAATGGAGAGCGTCCGTAAGGCGGTCGCGCCGTCGCACGCCACCGGCGCGCCACGCACCGCCGCGTCGATCGTCGCGTCGATCATGCGCGCGAAGGCTTCGTCCTGGCGCGAAGGCCAAGAAACGCCGGCGCCGGGCCGACGATGGCCCGCGAAACCCGGCGTCGGGACCGGTTCGCGTACCGTCACGCGCGAAGCGCCTTCGCGCAGTTCGACGACGGCCGCGTCGAAGACGAGGAGGAGTTCGAACAGATCGAACCGGGTATGGTCGGTCGCGATCAGCCGAAACGGCGCGCCGCACGGCGCGCGCAAAACGCAGTCGGGCGTCGGGTCGCCGGCGTTCGGACCCGCGAATCGGCCCTCCGCCGAAAGCGGCTCGGGCCATCCCACGAGCGCGGCGAACAGATCGATCAAGTGGCTGCCGTTGTTGAACAGGCCCTTGCCGTAAAAGCCGGCGCAAGATTGGAGCGCGCCATACGCGCCCGCGCGGATAAGCGTGGCGAGTTCGACAATGTTGGGATCCCAGCGGCGGAAATGGGCGACCGCCAGCGGCCGCCCCTTGGCGTGATAGTCCGCAACGACCGCGCGCGCTTGTGCGAGATCGGGCGCCAGCGGCTTTTCGCAAAGCACGGCGCGAACGTCCATCGCCAACAAAGCTTGGAGATCGGCGGCGTGCCGTTCGCCGGGCGTGCACACCGATACGACGTCCGCGCGCATACCGGCCGCCGCCATGTCCACAAGGCTGGCGAAGTCCCGGCCGACACCCCAGTGCCGCCGGAACGCCGCGCGCCGTTCGGAATCCGGATCGACGCATGCCACCAGCCGCACGTCGCCGCGCGCCCGGTACGCGCCCGCGTGGGTCCGCGGCGGCCCCGACGAGGCCGTTTCGTCGTAGCCGCCGGCGATCCGGCCACATCCGACGATGACGGCGTCGATCATCGTTTCAGCCATCGATGCTCGACACCGGAGTTGATGGCAAGCCATTCGGGATGGCGGTCGAGCAGCGCCAGGATATCGTCGAGCCCGAAATCCGGTTTGCCGGGATAGAGCGAGTCGTAGATCCGCGCGATCAACTCGAGATCTTCGGGCGTGTCTAGCGTCAGGCGGAGTTTGGGCCGGTGGCGGAACGGCGAAGCGGGAACGTGACGCAACGAATAGATTTGAGGATTCCGATAGATGAAGACGCTGACATGCTCGTGGTCTTCGGGATCGTCGGTCCGGCGCGCGACGTCCGCGAGAACGCGCGTGGAAAAAACCTGGGTATCCATGCCGATCGGATAGCACCGCTCCAATACGTTCGAGCAGTAGTCGATCGGATTTTCGCGGTATGCCGCGATCACCGATTCGATGATGCCCGGATCGATCAGCGGACAATCGCCCGTCGTTTCGACGATCGTTTCGACCGAATTGCGCTGGGCAGCCTCCAGCACGCGGGACAGAACGTCGTTTTCGCTGCCGCGATAGCACGCGATGCCCAGGCGCGCGGCGAGCGCGGCGAGCACGTCGTCGGAATCGTTGACCGTCGTGCACAGGATGATGCCGTCGACGCCGCGCACGCGGCGCAACCGCTCGACCATCAATTCGAGGGTCGGCTTGCCTTGGATCGGCAGCATGACCTTGCCCGGCAACCGGGTGGAGGTCATGCGCGCTTGAATCGTGATGGCGGTTTTCATCGCTCGAACTCCCGGTCGTTCAGCTTCCGGCACGGCCCAGGACGTCCACAAGGGCGGCGACGACCCGATCGACGTCCGAATCGGCCATGCCGACGAACAACGGCAGGCTGAGGCAGCGCGCGTAGAACGCCTCGGCGCCGGGCAGCGACACATCGCCGTAGCGCGCGCGGTAATAAGGTTGCCGGTGCACCGGAATGTAATGGACTTGCGTGCCCACGCCGCGCGCTTTGAGCTCGGCCATCGCGCGGGCGCGATCCAAGTCTACGGCCAGGAAATCGATCGACACGGCATAGAGATGCAGGACCGGCGCGCAGCCTGCCACGTTCGCAAGCGGCCGTACGACGTTGCTCAGCGGCGCGAGCAGCGCGTCATAGCGCGCGGCCAGCGCCCGACGCCGCGCCGAGAAGAAGGGTAGCTTGCGCAACTGGCTTTCGGCGAGCGCGCAATTCAGATCGCTGGCGCGGTAGTTGAACCCCAGCTCCGACAACTCGTGATACCAGGGATTGGCGGTACCGTCGGCGGCGAACCCGGCCGTACGATCGACGAACCGCGCCGGATCGCGTTCGATCCCGTGGCTGCGCAATCTTGCCATGCGCGCGGCCAGATCGGCATCGCGCGTCGTCACCGCGCCGCCTTCGCCCATCGCGATCGTCTTGACCGGATGGAACGAAAACGCGCACAGGCGCGCATGCGCGCCGGAACCGACCGCGAAGGAATGGCCGCCGACATCGTAGACCGTGCCGAGGGCGTGGCACGCATCCTCGACGACGTCGACGCGATGGCGCGCGGCGAAATCCGCCAGACCGGCGGGATCGGCGCACCGGCCGGCATAATGGACCGGGAACGCGGCCTTGACGGCACCCGGCGCACGGGCGAGGGCCGCTTCGAAATGCGCCGGAAACGACAGACCCGTGGCCGGATCGACATCGACGAAAGCGACTTCCGCGCCGACATAGCGCGCGGCGTTGGCCGAAGCCATGAACGTGATGGCCGGCACGAGCGCCGTGTCGCCGGCGCCGAGCCCCAGCGCCAAGGCGGCCAGATGCAACGCGGCCGTGCCGCTGTTGCAGGCGACGGCGTGGGGCGCTTGCACCGCCGCGGCCAAAGCGGCTTCCATTTTTTCGACCGCCGGGCCCGTCGTCAGCCAATCGCCCTTCAACACGGCGGCCACGGCCGCCACGTCGGCGTCGTCGATATACTGCCGGCCGTAGGGAAGAAAGCCCGTCATCACACGGCCGCGATCAGACGCGCCAGCGCCTCGCGATCCAGTCTTTGGGGATTGCCGTCGCTGGCGTAGCGGAACCGATCGACCACGGGACGCGCGCCCGCCTTTTCGTATTCCGCGCGCGCGGGAAAATCGCCCTCCGGCAGGATGACGTAGCGATCGTCGAATTCGAGCGTGTGGCGCGCGTCGTCCTCGGTCACCATGACTTCGTGCAGCTTCTCGCCGGGACGGATCCCGACGTTGCGCGCGCCGACGGACCCGGGCATCGCGCGAACGATCTCGTCGAGCGATGCGCTGGGAATCTTGGGTACGAAAATCTCGCCGCCATGCATCTGTTCGAGCGACTGGATGACGAAGCGCACGCCCTCTTCGAGCGTGATGAGGAACCGCGTCATGCGCGCGTCGGTCACGGGAAGTTCGCGAGCGCCGCCGGCGAGAAGACGCTTGAATAGCGGGATGACCGAACCGCGCGAGCCGACGACGTTGCCGTACCGGACGATCGAGAAAGCCGTGCGTCCGGCAGACAGATGGTTCGCGGCAACGAAGATTTTATCGGAAGCAAGCTTCGAAGCGCCGTATAGGTTGACGGGATTGACCGCCTTGTCGGTCGACAACGCCACGACGCGCTTCACGCCGGTGCGCAGCGCGGCGCGGACCACGTTCTCCGCGCCGTGAATGTTCGTGCGCACGCATTCGAAGGGATTGTATTCGGCCGCCGGAACCTGTTTCAAAGCCGCCGCATGGATCACGTAGTCCACGCCGTGGAACGCCATTTCCAGGCGATCGGCGTCGCGCACGTCGCCGATGAAATAGCGCATACGCGGGTCTTTGCCGATTTCCGCCTGCATCTCGGACTGCTTGAGCTCGTCGCGCGAGAAGACGATCAACCGGGCCGGATCGGCGTGGGCCAGCATATGGGCCACGAAGGCGCGCCCGAACGAGCCGGTGCCCCCCGTAATCAACACGGAGGTTCCGTTGAGTCGGCTCATCGCGGTTTTCATGGTTGATATCCGGCTTCCCGCGTCGACGCTGCGGGTGTTCGAGGAACGGGCATAGGGGTCGCGCAACGCTACCGCCGTTCGGGTGCCGGCGGCGCGCAACGCTCGCTATCGACATCCGAATCCGTAACGCCAACGGATAGTGTTCACGCCATGAACAATTACGTTGGCAGTAAAAGGGGTGTCAAGTAGTATCCCCAAGTTCGGCGGCACGAAGCCACCCTCCCGGTATCATCACAAGTATTTGTGAATCATGGGTAAAGCGTATATCTTGGCGATCGCCGATACCGCCATCGGGCACCCGGCGGCCATTCGGCTGCCGTCCCGTCGGGGCATGTTTCGGCGACTCGCGAGCCGCCGATCGGCATGACCGACCGTCTTCGACTTGCGCTGTTGTTCACCGACGGCAATTTCATCGGCCCGGAGTATTTCGCGGTACTTTCGCGCGCGGGATGGCGCCCGGACATGGTCGTGGCCGTGGGCGCGATGTCCGAGCATTCCCGCACCATCGAGCGCGCCCGCACCGGCGGACTTTGGCGGCCGCCGCCGATTCCCGAGGACGCGGTCGCCGGACGCTTCGCATCGCTCGACGATCCGGAATTCCGGGCGTTTTTGACCGCGGCGCGAATCGACGTCGCCATCCAAGGCGGAATCGGTATTCTGCGTCCCGAAACCATCGCGATCCCGCGCCTGGGCATTCTCAACGCCCATCCGGGGCGCTTGCCCGGCTATCGCGGCCGCAACTGCCCGGAATGGGCGCTCGACAACGGCGAACCGATTTGGATCACCGCCCATTGGATCGATTCCGGCATCGACACAGGTCCGGTGGTTTGCGAAAGCCGCTACGAATTTCCCGCAACATGGACCTACGAACGGATCCGGGCGTCGCTCTACGCCCATTGCGCTCAAACGCTCGCCACGGCGCTGGATCAAATCGCCGGCGCGCTGCGCGAAGGACGGCCGGTCCCCGCCGTCGCGCAACCGCAAATCGGCGCGCGCGCTTGGCCCAAGATGGACGATGAACGGCTCGCGGCGCTGCGTGCGCGCTTGGAACGCGGAGCGGCACGATGAGCCCCCCACGCGTTTTGCTCGTCTGCCGCGATCCTGGCGGCGCCAACCAAACCATCGCCTGCCGGGCGCTTTTGTCGGACAGCGCCCGAAACCCGGCGCAGCGCGAATTGGCGGGCCGTTTGCGCGCGGCGATCGGCCTGCCGGAGAACGCGCGGCCCGACTTCGCCGTCGCCGCCCGCGATCACGCGGCCGCGCGATGGGCTTCGATCGGGGTCCGGACGACGGATGTGGGCGACGGCGGCGCGGCGGCGGCGATCGCCGCGGCGGCGCCCGACGTGGTCGTAACGGGCACGTCGGGCGCGGATAGCGATTTCGAGAAACGCTTTTGGATCGCCGCAACGACCGCGCGCGTGCCGTGCTACGCGCTGTCCACGCATCCGGCCAATCTCGCCGAACGCTTTCGCTTGGCGGACGGCACGCCGGCGTGGCCCACCGCGATCCTCGCCGACACGCCCGCCGCCGTGCGCGAACTCGGCGCGTCGGGCATCCCGGCGGAACGGTTGACGGTGCTGGGCGATCCGCATCTGACGATGCTCGAAACGGCCGCGCCGCCGGACGCCGGCGCGCGCGCGCGGCTGCGCGAAGCCTGGGGCGCGGGACCCCGGGACAGGGTCGTTCTGTTCGTGAGCGAATGCGTCAGCGAGATGGCACGCGCCGCCGGACGGACCGCTCCTTTCGACGAGAACGCTTGCCTTGCGGGATTGCTCGCCGCAATCGCGGCCGGTGCGATCCCCGGCTACGGCGCGGTCGATTCCGGCACCACGATCGTCGTCGTGCGGCCCCATCCGAAGGATTCGCCGGACAAGTACGCGCACCAAGCGGCGCGGCCTGATGCGCGCGTGACGGTTTCGCGCGCGGGTGATGCGCTCGACGCCCTGGGTGCCGCCGATCTGATCGCGGGCATGGAGTCGACGATGTTGTACGAGGCGACGCTGCTGGGCTATTCCGTTGTTTCGCTTTTCCCCGAGGGCGCGTTCTCGCGCTGGCGTTCGCGGAATGCGGTGGTTGGGGCGCAATGATCGACGGCGGCGTATTTCTCGGTAAGGATCCCGCGATCGAGTACGGCTACGATCTCGCCGGCACGCTGGCGCGGCTCGACGCATTCGGCGCGGCGCGCGCCCTGGCGGCCGATTTTTCGGCCGTCTACTACCAATCCGCATTCGGCAACGCGCGGACGCTCGAACTATGCGCCGCGTCGAACGGCCGCTTGATCCCACTGGCCGCGGCTTGTCTGGCCGGGTGGAGCGTTTCGCGCGCCGAGCTCGAGGAACTGCGCGCCGCCGGATTCAAGGCGGTGGGACTTTTTCCGCATATGCAGTCCTGGCGGTGGAGCGACTACGGCGTCGCGAAATTCGCCGAGAAGGCGGCGGAGGCCGGTTTGCCGATTCAAACGGGGGCGATGGACGTCACCGATCTCGGGCATATCGCGCGCGCCGCCGGCCCGACGGGCGCGCGGGTTCTCGTGCGCTGGATGCAAGGCCGGGGCTACAACAACCTTCCGGAGATCGCGGCCGTTGCCGAGGATTTCCCCGAGTTCCTGTTCGATGTGGGCTGCGTGACGCAGACCGGCGGGATCCGCTGGCTTTGCGAGCGTGTCGGTTCTAAGCGCCTTTATATGGCGTCGAACTCGCCGACCTGCCTCGAGGGGGCGACCTATTTCTCGCTTTACACCGCAGATCTCGACGACGCGGACCGCGCGAATATCGAGGGCGCGTCGCTGGCCGCAGCGCTCGGCGTTCAAGCGCCGCCGCGGCGCGCGAGCGCGCATCCGTTCTGGACCGCCCATCGCCGGGCCCCGAAAATCGACACGCATTGGCACACCGGCGCCTGGAACATCATCGAACCGGCGATTTCCCATGCGGCGATCCGCGCCGAGCTCGACGCCTACGGCATCGAGAAGATGGTCACGTCGTCGATTCTCGCGCTCAACCACGACCTTGCAGCCGGCAACGCGGACACGGAACGGCTGGTCGCCGCCGACAAGCGGGTTTACGGGTTGATCGTCGTCAATCCCTGGCGTCCCGCGCAAAGCATCGCCGAGATCGAGCGCCTCGCCGCCAATCCGCGCTTCGTGGCCGTGAAGACGATCCAGGATTTCTACTACGCCGACGGACCGATGCGGATCGACCATCCCGCCTATCGCCCGATACTGGAGGCGGCGCGCCGCTTCGATCTTCCGGTCATGTGCCATCTGCCGGGTCTGGAGAACGTCGCCGACGCGTTCCCCGAAATCCACTTCGTCGCCGCGCACTCGACCTGGCGGTACCGCGAACTCGCCAAGCGGCCGAACATCTATTTCGACATCGCGACCAGCTCGGCGCTGCGGCGCAATTGCGACCTGCGCGATCTGGTCGCGCATGCCGGCCCGGATCGGGTGATCTTCTCGACCGATTCGCAGCTCATGAATCCGGCATGGACGCTCGGCAAGATGGCGAGCGCCGATCTGGATACGGCGCTTCTCGACGGCATTTTCCGGCGCAACGCGCTGCGCGCGTTTCCGCGCCTTTCGAACTAGGTGGAACCGATGTCCGACAGCGCCCCGTTCCTCGAAGGACACGCCGTCTTTTTGCGTCCCTTAACGCCGGAGGACGCGACGCCCGCCTATCTCGGCTGGCTCAACGATCCCGAAGTGCTCCGATTCCGGACGTCGAAATCCTTCCCGACAACGGCCGACTCGATGCGCGCCTATATCGCCTCGATTCCGACGCGCGGCGACCTCGTCCTTGCGATCTGCGCGCGCGAAGGCGGCAAGCATGTAGGAAATATCGCGCTCAACACGATCTTGTGGAGCCACCGCAGCGCCGAGTGTTCGATCATGCTCGGCGATCGGGCATTTTGGGGACGCGGCTTCGGACGCGAGGCGGTCTCGCTGGTGGTCCGACACGGCTTCCGGACGATGGGGTTGCATCGGATCTGGGCCGAATCGCCCAATCCGCGTTTCAACCGCCTCGTCGAGAGCTTGGGCTGGACAAGGGAAGGCCGCAAGCGCGACGCGTTCTTCGTCGACGGCCGATTCGTCGATTTCGAATGCTGGTCGATCCTGTCCGGCGAGGACGCCGCGGAGCGCGAATGATCGGCATCGTCAATTACGGCGTCGGCAATCTCCAATCGGTCCTCAACGCGCTCGATCATCTGGGCGTTCCGGGCCGTATCGTCGGCGATCCGGCGGAGCTGGCCGCCTGCGACAAGGCGATCCTGCCGGGCGTTGGCGCGTTCCGGCGCGCGATGGGCATGCTCGAATCGGCGGGGTTCCGGGCGCCCCTCGACGCGCATGTTTCCGCCGGCAAGCCGCTGCTCGGCATCTGCGTCGGCATGCAGCTACTCGCGGAATTGGGCACCGAGTTCGAGCCTTGCGCGGGTTTGGGCTATATCCGCGGAACGGTCGTGCAGATTCCCGTCGAGCGGACGGATAACCGGCGCCATCTTCGTCTGCCGCATATCGGCTGGAACGACGTGCGCGTCCTGCGCGAGACGCCGCTGAGCGCCGGACTGCCGGTCGAGCGA
The DNA here is from genome assembly GCA_017308135.1 of Alphaproteobacteria bacterium. Classification (NCBI taxonomy): domain Bacteria; kingdom Pseudomonadati; phylum Pseudomonadota; class Alphaproteobacteria; species Alphaproteobacteria bacterium. The sequence goes on from JAFKFM010000006.1 coordinate 310,521, forward strand.
TCGGCCTATTTCGTTCACAGTTTCCACGTCGAAACCGTCGATCCCGAATCCTGCGTCGCGGATACCGATTACGGCGGTCCGGTGACCGCGATGATCGCGCGCGGATCCGTCTTCGGCGTCCAGTTCCATCCCGAGAAAAGCCAGGAACTGGGCTTGCGGATCCTCGGGAATTTCGCGGCGCTGTGACATGCTGAAAACCCGCGTGATCCCGGTTCTGTTTCTGATGAACGGCCTTATCGTGCGCAGCGAGCGCTTCGAGGAGTTCAAGGTCATCGGCAATCCGGTCAACGAATTGGCGCGCTATTCGGAATGGCTCGTCGACGAGCTCGTCTACATCGACATCTCGCGCGAGGACGGGCTGGACATGCGCCGCGACGACCACAAGGTGAAAGGTCAGGGCGACGCCTTGTCGCTGCTGCGCGAAATATCCAAGCACGCGTTTATGCCGCTGACCTTCGGCGGGCGCCTGCGTTCGCTGGCCGATGTCGATCGCACCCTCGCCAACGGCGCGGACAAGGTGGCGATCAATTCGGCGTTGTGGCGCGACCCGGGGCTAACGACGGAGGTCGCCACGAAGTACGGAAGCCAAGCCATGGTCGCGGGCATCGACTTCCGGCGCGGTGCCGACGGCCGCATGATCCTAGCCTTCGATCAAGGCCGCACGCCGGTCGCGCGCGATCCGGTCGATTGGGCGCGCGAGCTCGAATCGCGCGGCGCAGGTGAAATTTTTCTGAACGCCGTCGATCGCGACGGCACGGCCGACGGCTACGACGTGGACGCGATCGCCGCCGTGTCCGCCGCCGTGAACATTCCCGTCATCGCGTGCGGCGGCGTCGGCGCGTTCGAGGATTTCCGCGACGCGATCGACGCGGGCGGCGCCAGCGCGGTCGCCGCCGGCAACATCTTCCATTTCACCGAACACTCCTACAAGCGCGCCAAGCAGACGCTGCGCCGGAGCGGCCACACCGTGCGCTATCCCTACGAGAGCTGACCGCAACCGAGGTTTTCCGACATGAACCAGTCCCTTGAACCCCGCGTCCGCCCCCCGCGGATGCTGTTCTGCAAACGCTGCTGCTATCCGCTCGTGGCGGCGACGCCGCTGACGCTGGACGCCGAGCAGGTGTGCAGCGGCTGCCGGACGCACGAAGAGCAGAAGACGATCGATTGGAGCCGGCGCGAGCGCCTGTTCCGCCAATTGTGCGACGACTATCGCAACAAATCCGGCAAGAACTACGACTGCGTCATTCCGGTCAGCGGCGGAAAGGACAGCTTCTATCAGGTCCACCTGATGAAGAAGTACGGCATGAATCCGCTGCTCGTGACCTACAACGAGAACAACGAAACCGAAGTCGGCAAGAAGAACATCCAGCTGATGAAGGATGTCTTCGCCTGCGACTATTTCAACTTCACGCCCTCGGTCGCCGCGCTCAAGAAGATGAACCGCGTCGGCATGTTCAAGATGGGCGACCCGGACATGCACGTCCATATGGGGATCAATTCGGTCGCGATCCAAGTCGCCGTCCGCTGGAACATCCCGCTGATCATCTGGGGCGAGCACGGGTTCATGAACATGGGCGGCATGCACTCGTACAAGGACATGGTCGAGTACACGGCGCGCTACCGCAAGGAGCACCTGCTGCGCGGCTACGACTGGGACGATTTCGTCGGCCTGGAAGGGCTCGAGGAGAAAGAACTCCTATGGGCGAAATATCCCGAGGATTCCGAAATCGAACGGGTCGGCATCCGCGGCATTTTCATTTCGAATTTCTTTGGATGGAACCAGGCCGAACATACCCGTTTGATGGTCGAGCTCTACGGCTTCAACCTCAATCCCATCCCATTCGACCGGACCTACGCGCGCGATTCGAATCTCAACAACATTCACGACAACGGCGTCCACGACTACATGAAGTACGTGAAGTTCGGCTACGGGCGCGTCGCCGACCATGTCAGCCGAGATATCCGAAACGGCTTGATGACACGCGAGGAAGGCGTCCAGCTCGTGCGCCAGTACGAAGGCGTGATCCCGGGGGACATCGCCCGATGGCTCAACTATGTCGGGATGACGCGCACCGAATTCGAGCTCGTCGCCGACACCTTCCGGGACCCGCGCGTGTGGGTGAAAAACGAATACGGCCAGTGGATCAAGGACAACATCTGGGACCAGAATTGAGCGCGACGCTCATTCCAAATGCTCCCATTTGAGCGCGGTGCCGCGCGCCAGCGGCGCGCGCGCCACCCGGCCGAGCACCGCGGGCAAATGCTTGGGCGCAAGCCCGAAGCCCGGCCGGATCGAGCGCACGTTCTCGGCCGTCAGCGTTTCGCCCGCGGCGACGTCGCGCACGATATAGAGCGAACGGCGGAAAATCGCGTTCCCGCGCTCGCTTTGCTTGCGCCCGTAATCGATCCGGCCCAATGCCTGCCACGCTTCGCGCGCGCTTTTGCACAGCTCGGCCAGTTCGGCCGGCTCGAGCGAGAATCCCGCGTCGGGTCCGCCGTCGGCGCGCGCCAGCGTGAAATGCTTCTCGATGACGCACGCGCCCATCGCCACGGCCGCGACCGACGTCGCCACGCCCAATGTGTGATCCGACAGCCCGATCGGACAGTCGAAAGTCTGCGCCATATGGGGGATGGTGCGCAGATTCGCTTCCTCCGGCGACGACGGGTAGCCGCTCACGCAATGCAGCAGCGTCAGCTCGCCGTTTCCGGCCGCCCGGCACGCATCGACGGCTTGGGAAATCTCGACGAGATCCGCCATTCCGGTCGACATGATCACCGGCTTGCCGGCGCCGGCGATCTTGGCGAGCAGCGGCAGATCGGTGGCCTCGAACGAGGCGATCTTCATCGCGGGCGCGCCCAAAGAAACCAGGAGTTCGACCGCCGTGGGATCGAACGGCGTCGAGAAAACGGTCAAGCCCAGACGCTTGCCCTCCTCGAACAGCCGGGGATGCCAGTCCCACGGCGTGGCAGCCTCGCGGTAGAGCTCGTGGAGACGCCGACCGGACCATGGGCCGCCGCGGATCTCGAACTCCGGTCCGGGCGCGTCGATCGTCATCGTGTCGGCGGTGTAGGTCTGCAGTTTGACCGCGTCGGCGCCCGCGCGCTTGGCGATGCGCACGAGTTCGACGGCGCGATCGAGGCTGCCGTTATGGTTGCCCGACAATTCGGCAATAACGTAAGGCGGATGCGCCGGACCGATCGGACGGCCGGCGATTTCGAAACTCCGGCTCATACGCGGACCTCCCTGAGGATCGAGAATGCTTCCGCCGCCGGATGGCCGCATTGCGCGCCGCGCAGCGCGGCGAGTGCGCGCACCGCTTCGATCGAGCGCGCGTGAGGAAACGGGCGCATCTCCGATTCGTAGGCGGCCAGGGCGGCAAATTTGGCGTCGAGATAAGGGGCCACCGAAACCCAGCGCGCGGGCGCGAAGGGCTCGGCGAGCGCGGTGGGCGACCATTCGGTGCTCGACGGCGTTTCGTAGGCGTAGATCGCGCGCACCGATTGGCCGGGCAGCGGACGGCAAGCGGTCAGCACGGCGACGGCGGCGACGCGGTGATCGACGTTGAGATCGCCCGGATGATGCGTATAGACGACGGCCGGCCGGCACGCCGCGACCGTCCGTTCGACGCATTTCACGACATCGATCAACGGAACGGAATCCATCCGATTGTCCGGAAATCCGCCGAATTCCGGCGGCCGCACACCCAGCGCCGCGGCCGCGTTTTGCGCCACCGCGCGCAAGGCTTCGATATCCGCCGCGCGCGCGCGCGCGTCGCGCGACGGATCGCGCGACGTGATCCCTTCCGCCAGAATGAGGACGTGCACGTCGTCCCCTTCGGCGGCATGGCGCGCCAGCGTGGCACCGCAGCCGAGAACTTCGTCGTCCGGATGCGCGGCGACGACGAGAACGCTGTCCTTCATTCCTTTTCTCCCCGCATGCGCCGGAACACGACGCGCGCCGTCACGCGATCTGCCGCCGTTTCGGCTTCGGAAAATTCCAGCCGCCAGCCGTCGAAATCCAAAAACGCGGGCGGATAGCCTTCCGCGTCGAGCATTCGGATATGGTCGTATAAACCTTCCGCCGTCGCCGCCGCCGGCAGGGCGCTCTGTTGGGGCGTCCGGCGGCGGAACACGACCGGCTCACCGCTTTGCGGTACCGGCGCAGGCTCGCGCGCGACCATCTCCTCGGCCAAATCGTAGACCATTTCAGCCGCGCGCTCGAATATCTCCTGCGCCCGGCCCGAAAGATCGAGCGGCCGTTTCAAATAGACGGGGCCCGCGTCCAGCTCGCGCTCCATGCGCAACGCCGTCAGCATCGTCGAACGATGGCCGCGCGCGATCAGGTTCTGCAGCGGGCTTCCGCCGCGGCCATAGGGCACGTCGGCCATGTGGAAGCAAACGCATTCCCAGTTCCGCCAGATCGCTTCCGGAACCTCCCAGCTCCAATGCGGAAAAAAGACGTAGCGCGGCCGGATGTCGCGCAATAACGCCTCGGTCAGATCCTCGCGCCGCTCGATCAGATGCCAGGCGCCCGGCAGGCGCGGCGTGCGGCGTTCGAAGGCGGACCGGTTCCACGGGTGCCGGGCGGCGACGACGTAACTTTTCATGCGTGCGCTCCCCGCGGCTCGCGAACATAAGATTCCGGACCAACGGGCCGGTAGCCGGCGGCGCTGAACATGCGATGGGACGCTTCGTTCGCCGCCAGAACATGCGCGCGGAGGCGGGCGTTCGGCATCAACTCGTCGAGCAACGCCAGCGCCGTCCGGCCGATTCCCCGGCCCGCACGCGCGGGGTCGATCAGGATCGAGACTTCCCATCCGTCGTCGCGGCGATCGGCGCGCACGATACCGGCCGGCCGCGCATCCGACTCGACGACGTAAAAAACGCCGTCGGGACGCCGCAGGCGGTCCGCGAACCACGCCACATGTTCGTCGCGCGCGGGCGGATTCGGATTGCGGAAATGGCGGCGCACCCGCGGATCGCTCTGCCATCCGAACACGATGTCGCAATCAGCCGGCGTGGCGGGACGCAGATGGACCGGCGCGCCCGCCCGATCCACGGGCGGATCGATCGCGCGGGCCACGCGCATGGCGCCACGGCCGTCGCACAGCGCCCACGCCTTGCCGGCCATCGCGGCATAGCCGGCGGAGTCGTCCAAAAGATCGCCAACCGCGCGCGCGATCCGATCGGGTGCCGCCGTATCCAAATCCCCCGCGACGCGGGCGGCGCCCGCGGCGGCAAGGGCGGCGGCGTTGCGCCGCTGGTTCTCCGCCGTCACGACGACGACGCCGGGAACGCCGAGGCAGCACATCTCCCAGACAGTGCCGCCGCCGGCCGTGACCACGAGGTCGGCGCGCGCGATCGCGGCGGCGAGATCGCTCCACCCGCGCCGCAACTCGACGCCGGGCGGGGCGGGAAAATCGGCGGCGTCCGGGCCGCCGATCGCTTCGACCGTCACGGAGCCGAGCGCGGCGATTTTCGCGGCCACTTCGGCGATTCGCGCGACGGGCGTGGAGGCGCCCAACGTCACCAGCACGCGGCGCCCGGCGCCAGGCGCCCGGCGCGGATCGCGCCGCGCGGCGGCGAAGGCCGGGCGCAGCAAGGCGTAAACCGGGCCGGTCAGCGCGCGCACCGGACCGTAACCGGCCGCATCGATTCCGGGCGCGGGATTGACGATGATATCGCCGCGCAACGGCGCGCCGGGTCCATCGTCGATCCGCACGAGGCGCCCCGCGTCAGGGGCGATCGCCGCGGCGAAAGCATCGCCGAGCTCGTAGTGATCGACGATCGCGGCGTCCGGCGCGCGGCCGCAAGCCGCCAGGGCGGATGCGGCGTGCGTCTCCGGCGGACCTTGGAGTTCGACGATCTCGCGCGCGCCGTCGCCGCCGGGCAGCGCGAAGCCGCCCGCCGCACGCGCGTGAACGCAACGCCAGCCCAATGCCGCGAGGGCGTCGCCCAGTGCGGCGCAGCGCACCAAATGGCCCGCGCCGATGCGCGCGTTCCCGTCAGCGCGGATCAGTGCGACTCGTTCGGTCAAAGGATTCCTTCATGCGGCATACTCGCGCGAGGGGCCGGCCGGCGGAAATTGGGCCATAGCGATTACATAGGCTTTGCGCGTTTCCGCGCCGTTCCGTCCGACGGGCGCCGCGGCGCCACAAAGCCCGGCAAGCCCCGGGCGAGGCAGGGACATTTCTCGGATCGGCTGGACGTTCACGACGTGAACATATAGATTTTCATGCGCCCCGATGTCAAGAAATGTCTGTTTTCCTTTAAGTATTCGCGAGGTTGACGGTGGGTCTCGGCGGAAATTTGATGTGGAACGGCGTGATCGCCGCGCTGGCCCGAAAAGGGCGTCCGCTCGTGCTCGCCAAGCAGCCGAAATTTTCCGACATTCTGGCGCTGCGCGGCCACGATGCGGACGCCGCCCTCGGCGACGACCCTGTTTTTAGAGGTAATCCGCACGTCGCCTTCACCGTCCGGCGGCCCAAATCCGCCTTCGCGAAGCGCCTCGACACTTGGTTTCTGACGGCGCTGGAGAAGTTCGGCGCACGACGCGCGTGGGAACACGCGCTCCATCGCATCGCCCTCTCGCGGCGGGGGCCTTTGGTTCTCTACGTGGATATGGAGATCCACTCCTACGCCGCCGGCCAATCCGGCCCGCCCGGCCGGCGGCGCTTCGACTGGAAACCCGGCGGACACGCGATCGCGACGATGCTGGCGGGATTCGCGCCCGACGAGGAAGCGGCACCGCCGCAAATCTATCTCGACGAGAGCGATCGGACGCGCGCCGAAGCCATGCTGCGCCAAGCGGGCGTCGAAGCGCCTTTTGTCGCCATCGAGCCGGAAACCAACCCGGAGTTTTTCGGGGAACTGCGCGCCTGGCCGTTCGAGCGTTGGCAAACGGTCGCCGACGCGCTGACCGCGGCCGGCGTTCGCGTCGTCCAGCTGGGCCTCGCGGATTCACGGCCGCTGGCCGGCACCGTCGATCTGCGGGGTCGCACCGATTTCCGGACCGCTTGCGCGGTGCTCGCGCGGGCGCGTCTGTTCCTCGGCACCGAAAGCGGGCTCATGCACGCCGCGCGTGCCGTCGGAACCGATGCGACGATCGTTTGGGGCGGCGTGACTTCCCCAGAATTCGCCGCTTATCCGGATTTCCACGATATCGTCTGCCGGCGCGTCGCGTGCGCGCCGTGCGGCAATCAAGGTTGGTGCGACAACGGGCGCATCTGCACGCTGGACATTTCAACCGAAGAGGTCGTCGGCAGGGTCCGCGCGCGGCTTGAACGGAGCATTGCCGCTTGATTCGCCCGGCGCGCGACGCTACACACCCCACACTTGCCGCCGTTACCGGCCGCCCCGGCGCGACGATACCGCATGTTGGACCGGGCGGGTCCTCCGGGCGCTTGCCCCCCGCGAAAGCTGCGCCATGACAGACGATCCGAACCCGACCGGCCGATACTCGACCGCCTCGGGCAAGACATTCGACTTCGTCCCGGGTTTCTACGATTTCCACGTTCGCCATTACGGCCATCGGAAATCGGTTTCCAATGTCGTCGAAACCAGCGTGAACGCCGCCGGCGATCCCGGAGCGATCGACTATGCGACGATCCGCGCCAAATTCAGCCGGGAACGCACGAGCGTGAAGACGCTCGTCGACTACGTTTCACGGGTCGTCCCGACATACCAGTTGCTCGAGGCTTTCGCCGATACGCGGTTCGCGCGGCCGGGCGGACGAGCGCTGGATATCGGCTGCGGCCGCGGCGTGCATTTGCGCCTTCTAAAAGGCTGGGGCTATATCGACGAAGCGGTCGGCATCGACGTTTACGACCATTGCACCGGCTTCGACGAGTCGAGTCTCGATCGAATGCATCGCCGGTTCAAATGGCTGCGCCACGCCGAGGCGATGCAAGATCGAATCGCCGCGAAGCCGCCGTCCGAATGGTCGGAGATCGAATACCTGATCATGAACCGCGTGCCGACGGTGCGTAAGTTTGCGGCCGACTACGGGCACCGGCCGGGTTCCGACATCTATCGCCTGAAGATGCGCCGCCGCCCGTCGATGGACCGGTTCGTCGCCGGAAACGTCTTCGAGTTCGAGGGTCAGTTCGACCTCGTCACCTCCTTCGCTTCGCTCGACTGGTTTCCGGCGGAACGGATATTCGGGAAGGTCGCGGACCTGCTGGCCGACGGCGGGTTTTTCTACGTGTGGGTGACGAATTGGTGGCATGCGATGAACACGACGAACGTGTTCGGGCATTTCCCCTTCGCCGCGCAGCGGATGTCCAAATCCGATTTCGACGCCTACGTTCGCGCGACGATGCCGGAGCACCACGAAACCATCATGAATTCGTATTCCTACTTCGATCCCGGTCACCCCACGCTTGCCGATCTCGTGGATACGGCGGGCGCGCACGGGCTGGTTCCGTTGACGTGGAGACAGAACGTCCTGCCGGATGCCGCCCGGCCGCGCGGCGGCTTATCATCCCTTGGGGTAGCCCAATTCGACCCGGCCGGCTTCTCGTCCGCTTGCGAGGATGCGAAGGCGGTGAAAGCCGGTTTGCGCTCGGTTGATATGCTTCCCTATAGCTATTCGATTTTGTTCCAGAAGACGCGCCGGGATTCGAAACTGGATGCGGGCAAGCTTGCCGCGATATCGGAGTCGATGCATCAGAGGCCGCGTGCGGATTCCGCCGCGGCGAGCATCGTCCGGCGTCTCGGCAGCGCGATCTACAATCGTTTCGGGTAAGCTCCGCCCCGGACGGCGCCTTGCGTCAGCCGCCGTCCGGCTTGCGCGCGACGGCAAGCAACATGTGCGCGACCGCCCGCGCGGGGACGAGCGGCGCCAACACCCGCGCGAGCGGCGGCGCGAATCGGCCCGCACGCCCCAAAGCACGCTGTAGACCGCTGATTTTGCCGATCGGCACGATGCGTTCGACCGCGAAACCCGCGATCGCCAATTCGCGCGCCAGTTCGCGGCGGGTCAGGCGCCATTGATAGAAGCGCATCGGCGCGCCGGGCGGTTCGGTGATGACGGCGCCCGCACCGGCCAGCGCGTGACGCAGATTGTCGAAAGGCACCGAGATCGCGAGCCGCGCGCCGGGCTTCAGCAGCCGATACGCCTCGCGCAAGCAGCCCTGCTGCCCATCCTCGAAATGCTCGAAAACGCCCCACGAGAAATAAAAGTCGAAACTCGCGCCGGGCAGGCCGGTCGCGCGGATGTCGGCGACCCGGAACGAACCCCCGCCGAACAGGCCGTTGAGCTGCGCCACAGTCTCTTCGGCGATGTCGAGTCCGACCGCATCGAACCCGCGCGTGCGCATATGCTGGGTCCACGCGCCGAGACCGCAACCGCCGTCGAGCACGCGCGCGCCCGCGGGCAGCGCATCGAGGACCGGCGCGATCGCCCGATATTCTTCGGCGCGCGTCACGTCCGCGATCGCTTTGGCCGGACCGCCTTCCTCCCGCCAGATCGCCGCCCAATGATCGGCGATAAAGCGGGTCTCGTCCCGCGCTTCGCCGGAGCGGACGGCCATATGGTCCTTGCGCATCGTTCAACTCCTTCCGCGGAACCGCCAGCGCGCACGCCACGCGGCGAAAGCGCCCAACCGTTTGGGCGTCAGATGCCCCGCAGCGCTGGCGGCCACGAGTTCGCGCGCGAATGCGACATAGGCGCCCGCGATGTCGGCGATCGTCGGCACGCGAATCGCGGCGCGGAAGGCGTCATACTCGGCCGCAACGCGCGCGATCAGCGCGGGAATTTCGGTCGCCGTCCGGAACAGAACGCCGCCAGTACCGACCAGTTCGGGATGGCCGCCGTCGGCGCGCGCGATGGCCGGCAAGCCCACCGTCAGCGCCTCGATCAGACTGTTCGAACATGGATCCTTGCGCGAAGCGGTAACGAAAACGTCGTGCGCGGCGAGTTCAACGGCAAGTCCCGAGCTGGGCAGCGGCGGCAATACGCGGATATTCGCGAAGGACACCGGCGCGTTGCCGACGAATGTCATTTCGATTCGCGAGAAATCGAGATTGGTATCGAGCCAAGCGTAGTCGTCGAACCCTTTGTTCGGATTCGCGGACCAGCTGGTCGCGATCAAACGCAGACGCGGTCCGCAAGCGCGCGCGGGGCGCGGCTTGAAAATGGCCGGGTCGGCGGCGTTGCCGATGACAGCTTCGGGCCCGTCCGTCGGCCAGCCGAGTTCGCGGTTCGCGCTACGGCACCATTGTGATTGGAACACCGTCGCGTCGGCGATCAGGGCATTGGCGTCGATCGCCAAGGCGTCGCGCGGATCGTCCGGCTTGTTGTAAAGCCGCATCGGACCATCGACCCGGTGGACGAAAATGGCTTTCGGATTGTCGCGACGCAAAGCGATCGCGGCGCGCGCATTCTGATAGCTGTTGAAGAGAATGACGTCCGCGCTCGTCCCGGTCGGATCGTGGAGCCCGCGGGTTTCGAAGGCGCCTTTGAGCGCGCGCAGGAATTGGTTGCCGCCGCCGGTCGGCGCATCGATGGTCGGGAAAGCGACATGGAAGACGGGATCCGTCATTCCGGCGATCCGCCGAAACGTTCGCGATGGGAAAGGCTTGCGAGCGGCCGGCGCGGAACCATGCAAACGGCGTTCGACTTGCGGCCGATCGCGATGGCCGCGCCGATCACCATGTAGGGCGGCAATCCGAGTGCGCGATAGATTTCGTCCTGACGCGCCATATGCGCGTCCGAGATCAGCGAGACCCAGCACGCGGCAAGGTTGGCGGCTTCGGCCGCCAGCAAGCAATTCTGCGCCGCCGCCGCGACGTCTTGGAACATCACGAGATGCTGCTCGAACGGCTTGTAATGGCGCCGGTCGGTGGCGATCACGATGCCGGTCGGCACCGCACCGGCCCATTGCGCGGCGCCGGCGGCGGCGCCGAAAACCAGATCGAGCGTTTCGCGCCGGCGGATCGTGATGAAGGCGAGCGGTTGGGCGTTGCAGGAAGTCGGCGCATAGGCGCCCGCCTCGACGATCGGTTCGAGCGTCGCGTCGTCCAACGCCTCGGGCGCGAAGCGCCGCGTGGAGCGACGCTGCACCACTATTTTGCGCAACGTCGCCGCGTAGGAGTCCGGCCAAGGTTTGGCTTGCGCCGCGTGCATGAAGCAAACGAAGCCGTCGGGATAGCGCTCGTATTCGTGGGCGAGCTTGCGCAGATAGAAATGGCAGTCGTCTTCCATGCCTTCGGGCGAATCGAGATAGCGCATCAGCGCTGCGTAGCACGCGTCGAGTTCGGGCGTGCGCGCGTATCCGCAGAGCATCGCCTTTTCGAGATAATGCGCGTTCTTGAAATTGATGTGCGAAATTCGCGATACGGGCCCTTCGCCGCGGCGCGCGGCGTGGCGATGTTGGATCCAGGCGTAGCGAAGAAACAAGCGCAATACGACCGTCTTCTCCCAAGTCGAACGCTTGAGATGGCCCAAGGCACGGCGGATCGCTACGAGCGGGTTGAATGACATGTCGGCGTCTCAACGATCCTTGAATAAATCCATCCGGGCGGTGTCGCCGTAGATCGGCATGTCGATCGTCTCGGCGAGCAATATCCCCTTCAGCAGTAGCGCGTTGTATTTCGGATCGACTTCGTTGCGCCGGCCCGACAGGACCGGCTTGCCGTCGCGGCCGACATGGGTCGCGAAACCGGTCGGCGTCGCGTGCCGCTCGACGATCGCGGCGATCAAAGCGTAGGCCGCGCGCGCGAAATCCGCGCGGCCGGCGAGCTGCGCCACCCGCGCGAGGGATACCGCGAAATCCACCTGATGGTCGATATGCGCGGTGTCGCCGTCCGGCACGGAGGGGATGAGTCCGTCCGGGCGGCGCCAGCCGAGCGCGAACGCGGCGATCCGCAAGGCCGCGTCCAGCCAGCGCGGTTCGGGCGCAAGCCGCCAATACGCGTCGCACAGGGCATCGACGAGGATGAACGCGTCGAGCAGCGTCGGCGGCCCCTCGGGTCCGGCCGGCGTCCAAACGCCGCGGACGGCGCCCGCCGATTCCAAACGCGCGCAGGCCGCGTCAAGCCATCGTCCGGCGGCGGCGTGCCAATCCGCCGACCGATCGACGTCCGCCAGCGCGAGCAACGCGAAAAAAGGCGAGGTGTTCGACTTCATCAGACGGGCAAAGGATCCGCTGCGCGTCCAGTCGTAGCGCCAGCGCGCGACGCGGCGCGACAGACCGCGTGCGGGTCCGTGCGGATGACCGGCCGCGCGCCGGCCGGCGAGAAAAGCGAGCCGATCGGCCACCGCGCGCGCCGCGCCGAAGGCGCCGCGATGCGGAAAAAGTCCGTGCCGGCGTACGAAAGGATGCGCCAGCCAAAGCGTCATCGTTCGCGCGCCGGCGGCGATCCATGCCGGATCGGGCCGGTCGCCTTCAAGTGCCGCTTCGATCAACGCGGCCGACCACGGCGCGAAATTCGGCGAGCGGCGCCCATCGGTCAGGTCGACGCATTCGCTCAATCCCAGCCGATCGTCGGCGAAAAGTTCGCGCGCCTTGACGAAAGCGGCGGCGGCGCGGGCGCCCGCCGCGGGATCGCCGGTGGCGCGGTGCACGGCGGCGAGTCCGCCGGCGAACTCGTCGACGCCATACGCGTAGACGACGCCGCCTTCGGCAAGGAGATCGGCGAATGGGTCGGCCGGCAACCGCGCGATCTGATCCAGCAGGAACGGCGCGCCGCCCGCCGCGAGCACGAAAGGTGCGGTATCGTCGAAGTTGTCGAACAAAGAACGGGCGTCGGGCGGATTGTTGCGCGCCATGAGGCCGTCGGAGGTCAGAAATCGGCGGGTCAAACCGTCGAGAACGATCCGCCGCGCTTCAATCAGTCTGAGCTGATCGGGCGGGCCGTTCACGCCGCCACCGGTATATCGAGAACTTGCGCGAACGCCCGCGCCATATGCGTGGAGGTGAATCGCTCCTCCACAAGACGACGCGCGCGCAGCCCCAGCGCTTGGGTCCGCGCGGGATCCATCAGCGCTCCGCGAACGGCCGCCGCGAGTTTGCCCGCATCGCCGGACGGCGCGAGGAAACAGGTTTCACCGTCGCGCAGGCGTTCGACATCCCAAAGTCCGGGGAAATCCGAGATGACCACCGGCCGGGCGCATGCCATCGCCTGCAAACACGCGCTTTGCCCGGAGGGCTGAATGGTCGACTTGATCGGCAACACGACCAGCGAAGCGCCCCGATAGAGTTCGCGGATGGATTCGTCGCTAAGCCCGCCTTTGTGCCAGTTGCCGCGAATGGCTTCGACATTGGCCGGCAAGGGTGGAAGAGGCATCCCGGTCACGATCTTCAATTTCGGCAGATCGTGCGTCCAGGCGTCGATCAGCGTCGCCCAATCGCGCTGCAGATCGTTGCCGATCGCGAAAACATAGGGCTCGCCGGGCCCGGACGGCACGGCGCCCGGCGTCCAAAATCCGATGTCGACGCCGAAAGGAATGCTGCTGATCCGCGTGTGACCGGGCAACCGCGCGCGTAAGAAGGCCGCTTCGGCCGGCGACAACGCGATCAACTCGATCTGCCGGAGGAGATGGCCGAACAACGCTTTCTGGCGAGCGGGCTGCGTATCGGCGAAGATCCCCATCGCCAACGCGACGACCCGCGCGCGCAGCTTGCCCGTCGCTTTCAGAAGGGCGAGCGCATAGGCGAATCCGGTCGTGGTCGCCACGATCGTGTCCGCGACGGCAAGCCGGGCGCGCACGGCCGGATGGAATACGTGCGATGCGATAACGCTCGGAAATCCGGGCAGAGCCGCGGCCAGCGGCCGGCGCGCAAGCCGCCAGAAGGCGCCGACCGGGCGCGTCGCGTCCGCCGCGCCGGCCAACGCGGCGATTTCGTCCGAATCGAGCGTCGCGACGTCAAGGCCGGCGCGCGCCAGACCCGTCGCGCCGTAGAAGAATTCGTCCGGCCCATTCGTCGATTCCAGAATGCCGCGGCGTCCGGCCTTGTAGAGAAAGAGAATCATCCGTCCGCCAGCCGCGCGGCCAGACGTCGGTCGAGTAACGCGAGAGCCACCGGATCGTCGATCGCCTTCTGTTTGCAGGTATCGCAGGGCGATTTTTTGGCGCCCGCGCGCGCGAGCGAGGCGCGCCATTCCGACATCGCTTTGGAGGCGTAGACGTCGAAAATGGAGCGATTGCCCGACACGACATCGACCACGAAGTCCTTATGTTCGGGCACGTCGCTGCGTAAATTGCAGCACGGCATTACGGCGCCGTTGAAATCGATCGTAAGATTCGTGAACACCATCGTGCACGGCGACTTGCGGACATAGCTCCGGTCGATCAGCTTTTCGAGCGTCTGGCCGCGATCGTAGCCGACGCGGTTGAGGTCGGCCGCCTCGGCGTAGACTTCGACGCGCGGATGGGCGATGCGCCAATAGAGCCGGTCGGACGCTTCGACGAGGGGCTTGGCCGTCGTCTTCGCGCGTTTGAGGAGCTTGTCGAGCTGATCGCGCGCGGCCGCGACGTTCCAATCGTAGCCCTTCGGATAGATCGAAATTCGCAGGATCGACAATCCCGCATCCGCAAGGCGATCGAGCAGATCGGCGTCGAGATAGTCGCCGTTGCTGACGATATCGATCTCGGCATTCGGCAAACCCGCGCGGGCGACCGAGACGTAGTCGCAGATCGTCTTGCAGGCCAGCGGCTCGGAATAGCGCGCGAAACGCACGATCCCGTCGTAGCCGATCGCGGCGAGATCGCCGATGGTCCGCCGGTAGACGGCGAAATCCATCGGCGAATGGTCCTTGATCCGCTTGCCGTCGATATTCGGGCAGAACGGGCACAGACGGTTGCAGTAGGCGTGCGGCTCGAACTCGACAAGGCGGACCATGTCTTTGAACAGACGCCGCTTCTCCGCATCGTCGAAGGCGGAGGCATCGGTCGCGTAGCGCGCCTCGACCCGCGCGGCGAAATGGCCCCAAGCGCCGTCGGGATCGGCCATACGGTCGAGTTCCGAACGCATCGTGTTGAGCCGGGTGCGCATCTTCTCGCCAAGCGGCAGCCGCGCGCCGGCGCGGGCAGCGAGGCTCGCGAGCTTTTCGATCGGATTTGATGCGTCGTCTGCCATAGCCTTGGAGCCTTTAGACCCTATGCGCCAGGCGCCGCGACTCGAGGATTGCGGCCCAATAACGCGAATGTAAGGAGGGGCTGCCGATCCGTACCGCTCGGCGTCGACATTCTTAGCTTGTTCACGGCGTGAACGTCAAGGTTTGACGAAGCCAAGTTTCGTAAGCAGTTCGCGTATTTACAGCTATTTCGAGGTGCGACGGCCCCGAATTTCGACTCGGCGTCATTGGCCGCACGGGACTATGCGCCCGGCCACACCCACGGCGGCGGCCGGACCAATAGACAGACCGGGATCGGAGTCGATCGTCGGTGCTCAGCGGACGATCAGCGCCACCTGCTGGTCGCAGAAGCCGACATACTCGTAATCGAAACCGCGCGTGGCGACCGTTTCTTGCCACGCTTTGTGTTCGCCCTGACGCCAGCCGCGATAGCCGAAATATTCGTCGAACACGATGATTGTACCCGGACGGATCCGCTCGGCGATCAGGTTCAGCGCGACGCTGGCGGCGGGGTAAGTGTCGCAATCGATATGCACAAATGCCATCGGCCCGGGAGTGGCGGCGAGAAATCCGGGGATCGTCTTGTCGAACCAGCCTTTCACCAAGGTGACGTTCGATTCGACTTGCGGCAATACGCCGCCGCGATCGAACGTGCCTTGCGGGCAGCCCGCCCCGGCCCAATCCTCCTGTAAACCTTCGAAACTGTCGAAGCCGAAGATCGCGCGGCCGCGCAGACGCCGCGCGAAATGGTTGATCGACGCGCCGTTCCAAACGCCGAACTCCGCGCATAATCCTTCACGGGGCGCTTTCGACAGCGCGAAATCCCAAAGCGCTTCGCGGGTCTTGAAGGTCAGCGCCGACGCCATGCGCGCGGCCGCGTAATCCGCGCTATCCGCGATCGAACGCCAATGCAACTCGGCGATGACGGACGGACCCAATGCCGTGCGCATGTTGACGAACGCGACGAGCGGCACGAGCGTACGATCGAGAATTCTGATCAAGAAAGATTTCATGTCGTTGGCAGGTCTCCGCTTGCGGCTATTGCGTTCTCGTTTGTCACGATCGGCCGGCGCTTGCAATCGTCAGGGGGCGCCCCGCGCCCCTCAGGTTTCGTTCGATCGGTCGCGCCGGTCGAACCAGCGAATGCCGCGAAAGATCGCCGTCGGAAGATTGGCGGCAAGAAATCCGATTGGTGCGTTCGCCGAAAGCCTCAATGCCCGCACGACGAATCCGGCGCGGCCGCGCGAAACAGCGCGGAGCACCAAGGCGCGCAACGTAGCACTCGCCGCCCAGCGCTTCGCGGCGGCATCGCGCGCATATGTCTCCGCCAGCCGCAGGAAAGTGTCGATCGCGCGTGCCGCGTCCGCAATTCGAGGACTGCCGACGATTCGTGATCCGTGAAGCGCATCGAATATTTGGTACAGGATTTCGGGCGTCAATTCCGGCACGCCTTCGTCGCGCTGCCGCTTCCGGCAGAAATCGATCGACATGCGCTGCTGTTCGGCCAGACGCTGAACCGAAATATTCGATCCGTGAACGCGATAGCGCAGCAAGGCCTGCGGCAGATTTGCGGCTTGCGTCACCGGCAAGAGCCGCGTCCATAGCTCGAAATCCTGGTTGGCCTGGAAGCGTTCGTCGAACTCGAGCGCATGTTCGACGAGCACGCTCCGGCGGATCATCGCCGTTGGATGATGGAAGGGATTTCGCGTCAGGCTGACGAACCGGATCGTCGCGTCAGATTCGGGTTGTGGCGAAAAGTCCAATGTCCGGCCGCGGCCGTCCACGATCCAAACGGCGCTGCCCACGATGCCGAGTGCCGGATCCGCGTCGAGGGCGGCGGCCTGACGCGCGAAACGATCCGGCCGGCAGACGTCGTCGCCATCCATGCGCGCGACATACTCGCCTTCGCAGAGCCGCAAACCGACATTGAGCGCGGTCGTCTGCCCCATATTCTGAGGCGCTACGTGCAGCTTGATTCGTGGATCGGCATAGGAACGGACGATCCGCACGCTTTCGTCGCTCGACCCGTCGTCGACGATGACGAACTCGAAGTCGCCATAGGTTTGCGCGAGCACGCTGTCGATCGCTTCGCGCAGATATACCGCACCGTTGTAGACGGCCATCAGGACCGAGATTTTCGGCGGCTTTGACATATCAGCGCGCGATCGCCACGGCCCAGATTTCGCCCCAGCGCAGAATCGTCTCGTCGCGCGTCAAACCCGCCGCCGCGAGTTCGGCGTCGAACTCGATCAACGTGTACTCCGTCTCATGCGTCGAATCCGAGCGCCAGTCGAGACCAAGTTCCTTGCGCAACGGCACGAGCCAATCGCGATCGAAGCAGGGAATACGGATCAAAAATCGCTTGGCGCCGGTTTGCGCCGCGAGACGGCGGAGCAAGGCCGGCCGATCCGGCAGATGTTCGAGAACATTGGACATCGCGACGGTGTCGAAGCCGGCCGGCAACGTGTCCTTCGTCACGTCGCCGACGCGATAGACGACGTTCGGATGCGCATGGCGCGCGCGCGCGATTTCGACGTTCGCGGGAACGATTTCGACGCCTTCGACCGCAGCACCCGCTTGCGCCATCGACAGCGCGAGAAAACCATTGCCCGAGCCCACGTCGAGCACACGTTCGCCCGGCCGCACGCGCGACGCGAAGAACTCGTGATAGGCCATGATGCGATGCTTCGGATTGACGCCGTCGCCGTAGCGCACCGCCGTCGTCGCCGCCATCGTTTCGATCTTCGAATGCGCGTCGAGCAATGCGGACAACGCGGATTTCGCGTCGTCACGCTTCGCGATCGCTTGGGCGAATCCCACCGTCAGATCGCGCAGGATACGGGTCGGCAGAAACCGCGTGGGCCATAGCAACGTCGCCGCGATCGCGTGTCGAAGATTCATGTCGGCCTCGCGGCGAAGGAGAGTACGCGCAGTTCGCGCTCGATCGTCCGGTCGAGCGACACGGTGCGCAGGATTTCATCGCGCGCGTTGCGCCCAAGACGCGCCGCGAGTTCCCGGTCGCCCAAGATGCGATCGATCGCATCCCGGATCGACAAAGCGTCGGTCGCCGTCAACAATCCGGTATCGCCATCGCGCAGAACTTCGCGAATGCCGGGCGCGTCGGCGCCGATGACGGCCAGACCGCAGGACATCGCCTCCAGCAGCGCTTTGGGATGCCCCTCGAACAAGGACGGCAGAACGAAAAGGTCGAGGCCGCGGAAGAATTCCGGCAGGTCGCGATGCGGCATATTGCCCGGCAGCTTCAGATCGGCGCCGAGCCGCGCGCCGAGAGCGGCCATTTCATGGCGCAAACTCCCTTCGCCGATCATCACGAGCTCGACGTCGCGTCCGGCGACGGCCTCGATCAATGCCAACGGGTTTTTTTGCTCCTCGAAGCGGCCGAGAAAGCCGATCCGCTGTTTGGCGCGCGGCGCGGAAGGCCCGGGCGATAGCAGATCGGTGTCAACGTAATTCGGCACGATGTTGACTTGGCTTTGGGGAACGCCGTCGCGTTCGATCGCCAGCTTCGCAATCTCCTCGGTCGAGCCGACGACATGCGCGGCGCCCCGGAATACGGCGCGTTCGGTCGCTATCGCCTCGCGCGTCACCGGATCGTCGGGCCCGCGTTCGCGCGTCGCGAAAAGCGACCACGGATAACCGCAACGCGCGACGAGCTTCGTACGCCAGAATTTCGCGACGCGCAGAATATGGCGCGCACCGCTCATCTGATTGGTTTTGACCAAGCGCGGACCGGGAAAGCGCAAGCCGAATGTCGCCAGCAGGATCGCCATCCAGACGGGCCAGGTCCATTCATGCTTGTTATGCGCGAGGCCGATATCGCCAAGCCGCTCGATATAGGCGGCATCCTCGCCGCGCGACCAAGTGATCAACGTCAGCGCACGCAAATGCGGCAGCAGGCGGCGATAGATCGCGAGCTCGCGATCCAGCATCCCCACGCGATCGAAGATCGCGAGTGTCGACGCGTATTCGAACCACACGATCAAATGCAGCGTTTTCAGACGCGCGAAGTCGGGCGGCGGCAGCGAGTCTTCGGGCAGCATGCTCAAGTGCGGGCCCGGGTCTTGAGCGCGTCGGACATGCCGCGATCGCAATGCTGGCCGGTATGAACCAGGATCTCGCCAAGCACCGCCTTCGCCAAGGCGCGCGACAAGGGTGCGGCCTTGATGAATTGCGGGCGCGCACCCACGACGGTGAGAATCCGCTTCACGCTTATCGGCGCGCGGCGGGGATGGCGCGGCGCAGCGCCGCGACGATGCGGTCTTGCGTGGCTTCGTCCAGATAGGCGTGCATCGGCAGGCTGAGCACTTCGCCCGCCAGACGGTCGGATACCGGCAGACCGTTTCCGGCTACCGGATACTTCGCATAGGCCGTTTGGCGGTGCATCGGCTTGACGTAATAGATCATCGTCGGAATGCCTTCGGCCTTCAATGCGGCGGCGACCTTGTCGCGATCGGCGTTCGGCAAACGAATCGTGTATTGCGCCCAGACCGAGACGAGATCCTTCGGCACGCGCGGGACGATGCACAAATCTTCCAGCGCGGCCGAATAACGCGCGGCTACCTTGTTGCGCGCGTCGATTTCGGCCGGGAACACGGCGAGCTTCTCGAGCAGCACCGCGGCCTGCATCGTATCAAGGCGCGCGTTCAACCCGATACGCACATTGTCGTATTTGTCGCTGCCTTGGCCATGCACGCGCAGCGAACGCAGCACGTCCATCAGCTTGGCGTCGTTGGTGAACACCGCCCCGCCATCGCCGTAGCAACCCAACGGCTTCGCGGGAAAGAACGACGTCGCCGCGAAATCGCCGATGCCGCCGGTCGTGCGGCCCTTATAAGTGCCGCCGAAACCTTGCGCCGTATCGGCGAAGACCCACAGATCGTTCGCCCGCGCGATTTTCTCGATCGCGTCGTAATCGGCCGGCAGGCCGAACAGATCGACGGGAATCACGCCCTTGGGCTTCAAGCCCAAACGCCGCGCCGTGTCGATCCCCGCTTCGAGACTGGCGGGATCCATGTTGAACGTGTCAGGCAGGCAATCGACGAAGATCGGCGTGGCGCCGACCCACGCGACGACCTCGCCGGTCGCGGCGAAGGTGAAGGACGGCACCAGGATCGCGTCGCCCGGGCCCACTTCCTTGGCCATCAGCACGATGCCGAGAGCGTCGGTGCCGTTGGCGCAGCTGAGCACGTATTTGGAACCGCAGAACGCGCCGAGCTCGGCTTCGAGCTCCGCCACTTCCGGGCCCATGATGTATTTTCCGTGGCGGACGACTTTGAGGATCGCCTCTTCCATCCGCGCGCCGATATGCTTGCGCTGGGCTTTGAGATCGATGAAGTCGATGGCGGGCGCGTTGCTCATTTCTCGATTTCCAATTTGTCGGTTCCAACTTCGCGATGTTTTTCGCCGGTGCGGACGATCCAGCCGACGCGCTTGGCGTGTGCCACGACTTCGTTCGCGTCGTTTGGCGAAAAGGCCAGCGGCTTTTCGACCAGCACATGCTTGCCGGCATCCAACGCGGCGCGCGCCAGTGCGGCACGCGGGCCGGCAGGTGTCGCGAGGATCACGCCGTCGATCGATTTGCCGGCGAGGATCGCCTGCCAGCCCGGCGCCTTGGCGCCGGTGTCGGCCGCGAAACGCGCGGCGAGATCGGCATTGGCGTCGTGCACGGCGGCGCGTGCGCCGTGCGGACGTTATTCTTGCCCGAATTTCCTCGGCCGAGCATGGCGATCTTGGGCCGGGTGCCGGGGTTTTTTCCATGCTACCGCAATCCGGGTGAAGCGGGGTTCCGCCACCCCAGTGGCAAGGCGCTTCAACCGCGAAGCGCCGGATTGTGACGGCCGATCAAGCCGCCGCGATCGCGCGCGCAGGCAATTGCGCCCGCACTTCCCGACCCAGAAGATCGAGCAGAACGACGACACGGTCCGCCTCGCCGAGCGCTTGGAATTTTCCGACCAGATCGGCGAATGGGCCCGCCAGCACGCGCACCGCATCGCCCGCGCGCAAGCCCGTCAAAGGATCGGATTCGTCGTGCAGATGGGCGGCCGTTTCGTTCTGCAAGGCTTCGACGATGCCTTCGGGCATCGGCGTGGGGCTGTCGCCGTTTCGCAAAAGATCGGTCACGCCGAACGTGCCCAAGATCGAACGCCACGGTTCGGTCATCATATCGAGCGCGACGAACATGTAGCGGGGGAACAGCGGCCGTTCGACGATCTCCACCTTGCGCGCATGCGCACGTCTGCGCTTATGGCGCGGCAAGAACGTCTCGAAACCTTGGCGGCGCAAATTGTCGGACGCGCGGGTTTCGTCGTTCGGGCGCGTATGGACGACATACCAGCGTTTCATCCAACGGCCTCCACTTTTTGCTGTCGCGCGCGGCGCAGATTGAGGCGCAGCAGACTCGGCGCCAGAACGCGGCCGCGATCGATGTTGAGTGTGGGTGCGGCTTTCTGCGCAGCTTCATAGATGGCGAGCGGATCGCGCAGATCGCAGACCAACAGCGCATCGACTGCGCCGGGAATGGCGTCGAACCCGGCCACCGCCGGCAGACCAAGATACTGGGGCAGCTTATGGGCGGGATCGATGACGCACACGACCTCGACGCTCGATTCGCGCGCCGAGAGCAGCGCCGCCTCGGTCAATTCCGACACGCCGATTAGCGCCACGCGGGTGGCGCCGCGCGCGGCGAGGCCGTTCATGATGTCGCTGAACTGGCGTCGCGCATCGCGGAACAGGTCGAACGAGACCCGCAAATACTCGACCGTCAGCCGGCCTTTTTCGGCCATACCCTGGGGCGTCAGGTAATAGGCGTAGCGGTTGAGCGGCGCATTCGCGATCTTAATCAAGCCTTTACGAACGCAGCGCTTGAGCACCGCGTTCGCGAGGCCCAACGCGATACCAAGATCGCTCGACAGGCCGCGCTGCGTGACGGCTGAATCCTGTTCGACAGCCGACAGCACGCCCAAAACCAGGGCGGCTTCGTCGCGGGTCGGTTTGGTGGCCGGGGTATCCGTCATCGGTCCCTGAAAGTTCGCCCGGAGGCGAAATCATTTGCCATCCGATGGCCCCATCTATACCTTGTTCACGAGATGAACGTCAAGTTTGTTCAAGGCATGAACATTACGATGAATCATCGTATTAGCGGTCGTGCGAGGGTCAGTCTATGTGCGGAATTGTGGGGCTTGTCGATCGCCGGGCGCAGCTTGGCGAAACGGCGCTGACCCACACCGTGCGCATGATGAACAATACGCTGCTGCATCGCGGACCCGATGGCGGCGAGGTATGGGTAGCGCCCGAATCCGGCGTGGGGTTTGGCCATCGCCGCTTGGCGATCGTCGATCTTTCGCCCACCGGCGTCCAGCCGATGGCGTCGGGCGACGGGCGTTTCGTCGTCACTTATAACGGCGAGATCTTCAATTACCTCGAGCTGCGCGCCGAACTGCTCGCGATGGGCGTCAAGTTCCGCGGCGAATCGGATACCGAAGTTCTGCTCGAAGGCTTCGTGCGTTGGGGCATCGCCGAAACGATCGCCAAGGCCGTGGGCATGTTCGCGATCGCGCTTTGGGACAAACGCGAGAAGTCGCTCTGGCTCATCCGCGACCGGCTGGGCGTGAAGCCGCTTTACTACGCGCATTACGGCCAGAGACTCATCTTCGGCTCCGAACTTAAAGCTTTGTGCGCCGTTTCCGATTGGCAGCCTGGCCTCGATCGCGACGCGCTGACCGGTTTCATGCGCCACGGCTACGTCGCCGGTCCGCGCACGATTTACAAAGAAGCGCGCAAGCTGATGCCCGGCCAAATGCTGGAATGGCACGACGGCCAAGAACCGAAGCTAAGCATCTATTGGGATGCGCGGGCCAAGGCGATCGAAGGCCGGGCGCAATGGGACAAGCATATCGATCCGCGCGAAGCGGTGGATCGGCTTGACGCGTTGCTGCGCGAGGCGATCCGCCAGCGCATGATCGCCGACGTGCCGCTGGGCGCGTTCCTGTCGGGCGGTATCGATAGCTCGACCGTCGTCGCGTTGATGCAGCAGCAGAGTTCGCGGCCGGTGCGCAGCTTCTCGATCGGTTTCGCCGAAGACGGCTACGACGAGGCGGGCCATGCGCGCGCGGTCGCCAAACATCTCGGCACCGATCACACCGAGCTCTACGTCGAGCCATCGCATGCGCTGGGCGTCGTGCCGAAACTCGCCGAATGGTACGACGAGCCTTTCGCCGATTCCTCCCAGATACCGACCTATCTCGTGTCGGAAATGACGCGCAAGCACGTGACCGTCGCGCTGTCGGGCGACGGCGGCGATGAGAATTTCGCAGGCTATAGCCGCTACATCTATGCCGGCACGATCTGGAAACAGACCTCGCGCTTGCCCGGGCCGCTGCGCGCCTTGGGGGCGGCGATGCTGCGAAACGCGGGCGCGCCGCTCTTGGCCGCCGCATCGTTCCTGTTGCCCGGCCGTGTACGCGCCGTGCGAC
Source organism: Alphaproteobacteria bacterium (assembly GCA_017308135.1). Classification (NCBI taxonomy): domain Bacteria; kingdom Pseudomonadati; phylum Pseudomonadota; class Alphaproteobacteria; species Alphaproteobacteria bacterium. The sequence goes on from JAFKFM010000006.1 coordinate 334,094, forward strand.
CTGCGGAAAAAGCCGCAAAGCTCGCGCAGGTCTTACGCCTCGATTCGATCGACAACGTCTATCGCCACTTGATCAGCCAGTGGCATGAGCCCGAAGCGATCGTGGCGGGCGGCACGGAGCCGCGCGGCCCGCTCTGGGACGAAACGCTCGCGCGCGACATGCCCGAGCCGGTGGCGCGCATGCAATTGCTCGACACGATGACCTATTTGCCCGAGGACATCCTTACCAAGGTCGATCGCGCGACGATGGCCGTGGCGCTGGAAGGACGCGAGCCGTTGCTCGACCATCGCGTGGTCGAATTCGCCTGGGCGCTGCCGATGGATCTGAAACTCAAGGGCGGCGAAGGCAAATGGATCCTGCGCGAAGTGCTGGCGCGCTACATGCCGCGATCGCTGACCGACCGGCCGAAAATGGGCTTCGGCGTGCCGATCGATTCCTGGCTGCGCGGCCCGTTGCGCGACTGGGCCGAAGACCTGCTCGACGAGAAAGCCATGAAGGCCGACGGCTTACTCGACCCAGCCCCCATCCGCGAAGCCTGGAACACCCATATTTCCGGCACGGCGAACATGCATTATCCTATCTGGACGGTGCTGATGTTCCGCGCCTGGCAGCGGCGGTGGCTTTAAATCAGTCCGCGTAATTTACACTTCGCTTGGTGTGAACCTACGATAAAACGCCGCGTACGCCGCCGCGCAGGCATCGAGCGAGAATTCGGCTTCGATTCGCGCGCGGCCCGCATCGCCCATCGCGGCGCGTAAAGGCGCATCGGCGATCAGGCGCGCGAGCGCTTCGGCCAACGCGGCAGGACCGCGCGGCTTGACGATCAGGCCGGTCTTGCCATCCGCGATCGCTTCGGGAATCCCGCCCGCTTGTGTGCCGATCACCGCGCGGCGCGACGCCATCGCTTCCAGCACCGCGTTGGGGAAGCCTTCTTCGTGGCTCGCCAGCACGGCCAGATCGGCGGCGGCGAGCAGATCGGGCACGTCGTTGCGCGCGCCCAATAGCTTCACGCGATCGCCGATCCCCGCCGCGTGCGCTTGTGCCGTGAGTTTGGCGCCGATCCCGTCGTCACGGCCCGCACACCAGAGTTCCCACGCGGGTTCGCGCGGCACTTGCGCCAGCGCGTCGATCAGATCGGCATGGCCCTTATAGGGAATAAGATTCGCCACGCACGCGATCACAACGTTGTCCGTTGGGCGCGGCACTGGCTTGGGGGTCGCGAAGCGCGCGAGATCGATCCCGTTGCGGATGAGATGTACGCGATCGCGCGCAGCACCTTCGTCGATCAATTGCGCGGTCACCGCCGCACTATTGCCGAGCAACGCATCCATGCGCTTGTGCAAGACGCGCTCGAGCTTGGCGAGCAACGGATGTTTCGTTTGGTAATCGTTCAGCGAGCGGCGCGACATCACGCGCTTGGCGTTCGACGTCAGCAACGCGATCGGCGCGCCGACCAGATAGGATTCGGGCAGGAAGAAATGCACGACATCCGGGCGCCACTCGCGCATGAAGCGCGCAAGCGACAACCCGGCGCGCAACGCCCGCAAGCCGCGCCCGACGAATCCGCCGGCTTTGGCGCCGGCTTCGCTGCCCGGCGGCGCCACCACGCGCACCCCCGCGGCTTCCAACGGTGACGCCAACGCCCCGCGCCCGGTCAGCGTATGAACGGCGATCTCGAACCCGTCGGCCACAAGGCGCGGCAAGACTTGGGCGAGATGGGTTTCCGCCCCGCCCACATCCAGCGCGCCGATGACGATCAATACGCGGATGACCCACCCCTTCCCTCGCCAAGACCGATATTCGGGGGTATATCGGGATTCGCGATGAAAATCTGCCAACTCTGCGCCGTCGACTTCACGCTGCATCATTTCCTGATGCCGTTGATGCGCGCCCAGCGTGCGGCGGGCCACGAAGTCGTCGGGGCTTGCGCGCGCGGGAAACTGACCCCGAAGATCGAGGCGGAAGGCTTCCGCGTGATCGACGTGCCGATCCAGCGTTCGTCCAATCCGGTAGCACTGCTGCGCGCTTATCGCGCCTTGAAAGCGATCTTCGCCGCCGAGCGTTTCGACATGGTGCATGTCCACACGCCGGTCGCGGCCCTGGCCGGGCGGCCCGCCGCCAAAGCGGCGGGCGTTGGGCGCGTCGTCTACACCGCGCACGGGTTCTATTTCCACGAACACATGCCCGCGCCGAAGCGCGCGCTGCACGTGACGCTGGAATGGTTCGGCGGGCGCTTCACCGATGTGATGTTCACGCAAGCCGAAGAAGATGCTGCCACCGCGCGCCGTTTGGGCTTGTGCAAGGGTGGGGTGATCGAAGCGATCGGCAACGGCTCCGATCCTGCCAAATTCCGCCCCGCCTTGCCGGGCGAGGACACGCGCACGCGATTGCGCGCCGCACTCGGTACGCCAAACGACACGCCGGTGATCGCGATGATCGGCCGTTTGGTCGCCGAGAAGGGCTATCCCGAATTGTTCCGGGCGATGAAGATCGCGACCAATGCCGAGCTATGGGTCGTCGGCGAGCGCTTGGCGTCGGATCACGCCCAATCGATCGACGCCGATATCAAGGCCGTCGAAGCCGATCCCGATCTGTCGAAGCGCATCCGCTTCTTGGGCTATCGCGCCGATGTGCCCGAGATTTTGCGCGCGGTCGATGCGTTCACCTTGCCGTCGCATCGCGAAGGCATGCCGCGTTCGATCGTCGAGGCGATGCTGTCCGGCCTGCCGGTGATCGCCACCGATATTCGCGGCAGTCGCGAGGAAGTGATCGACGGCGAGACCGGCTTGCTCGTGCCGTTGCGCGACGAAACGGCGTTGGGCGAAGCGTTGAAGAAGATCGCGGGCGACCCTCAATTGCGCAAACGGATGGGCGAAGCCGGGCTTGCCCGCGCCCGCACGCTTTACGACGAAGCGAAAGTGGTCGAGAAGCAAATGCGCTTGCTGGGGCTCGCACCATGAAGATCGCGGTCGTCGGCGCCACGGGCATGACCGGGCGGCGCGTCGTCGCGGCGTTGCATGCGCGCGGTCACGAGGTGATCGCGACGGGCCGCAATCCCGCCAAGCTCGCCGAATTGGGCGACGGCATCGAATGGCGCATCGGCGATTTCGACCGGCCCGAGACCTTGCCCAAAGCGGTCGCGAATGTGGATGCGGTCGCCTATGTGGCACACGCCAAGCACACGAAACTGGTGATCGACGCGATGGCGCCAGGCGCCAGACTGGTCGTCACCGGATCGACGCGCGTGTTTTCGCGCCTCGACGATCCGGCGGCCGATGCGGTGCGCGACGGGTTGGCCGCGTTCAAAGCCACCGGCCGGCCGGGGCAAGTATTGCTGCCCGCGATGATCTATGGCGACAAGGCGGATCGCAATGTCGGGCGCATCCTGCGCTTCCTGGCGCGTTTCCCGAAATTCGTGCCGATCCCCGTGCCGTTGCCCGATGGCGGCAAGCATACGGTCCAGCCCGTTCATATCGACGATGTCGTCGCTTGCGTCGTCGCGGCATTGGAACGGACCGATTTGAACGACGAACCGATCGTGTTGGCCGGGCCAATGCCAATCCCTTACGCGCAAATGGTGCGCGAGAGTGCGGCCGCGTTGAAACGCTGGATCGTGATCGTGCCGGTCCCCGTCGCGACGCTGGCGGCGGTAGCGCGTTTCGTCGCGCGCATCGGCATCAAGCTGCCGTTCGATGCGACGGAATTGACCCGCGCGGCCGAAGACAAAATCTTCGACGTGGCGCCGATGCGCGACAAGCTTGGCGTCGTACCGCGCCCCTTCGCCGAGGGCGTGGCCGACAAAGTCCGGCGCGGCGACTTTTAGTTATTCGCCGCCGGCCACGGTCAGCACCGTGCCGGTCGTGTAGCTGCTCATCGGGCCCGCCAAGAACACGATCGCGGCGGCAATTTCCTCGGCCGTCGCGGCGCGCCCCACCGGCACGCGCGCCGCCCGCACGGCGAAGGCGCTGCGGTCCGGGTCGTCCGCCCAGCGATTGAGATCGGTATCGACGAAACCGGGGCGCACCGCATTGACGCGAATGCCGAGTGGCGCGCCGAGCTTGGCGAAGTTGCGCGTCGCCTGTTCCAAGCCCGCCTTGGCGACGGCGTAATCCGCCAAGCGCGGCGACGCGGCATGGGCGGTCACATAGCTCGAAACGTTGACGATCGAGCCCGTCTTCGCCGCCGCCATCGCGGGCCAAGCGGCCCGGATCAAAGCGATCGGCGATTCGAGATTGAGCGCCATCGTCTTGGCGGTGCTGTCGGGCGCGAAGACACCGCCCGCGTTGTTGATCAGCACATCGATGCCGCCGGCCCAATCGAGGAAACGCGCCATCAAAACGCCTGGACCTTGCGCCAGATCGGCTTGGAACAGATCTGCATCGCCGCATTCGGCCGCAAGGCGCCGCGCGGCCGCTTCATCCGATGCGTAATGGATGCCGATTTTGGCACCCTGCTTTGCGAACGCACGCGCGGTCGCGGCACCAATACCGCGTGAGGCGCCGGTGATGAGGATGCGCGCGGTCATGGCATCAGCCGGACGGTGCCGCCCTTGCGGAAGATCGGCAGCGTCGCTTCGATCAAAGCCTCATGCCGCCACAAAATGCCCGCCTTCGCCTGACGATAGGCGTAATGCGCGAGGCTGAAGGTCCCCACGCCGAACAGCTTGCGCCCGCGCTTCCACGCGCGATCCGCGCAACGCAAGAACGCGGCGCGGCGCGGGGCGTCGCCGAGATCGGGATGGTCGCGCAAAAAATTGAGCGCGGTCAATGTCTCGTCGTGCAGGATCTGCGCTTGGTTCTTCATGAGCCGCGCCGCGTCTTCCGCCGGACCCAAGCAAACCACGTGATCGAACACGCCGATGCGTGCACCGGGCACCGCCGCCACGCGCGGGCAGATTCCCTGATCCTGGATGAACACACGTTCGTCGCAACCGCCGGCGGCAAGGAACAGATCGCGCCGCACGAGCAAATTCGAAGCCCCCGATTGGCAGGTTCGCAGCGCATCCAGCACCGGATCGGCGAAAACGCGCGTCTTCAAATCGGCGGGCGGCGGCGAAATGCGCGGACCTTCTTTGCCGTACCAATCCATGCCGCCATAGATCAGGCCGAGGTCGTGACGCTGCGCTTCTTCGCGCAAAAGCCGCACGGCGAAGGGGGCGAGTGTGTCGTCGGCATCGACGATTTTAATCCAGGACGCGGTCGACTCGCGCACGCCGCGATTGGTGGCGCAGCCGGGCCCGGCATTTTTCTGCGACACGACCCGCGCTTGGGCAACACCGCGCTTGGCGATCAAATCGCGCAGTAAATCGCCGGAGCCGTCGGTCGAACCGTCGTCGACGAACACGATTTCGGCGGGCGGCCCGTCGTCCTGGGCGAGAATTGAATCGAGGCAGCCGGCCAGCCACTTCGCCTTGTTATAGACGGTGACGACGTAGCCGACCGCGTCGTTCATGCACCGATCCGGGGCTGATCGGGGGCGAGGTCGCGGCGCACATAGGCGATTTGGCCGGTATGGCCGCGTTCGACCGTGCCGGACCACAGAAGATGCGTGGGCGCGAACATCGCGTCGATGGCACGCCGGTCGCTTTCGCTATGGAATTCGAGATGTGCGATCCGCACGCCGGCCAAAAACGGCGCCAGCGAGCGCAGGATCGGCATTTCGGCGCCCTCGGTATCGATCTTCAACAGATCGATCGCCGAGACGCCGAGCCCCGCCAGCGCGGGGCCGGCGGCGCGGATGACGACGTCGCCCAGCGGCTTCGCCTCGGTCATGTGATGCGCCGTCAGCGATGCGGTCACGGTCGAATGCGCGCCTTGATAAAGCGGCAGCGTCGCATCCGCTTCGCCCAGGCCGTAATCCAGTATTTCGGCGCGCGCGCGTTCGGCATTGATGCGCAGGAACGGCAAAGCGGCCGGATTGGGCTCGAAACACAAAATGCGGGAATCGGGATAGGCCAAGCGCAATCGCGCGGCCGCGATCCCGACATTGGCCCCGATATCCACGATGGTGGCGATCCCGCCGACGCCCGGCACGACCGGGTAGCAATCGCGGGCCAAAACCTCGTCCAACACGTAGCGAATGCCCGGATCGGCGGGCAAATCGAGCGCAATTCGCCCGGCCGGGCCCGTCACGGCGGCTTTTCCGGCGAATCGCGGCCCGGTCAGCTTGCGCCATTTGCGGTCCAGACGTTCGGTCCAGGTCCGGGGCCGTTTGGCGCCGTCGATCCAGAATTCCAGGGATGTGCCAGTCATAACCGGTTCTTAAGCGGCCCCCGCACCCCCGGCAAGCCCTGCCTGTTCTAGACGCGGGACGCCGGGCGGATTAGATAGGGGCCGTAAGACGTTGCTTGCGGGACCGTCCCTCTGTTCCGGACCCCCAGGAACATGCCCTTCGACCCGCCGCCGACCGCCTCTCGAAAGCCCCAATCCTTGTCCAACGCTACTCCCATCGCCGACCTTCTCGTAAAGGACAGCGATTCGCTGGCCGACGCCGTCGCCAAGCTCGATGCCAATTCCGCCCCGCTGCTGCTCGTCGTGGATTCCGACGGCAAGCTGGCCGGCCGGATCGGCATCGCCGAAATCGAAGCGGCCATGGCACGCGGCACGGGGATCGAATTGCGCGTGGGTGCGGCGATGATCGCCGATGCCGGCGGCCTGCCCGCCGATACCGACGCCGCGCAGCTCGCGAAATTCGCCGGCAATTCGGCGCGGCCCTTGGCGTTGCTGGACGGCGAGCGCCGCCCGGCCGGCCTCTATACCCAGGCCACCCCGCGCCGCGTGCCGATCGCCGAGCCGCAATTGGGCGGCAACGAGCTCAAATACGTCACCGAATGCGTCGAGACGAATTGGATTTCGAGCCAGGGCACGTTCGTGCGCCGGTTCGAGAAGGAATTCGCCGAATTGCTGGGCGTGCCGCATGCGCTGGCCGTGTCCAACGGCACCGTTGCGCTGCACCTATCGCTGGCCGCGTTCGGTATCGGGCCGGGCGACGAGGTGATCGTTCCCGACCTCACCTTCGCCGCGACGCTCAACGCCGTGCTCTATACCGGGGCGACGCCTGTGCTGGTCGATGTGGCACCGGATACGTGGAACATGGATCCGGCGGCCTTGTCCGACGCGATCACGCCGCGCACCAAGGCGATTATGCCCGTCCATCTCTACGGCCAGCCGACCGAGATGGACCCGATCCTGGCCTTGGCGCGCAAGCACAAGCTGATCGTCATCGAAGACGCCGCCGAAGCGGTGGGGGCGGCGCATAAGGGCGTGCAATGCGGCGCCATCGGCGATTCGGGCACGTTCAGCTTCTTCTCCAACAAGATGATCACGACCGGCGAAGGCGGCATGGTCACCTTCAAGGACGATGCGGTCGCCGCGCGCGCGCGCATGCTGCGCGACCACGGCATGAACCCGAACAAGCGTTACTGGCACGAGGAAGTCGGGTTCAATTATCGCCTGACCAATCTGCAAGCCGCGATCGGCTGCGCGCAGCTGGAGCAGTTCCAAGGCTTCCGCGTGCGCAAGAAGGAAATCGCCGCCTATTACGAAAGCCGCTTCGCCGGTATTTCGGAAATCGAAACGCCGGCGATCCTGCCGGGCTTCGACAATTCCTATTGGGTGTTCTCGATCGTCGTCGATTGCGCGGGGCTTGGCCTGACGCGAGACGAGTTGATGGCCAAACTCGCCAAGGCGGGCGTGGATACGCGGCCCCTGTTCTACTGCATGCACGAGATGCCGCCTTACAAAGCCTATGCCGGCAATCGCGCCTTCCCGGTGTCGAGCCGCTTGTCGGAGAACGGCTTGTCGCTGCCCTCCTCCACCTCGATCACCGAGGGCCAGTTGGCGCATGTCGCCGATGCGCTGACCAATCTCGTGCGTACGCGCCGTTTGGCGCGCGCGATAGCGGCGTGAACGGCAAGCGGATCGGAGATTTCTCGATCGCGATCGCGGCGGGTTTCGCCGCGCCGCTTGCCGTTATCGCACCCAACGCGCTGGCGCCGCTGATGATCGTCGCCGGGCTCGGCGCGCTGTTCGCGAAGCGTTGGCCGGCACGGCCTTGGCTGATCGGCGTCGGCGCGTTTTTGGCCTTCGCGCTGCTGTCGCTGCTCTGGACGATCGACGCGGCCGAAGGTTTCGACGGCTGGGTGCGGATCACGTTCGGCGCCGTTCTCGGTCTCGCACTTGTCGGTACGGCCGCATCGCTCGACGAAGCGGCGCGATCGCGCATCGCGCGCTGGCTGGCGATCGGCATGTTTAGCGCGATCGTCTTGCTGGCGATGCAGTTCGTGAGCCAGCGCCTGGTCGACTACGAAGGCTCCATCGCCGGTCTGTGGTACGGGCCGGACACGAATTTCTGGGCGCTGTTCAACCGCTCGGTCGCCACGCTGGCGATCCTGCTGCCGCTGGCGGCCATGGCGGCGTACCGAACCTTCGGGCGCGCGGCCGCACTGGGTCTGCTCGCGGCCGGCATTTTCATCGTCCTCAATTTCAATAGCCAAGGCGCCGAATACGCGCTCGTCGCCGCGACGCTCGCGGCGATATTCGTCGCCTTGCTACCCAAACGCGGCGCCTTTCTGCTGTCGGCCCTTCTGGCCGTCGGCGTGCTCGCAGCACCCCTGATCGCTTCCGCACCGCAATTCGACGCGTTGGCCCAGCGCCGCGACATCAGCCCATCGGTCTTTCACCGCGCCGCGATCTGGAGTTTCGCGGCCGAGCGGATTTTCGAGAAACCCGCCTTCGGCTGGGGCATGCATGCCTCGCGCGCCATTCCCGGCGCCAAGCGCCAATTCGCGCCGGGCGCCGAGCTGATGCCGTTGCACCCGCATAACGCGGCGTTGCAGCTCTGGCTCGAATTGGGTTTGTCCGGGGCCTTCGCCGGGGCCGCGCTGATGCTGGCGCTGGGCCGGCGCATTCGCGGCGACGCGCCAACGCGCGCGGCCTTGGCCGCGACGCTGGGCGCGGCCGTCGTCATCGCCGGCGTCGGTTACGGGCTTTGGCAGGGCTGGTGGATGGCCGCCCTGTGGATAATCGTCGCGCTTGCGGCCGCGCTGGCATCGAAACGCGACGGGTGCTAGACGCGTTCCCGAAGGGGAGTTCGCGCATGAGCACCGTCAAAATCCGCCGCGCTATTCTTTCGGTCTCCGACAAGACCGGGTTGATCGATTTCGCCAAGTCGCTCGCTCGCCACGGGGTGGAGCTGCTGTCGACCGGCGGCACCGCCAAGGCGCTTTCCGATGCCGGCCTGACGGTGAAGGAAGTCGGTGCGCATACCGGCTTCCCGGAAATGATGGATGGCCGCGTCAAGACGCTACACCCGACCATTCATGGCGGCATCCTGGCGCGCCGTTCCGTCGCCGATCACGTCGCCGCGATGGACACGCACAAGATCGCGCCGATCGATCTGGTGGTCGTCAATCTCTACCCGTTCGAAGCGACGGTCGCGAAGGGTGCCGATTACGACGATTGCGTCGAGAATATCGATATCGGCGGACCGGCGATGATCCGCTCGGCGGCGAAGAATCACGAATCGGTCGTCGTCGTCGTCGAAGCCTCCCAATACGCCGATCTGGTCGCCGCGATGGACGCGACCGGCGGTGCGACGGACCTCGATCTTCGCAAGCGCTACGCCGCCGCCGCCTATGCGCGCACCGCCGCGTATGATTCCGCGATCTCCGGCTGGTTCGCCGGCCAACTCGGCCAGGAATTCCCGTCGCGCGTGAGCCTCGCCGGCAGCTTGAAGCAAGCGCTGCGCTATGGCGAGAACCCGCATCAAGCGGCCGCGTTCTATACCGACGGCAGCAACCGACCCGGCATCGCGACCGCGCGCCAAATCCAGGGCAAGGAACTCTCCTACAACAATCTCAACGACACCGACGCCGCGTTCGAGGCGGTGGCCGAGCTCGACACGCCGGCCTGCGTGATCGTCAAGCACGCCAATCCCTGCGGCGTCGCACTGGGCGCGAACCCGCATGCGGCGTATTTGAAGGCGCTGGCCTGCGATCCCGTCTCCGCCTTCGGCGGTATCGTGGCGTTCAACCGCACGCTCGACGCCGCGTCGGCCGCCGAGATCGCCAAGATTTTCGTCGAAGTGATCGTCGCCCCCGACGCCGATGCCAAGGCGCTGGAGATTCTGTCGGCGAAGAAGAATCTCCGTCTGCTGCTGACCGGCGGCCTGCCCGACCCGGCGGCGAAGGGCACGACGATCAAAACGCTATCGGGCGGGTTCCTGGCGCAAAGCCGCGATTCGGGCCGCATCGCCAAGGCCGATCTGAAAATCGTCACCAAGCGCGCGCCGACCCCGGCCGAGCTCGACGATTTGCTGTTCGCCTTCCGCGTGGCCAAGCACGTGAAGTCCAACGCCATCGTCTATGTGAAGGACGGCGCCACGGTCGGTGTGGGGGCGGGCCAGATGAGCCGCGTCGATTCCTCGCGCATCGCGGCCTGGAAAGCCGCCGAAGCCGCCAAGGCGGCGGGCGAAGCGCAAAGCCGCTGCGTGGGCTCGGTCGTCGCCTCCGACGCGTTCTTCCCCTTCGCCGACGGCCTGCTCGCCGCCGCCGATGCGGGCGCCACGGCCGTGATCCAGCCCGGCGGCTCGATGCGCGACAACGAAGTGATCGCCGCGGCCGACGAGAAGAACCTCGCCATGGTGTTCACCGGCATGCGGCATTTCCGGCACTAAAACGTGGTCGGCAACGCCGTCCTCGTCGTCGTTTCGCTGATCTTCGCGCTTGGCCTGGGCGAAGGGGCGGCGCGGATTCTGGGTTACACGCCTTACGCGCCCGCCGCCCCCAGCGCCGAGGAATTTCGCTGGTCCGGACCCGATCTGGATTTCGGCTGGGTCAACAAGCCGGGCCGCTTCCTGTCGGCCGAGCCCGGCAACGTGCCGATGAATTTCGACGCGAACGGCTTGCGCGCGATGCCGCCGCTGAAAACGGCCACCCCGCGCATCGACGTCGTCGGCGATTCGATCACCCAAGGCTACGCGGTCGCCGACGACGAGACTTTCGCTTGGCGTTTGGCCGAGATGCGGCCCGATCTTGCGATCGTCAATCTCGGTGTCGGCGGTTACGGCACCTATCAAGCGCTGCTGCGCATGGAAGCGCGCCGCGACGATCCGCCCGCTTTGTTCGTTTACGGCTTCTACGGCGATCACCAGTATCGCAACGTCGCGCATTTGGGCTGGGTGCGATCGTTACGTGACGGCGATGGGCACAACATGGTGCCGCCGCATGCGACGATCGAGAATGGCGCGCTGCGCTTCCATCGCGGCGGATCGATTCTGCCCTGGCCGTTCGAATCAGCGTCGGTCGTGGTGACCGAAGCGCATCGCGCGTGGCTGCGGCTCCAATTCCGCGCACGCCAGGATCAACGCCAAGCGGTTCTGGAAGCCTTGCTCGCGCGGATGAAAACCACGGCGGAAGCGCAGCGCGCGAAATTCGTCGTGCTGCTGCTGGCCGATGCGCCCAATTTCCTGCCGCCCTATTTGGCGCGGGAAAACGTCGTCGTCGCGGATTGCCGCAAGCCGGAATTCGAGACCGATCCGAAGCTGCGCGTCGGCGGTTGGGGCCATCCGACGGCCGCGCGCCACGCGTTGTGGGCGGAATGCTTGGCGCCGGTCATCGACGCCGCGCTCAAGAACTAATCGAGCTCGAACGCGTCCTTGTAGTCGAGCTTCAGCGCCGGATCCTGGCGGTCTTTGACCAGATAGCAATTGCCGACGGCCAGGCGCTCGATCTCCGAGCCCATGAAGCAGCGGAACGCGTCTTCGGGGCTGCCGACGATGGGCTCGCCGCGCACATTGAAGCTGGTGTTGACGATCACCGGGCAGCCGGTGCGCGTTTTGAACGCCGAAATCAGCGCGTGATAGCGCGGATTTGTGTCGGCGTGGACCGTCTGGATACGCGCCGAATAGTCGACATGCGTGACGGCGGGAATGTCGGAACGCGGCACGTTCAGCTTGTCGATGCCGAACAGCGCGTTCTCCGCTTCCGTCATCGCGCGGCGGCGTTCCTTCTTCACGTCGGCGACGAGCAGCATGTAAGGCGAATCGCCGTCGATCTCGAACCACTCGGCGACGTCTTCGCGCAACACCGACGGCGCGAAGGGCCGGAAGCTTTCGCGATATTTGACCTTGAGATTGAGCTGCTTCTGCATCGCGGGGCTGCGCGCATCGCCCAGGATCGAGCGCCCGCCGAGCGCGCGTGGCCCGAATTCCATCCGGCCCTGGAACCAGCCCAGCGCAAGACCGGAGGCGAGATCCTCCGACGCGCGCGCGATCAGTTGATCGTCGCTCAGCACTTCGAATTTGGCGCCCGCCTCGGTCAGGCGCTTTTCGATATCGGCCTGTTCGAATGCGGGACCGAGATACGAACCCGCCATGCGATCGCCCGATTTGGTCATCGCCCCGCGCGGGCCGTTCTTGAACAGATGATAGCCCGCGAGGGCCGCCCCCAAAGCGCCGCCCGCATCGCCGGCGGCGGGCTGGATCCAGATATTCTTCCAATGGCCGTCGCGCAGGATTTTGCCGTTGGCGACGCAATTGAGGGCCACGCCGCCCGCGAGGCAGAGATTTGCAACGCCATGCTCGCGCCGCAGCGAGCGCGTGAGCTTCAGCACGACTTCTTCCAGCACGGCCTGCACCGAGGCGGCGAGGTCCATATGCTTCTGTTCGAGGCGCTGCTCGGGCTTGCGCGGCGGGCCGCCGAACAACGCGTCGAATTTCGCGTTGGTCATCGTGAGGCCGGTGCAATAGTCGAAATAGTCGAGATCGAGGCGGAACGAGCCGTCGTCCTTCACGTCGATCAGATGATCGAACATCGTCTTGGCGTATTTCGGCTCGCCGTAGGGCGCCAGACCCATGACCTTGTATTCGCCCGAGTTCACTTTGAACCCGGTGTAATAGGTCATCGCCGAATAGAGCAGCCCCAGCGAATGCGGGAAATGGATTTCCTTGACCATTTCCAGCGTATTGCCGCGTCCGATACCAACCGACGTCGTCGCCCATTCGCCAACACCGTCCATCGTGAGGACCAGCGCTTCATCGAAGGGCGACGGATAGAAAGCCGAGGCCGCGTGGCTTTGATGGTGCTCGGCGAACAACAGGCGTTGTTCCCAATCGAAGCCGAGTTCGACCGCCTTCAGCTCGTCGGTCAGCAGCTTTTTCTGGAACAGCTTTTCCTTCAGCCACAGCGGAATGGCCATCCGGAACGATGTGAAGCCGCGGGGTGCAAAGGCGAGATAGGTTTCGAGCAAGCGTTCGAACTTCAGGAACGGCTTGTCATAGAACACGACATGGTCGATGTCGCCGAGCCCGATCCCCGCTTCGGCCAAGCAGTATTTGATCGCGTTAATCGGATAACGCGAATCGTGCTTCTTGCGGGTGAAGCGTTCCTCCTGCGCGGCCGCGACGATGCGCCCGTCCTCGACGAGGGCGGCGGCGCTGTCGTGGTAGAACGCGGAGAGGCCGAGAATGCGCATCAAAACAGCGTGTAGATGAAGGGCGCGATCGCACTACCCTTGGTCAGCACGATCAGGCCGCCGAACAGACCCATCATCACGATGATGGGCAGCAGCCAGAATTTCTTGCGAACCTTCATGAACTGCCAGAGTTCGCGGGCGAGAGAGAGCATCGAACGAATCCTAAAACTGGTTTTTCATCGAGTCGGGGGCGGGGCCCGGCGGTTCGCGCGCGATCCAATAGCTCGCGGCACCGGGCTCGCGCTTGCGGCGCAGGAAATCCTTGCCGAAGGCGCGCATGACGACGCCCATCGGCGTCATCACCAGGAAGAACAACAAACCCATCGTCAGTGGGTTCATGATTTTGTAGAGCATCAGCGCCAGCTTCATCCAGGCGCGATTGAACGGCGCCAAAGCGCGCGGCACGGCCAGCGCCACGGCCAGCACGATCGCGGCGGCGGCGAACCACCACACATAAAGCGGGTTGTCGATCCACCACTTGATCGCGCCGACGATGGAGAAAAAGCCGGTGAACACGAATCCGAAGCTCCGGTCGCTGGACCCGAGATTCTCTTCTTCGCGCTCGAAGCTTTCGTGCAGGCCGGATTGGGGCGCCATTGTCCGTAGATTTCGCGTTGCGAAAGCGCGCATCGTAGTCGCGTGTGGCGATTCGCACCACACCTGAAAAATACAATGCAATCAAATGGTTGATGGCTAAACGATCGGTGCGAAGACGATGCGAAACTGGCCGCCGCGATCCTCGTCGTTGAGTTTGCGTGCTAGTGTTTCGAACTCGACCAGTTCCGCAAGCTTGAAAATCGGGGTCTTCTTTGACTGGTCGCGCGGCAGCGAGGGCTCTGTCCTTCTTGAGCTGCCAATCATTCTTTGAGGATACGCTTTTTCATTCGTATTCCCGGTCCCGCATCGGCGGTCGCCGGCAAAAACTCGACACCAAGTTCTTCGAATAATCTTTGGAGCTTTTCCACAGTTGAATGCCGCGGATCCGTTTTGCCGGTCTCAAGTGCGGACAAGGCGCCTTTCGATATCCCGGTGCGCTGGGTCACGTCATTCAGCGTCAGTTCGAGCATCGCCCGCGCCGCACGGATTTGTGGAAGGGATATCGTCATAGTGGTTCGGATATAATTTTTTCGTCTTACCTGCAAATAGTTCTTGTTTTGAGGCAATAACAAGCATATATTACTTGTATAACGAACTTTGGAGCACTCAAATGAACATTCGTAACTTCCCTCTCGCGGGCCAAATCTTCCAAAGCAAGTCCAGCCTCCGAAAGACCCTCACAGCGATCGTCGAGTCGCGAGAGGCCGGCAGTCGCTTGAGCGGGACGGATGATGCTCTCGTCCGTGAGGTTCTCGACTGGCATCCCGATGCTACGACGAAAATCGGACCGGGTATTCGGTCATTTCGCGTAGAGCGGCATTCCACCTTTCGGAGCCCGATGCTGGTACTCGAACGGACTGATGGAACGGAGACAGATTTCTCATATCTTTCCGCTATCGCTCAGATCGGCAAACCAGCAAATGATAACGCCCACATGCCGTCGAGCGTCACCCGCGCCAGCTTTATCCGCGCGGCCAGGGAAGCGATCCGGCCTCAAATCGAAGCCTTTCGCCGCGCGGCACAGACCGCAGCAGCTGACCCGCTCGGCCGTATGCGTTGCGAAGCTACCAATGTGCTTCTGTCCCCGAATGCCGTCGACATCGATCACGATCTGCCCTGGGATTTTGCGTCGATCGTCGAAGCTTTCGTCACGGAACATGAGCTCGTTGTCGCGAAGGTCAACATCCTGGGATTCGAGGACGGATCAACACGTCGCTACTTCGCTGACCCGATTCTAGCCGAAGGCTTCGCGGAGTTTCACTTGAAGCGAGCGCGTTTGCGAGTAATCGATCGCGCAGTCCATCGTCGAATATCCGCCGAAGCCAGTAGCCGCGCCGCGCGCAAGGGAACGTGAAGTGCTGGAGCTTCTCCATTCCATACGTGTCGGACGCAGCTGTTGGCTGTCTTTGACCCACGCCACAAACGTCTTCACTCAATCATAGCGGCAGGCCATAGGCCGCCGCAGAACGCGGTGTGCCATGACTGAACTCATGAATCTCGATTCTCTCTGGAAGCGTCTTCGGCCATGGCGGCTCGACCGCGACCGCCATGAAGAACTTGTAGCCAAGCTGGAAAGCCAGCTGGTCTCGCCGCGTCACCAATTGGTCGTCGGAGACATGCCCAATAAGGCTAGGTTCTATTGGCTGGATGCCGAACGTCGGCAAAATGCTCACCATGCGTCGGCTTGGCTTCCGCTTGCCGCAAAAGAAAGCGATCTTGCGGTAGCGACGTTGGCCGTTCGCTTGATCGCCGAGGCCGGCAATGCGCCCTCGCGCAAAAAAATTCTATTGCATCGGGCGTTTCGGGTCAGTGACATGGGCGTGCGTCTCAACACGATGCTTCGCGAGGTCGAGATCTATCGGAAGATCATGGAGATCATCGGGGACAAGCTTGTCGATGCTAAACCTCTCGGCCAGGAGCAGCACCGGCCGAACATCGAAAAGAGCTTGCCGGACTCGGATAGGGACGATGTGCCGATTGATCTTCCTCGGCCGAACTCCGCCATCACGGTTCTCGCGACCCCTCTTATCATTGCCGGCGACAGAGAAACGGTTGAGCGCCTGAAAGCCTTCCGGGACCTCGAGAAGCCTATTGCGCGAGCTCCGATCCCTTCCAACTGGCGCGAGCGGATGCCGAGCGCGCGGTGGTTCGACCCTGTACTCAGACTGATTGAGCGGCGTCTTGCCGTCTGGCGCAACACACCATTTCGGATGGCACCACTGCTGATCGAGGGCGCACCGGGGATCGGTAAAAGTCGGTTTGTTGCCGATCTGGCGGCCGCCCTCGAGGTTCCGATTCTGCCCATTTCGTTCGCGGGCCAGAGCGATTCCCGCGCGCTGCTCGGGACCGCGCGTGGCTGGTCTTCCGCCAATCCATCGTCGATCGTCGACCTGATCTTTCGGTGTAAACGAGCAAATCCGATTGTTTTCATCGACGAAATCGAGAAATCAACGTCGAGCCAGAATGGTGATCCGCTTGCTGCTGTTCTGACGCTTCTCGAGCCGGAAACGGCGAAGCGCTTCCACGATCCATTTTTGAGCACGGAGGTCGATCTCTCGCATGTCACCTGGATCGCCGGCGCAAATTCGTTAAGAGGCCTGCCTTCGCCGATCCTTTCCAGGTTCCATGTGATCAAAGTCGAGGCGCCAGATGGCAGAGACTGGCCTGAAGTCCGCTCGGCACTCACGAAGGACTTCGCGCGCTCGAGTCAGGTCTCGATCGATGCATTGCCGGTGCTTGAGCCGTCGGTCGACGAAATGATGCGAATGCTTCTAGACAAACGTCGCGACTTGCGTGTCGTCCGGCGAGTCTTCGAGGAAGTACTTTTGGCGGGAATGGAAGGGGAGATCGAGTTGATCAACTAACGGCGTCCCGGGAATGTGAGTGGGCGAAACAAACCCTTTTCGGCCGAACGATCCAATCGGAAGGATCGTGCGGGCTAATCGGAAGCCGAACGAGGTTGGCCAATAAGAGGTATGGCCGTAAAATGGCGATAATCACTTGATGTAACTGTTAATCCGATTGGAAGATTTTTAAAGATCTTCTAATCGGCGACTAGTCTCTTCGGTTCGCTTGGCCGCATGGCGATAAAATCTCGCGGCTTATCGACTATACGGGGCGCACGTTCGGATCCAACCCGCAATGGTAACCCGCCGCGAGCTGCACCGTTCCAACTTCCATATGTCGAAAGTTGTTTAGTCGACGAGTGGCCGAGGGCCTGGGCGATTTTGACCGGTGGCCATTTGGCCTTTTTGAGAATAGTTGCAAATCGATGCCGCAGGACATAGCCCGAGATCGTCTCCTTGGCATCGGGTATCGCTGACCGCCCGATAGCGGCGACCGCATCGAAAGATTTTTTTGCTGATGGCCAATTGATAACCATCTCGGTTCGTCCACCCAGTTCATCCGCCAGAGCTTTTACCCAAAGTTCCTCGGGCGCCAACACCAGCGACCGCTCGCCAATCCCCTCGTGTTCCTCGGAGCTTTTCGCTGTCTGAATTAAAAGCTCGAGATTTACACCCTCGCGCCGAACCCGGACGCCCCGTTCAAGTTCAATTGGCCGGACTCCGCTTGCGAGTGAAATACAAACTCCGTAGAACCAGCGCGGATGTTTTCGAGCTGCTTGGAACAACCTAAGCTCCCACCCGTCGGGCAACGCCCGCAGTTTGCGTCGAGCAGGCCGGCGCGACATTTTATTGCCAGCCTCGTCATCTTGGCCGATGGGTTCCTCTAGGGCCCGGATTCGCGCAACCCAGCGATGGCCGTCTGCAAGTGCGGCAGCCCGCGCGTCCGGCGCAAGCGGGTGTCGACTTTCCAAAAGTTTCGCGAGCGACTCCCTAATCTTCGCAATCGCTACAAGTACGACGGCTGCCCGGACTTTTGCCTGCGCGCGACGGGAATAGTGCGTGAGTTTTGGCGGATCGGCACGGTTGATCGCCCGTTGCGCTACCTTTCGGTACTCAGCCTCCGTCGCGGGAAGGCGCTTTTGACGGATAAACTCTCCATAATCTTGCGTCAACTTTTCGTATGCCTGTTGAAGCTGTTGCAGGCTCTCATCGAAAGAAACATGGTCGTTCGCCGTGGATCGTTCTTCCCCGAGTTTGTTTGGCGCCAACCTGGCCGGCTGTAGCGGCAGCTTCGCCTCGGCATCCGGTTCGTGTGCCGAGCCATCGCTCCCGGGGACAATTCCGCCCACAGCCCCACTTCTTCCCTGTGGAAGAACAGTCGAGGGTTGGGTGGTGGGTTGGTGGGAAGAAGCACTGTTTGCCAGAGGGGAGGAAGCGACCGCTCTCGATAGATTTGGGCGTTCGGCAGGAGGCAGGGAAGAAGAGTTCGCAGCCGTGTGGGAAGAAGCACTATCTCTCTCCAACGACATATCGTCCGAAGTTCTCTGCGCTATTGACCCCGACGCTCTTTGCAGCACGGACGCAGACGCTTCAATGGAACGGCGATCAACCACCCCGGTCATGACGTGCGGAACGCTACGACGCATGCCGCTCTGTATCTGCTCCCGCGCTCGTTTCTGATCAGTAGCGCTCAGGCGGTGATCGACGCTTTTCGTGATGACGCGGCCGTCCAGCGCAGCAAGGGATTTTGGACTTTGGTGCGCCCGAGAGGCTTGGCGCATTCCAGAAGACAGCACGCCGCGCGATTGCCGCGAACCTTGCGATAGAGGCTTTGGGGAACCGAACCCGATTATCGCCAAGAGTTTTTGAAACATATTGTCCATACGACTATTCCTTTCTTCAAAATTTTTGCTGGTATCGTTGATCGACCGACAGTCTCAGGCATTAGAATGGCCGACTACCCGACCGCTTTGTGTTCGATGGCACAGCTCACCGATTTAGACTTGCGCGTTAGGTCCAAAGCAGGAAGCTGGATCGGGTCCAGCACTTCAGAACGCATGTACTCTGGCGGCCGCGAGTAGCAAACGTCAGACAAAAGATAGGTTGCATAGGTCATCTAGCGAACTGTGAGCTTCGGGTTCATTCCCGAAACGGGAAAAGCAGAAGGGAAATGATGACGGCAGGAATAGGGGACGGTTTTCGAGTCCGTGACTCCAAAATCCCTGATGATGAGCTGAGCGGCTTCTTCGCTCCCCGTCGACCGCTTCAAACTCTCCGCCGATAAATTCTCACGGTCGATCATGTTGGACACCTGCGCTGTCATCTCAATGTTCCTGTTCCGATCGGGTAGTGTGATGGGCGAATAGAAGGCCCAGCAGAGATGAATATGCGAACCAAGGGGAGGAAAAGCAAATTTCTTGTTCCCGTAGCTGATAATGCTTACGGATCGAGTCCCGGGTCGTTGTGTAAGCGGGAGCCAGCGGCGGCGATGGCAGCGTAGGCAGGCATTGGCGATTCACGGGCGTTACGGTTGGTTTGCAGGCGTAACCACCATCGCCCGAAGACCACAGATGACCGACGAGATCACGAAATCTCTTGCGCTCTTGGAGTGGATTCCCGACGCGGATTTACTGCGTGAGAAGATTGGCTTTGCTGCTCAGCAGATCATGGAGCTGGAGGTGTGTGCGGCAACCGGGATCAGGTGTTCGAGAGGCGTGCGAGCACCGTAGATTTCGATTTGCGAAAGCACGCACCGAATCGGATTCAAGGATTTATGCCACTCAAATAAATAATATATATCAATACGATATATGAAATTCGATAATCAAACGATCGGCGCGAACACGGCGCGGAACTGATCGCCCCGGCCCTCGGCGTTGAGTTTGCGCGCGCGCGTCTCGAATTCGACGAGCTCGGCCAATTTGAACATCGGGCTCTTTTTGGAGTGGCTGCGCTTGTCGTTGGCGGGGATGCCGCGCTTGTACTGCTCCGATCCCCAGAACTGAAACCCGTCGGAATCGTCCGCGATCGACACAAGGCGCAAGCCGTTCGCCTCGGCCAATCGCCGGATCGAGTCGCGGCTGTGGAGATAGAGATGGCGCGGCGGGTCGAGCTGGACCCAGTCCGTCCCATAGATCTCCCACGCCGCCGAGTCGCAAGTCGGGATGCGCAGCATCACGAATCCATCATCGCGCACCAGACGGCGTGCATCGCGCATCGCGGCGTGTTGATCGGGCAGATGCTCGAAACTGTGATGGAACATCACCAGCCGGTATTTACCATCGATCGCATCGAGCGTGGCGCGGCGCGCAATCACGCGACCGCCCAGTTCGACCGCATCGTCGAGATGCGCATCGATCCCCTCGACCGCCGTGAACCCGAGTTGCGAAAGCCTGGCGACGCGCGCGCCGTTGCCGCAGCCGACATCGAGAATCGGATCGGCTTTGAGAATGCCGAGTTCGCCCAGCGCGCGGATTTCCGGATTGGGCTTGAGCTTGTGCATCGCCCAGCCGAGCAAGCCGCCCGAGCGGTCGTATTCCCACGCGGCGGCGAAGCGTCGTTTCCAGGACGGCGCCTTGGGCAGGCCCGACACGAGGCTGTAATAGGCTTTCGGGTAATGGCGCGCGAGATCGGCGGGGACTTCGTCGATCTGCAAACAGCCGCAATCGGCGCAGACGAAATACCCGAATTTCTCGCGCGAGCCGTACATCATTTCGCGCGCGACATGATGCGATTTCGGCGCACCGCCGCAGATTCGACAGGTTTGAGTCATGGAACGCGGCGCCACAATAGAAGCAAGCCCAGCAGGAAGAAAGGCAGGATCGTCGCCATGCCGGCGCGCTGGGAATCGAACGCAAGCGTCACGAAACCCAGGATCGCCGGGCCCATGAAGGCGGTGATGCGGCCGGACAGCGCGAACAGGCCGAAGACCTGCGCGCGATGTTCAGGCGGGGCGAGCCGTGCGGCCAGCGAGCGGCTTGCGGCCTGCACGGGACCGAAGAACGGCCCGATCAGCACGCCCAGAATCCAGAACAGCGTTTTCGATTCGATCAGCAGCAAAGCCGCACCGATCGCGGTCAGGCAGACGAGGCCGATGGCGATGGTGCGCTTGGAACCGATCTTGTCGTCGATCCAAGCGAAGGCGAAAGCACCGAGCCCCGCACTGAGATTGAGCGCGATGCCGAACACGATGACTTCCGATAATTCCATGCCAAACGTGCCCGCCGCGTAGATCGCACCGAAGGCGAACAACGTGGTCAGACCGTCGGTGTAGATCATGTTCGCGGCGAGGAACCAGCCGATATCCGGCCGTGCGCGCAAGAAGCCGAGCGTGGCTTTCAGATCGGCGAGGCCCTTGGTGAATGCTTTGCCGAACGAGATCATGGCTTGGTCTTCGCGCACGAGTAGGAAGATCGGGATCGCGAAGACGAACCACCACAAGGCGGTGAACGGCCCGACGATGCGCACATGCTCGGCTCCGTCGCGCGACAGGCCGAACCACGGCGTTTGGTTTTGCACGAAGCCCACGAGCAGCACGGCCAAGCACACGATACCGCCGAGATAGCCGAGCCCCCAGCCCCAGCCGGAGACGCGGCCGAGCTTGTCCGGCGTCGCGACCTTCGGCAGCAGCGCGTTATAGAAGACGGCCGCGACTTCGAACGCCGCCGTGGCGATCGCGAAGGCGATCAACGCCAGCGGAATCGAGTCGGGCGACGGGCGCACGAACCACAACGCGGCGCACGCGACGATGGCGATGCCGGAGAATGCGGCGAGGAACGGCTTCTGCCGGCCGGTGTGATCGGCAACGGGCCCGAGCAACGGGGCCAGCAGCGCGATGCACAGACCCGCGATCGAGGTCGCATGGCCCCACATCGCCGTGCCCGTCACCGGATCGGATGCGACACCTTGCGTGAAATAGGTCGCGAAAACGAACGTGGTGATCACGGCCGGGAAGGCCGAGTTCGCCCAATCGTAGACGCACCATGCGGCAACGGCTTTACGATCCAGCGCGCTCACCCTTGCACGAGGGCGCGCAACTCGCGGCCCGCGACCGTCAAGGCGGCGAGGCTCGCCGCCCCGCTCGCGCGCAACTCGCCCGCCAGCGCTTCCCAGCGCGTCAACGCACCTTGGCGCGCCGCAAGCCACGCTTCGGCGCCGCCTTCGGCCAGCGACCAGGTCGCGATCTCGGCCTGCAACGCATAAAGATCGTCGATCGCCGCCGCGACCGCGCGCTTGGCCAAAGGATCGGCCGCGGGCACACGTGCCGCGACATCCTGCAGCCAATCGAAACCAAGCCTGGCACCGGCGGCGAAATACTCCATCGCCACATGGACGATGTCGGATTTCGCCCCTTGCGCGATGCGCACGAGATCGAGCCCCGATTGCAGATCGTCGAGGGCGGCCGCCCGGCGCGCCAACTCGTCCGGCACGCCCTTATCGGTAAACGCCTTAGCGCGTGCGACGAACGCCGCTTGGCGGGCGGGGTCGAGTACCGGTTCGAGATCGTGGCCGAGTGCGGAAATACCCGGTGCAAAAGCCGCCACTCCGGCCGCGATATCGATGGGGGCCGGCAGATGGCGCAACAGCCACAAGGTCGCACGTTCCAGCAACGCGACCGAGCCGCGCAGCATGGCGAGCTGCACCTCGGCCGGCACTTGGTTGTCGAGCGTTTCGACCGCACCCCAGAATTCGCGCAAGCCGAAGACTTGGCGCGCGACGAGATAGGCGCGCGACACTTCCGCGACGTTGAGCCCCGTGCGCTCGGCAAGATCAGGCACGAAAGCGAAGCCCGCGCGATTGACGATCGAATTCGTCGCCACTGTGGCGATGATCTCGCGCCGCAATTGATGGCGCAGAATCGCGGGGTGATGGTTCTTGCGCAAAAGCCGGGGGAAATACTTGACCAGATCCTCGGCGAGATAGGGATCGTCGGGCAGATCGCTCGCCAGCAATTCGTCGTACAACGCCATCTTGGCATAGGCCATGACGACGGCGAGTTCGGGCCGGGTCAACCCCTTGCCGCCCGCCGCGCGCGCGATCAAGGCTTCGTCCTCGGGCAGGAATTCGATGCCGCGATGAAGGCGCCCGGTTTTTTCCAGCGCGCGCATCATCCGCATCGCGCGATCGATGCCGCCGATCCCTTCGAGTTCGGCGACGCTCAACGCCTGCGTTTGCAGATAATTGTTCCGCAGCACCGCGTCGCCGACATCGTCGGTCATTTCGGCGAGCAGCGTGTCGCGCTGTTTCAAGGTCATGTCGCCGCGCGCGATCACGTCGCCCAGCAGCACCTTGATATTGACCTCGTGGTCGGAGGTATCGACGCCAGCGGAGTTATCGATCGCGTCGGTGTTGATGCGCCCGCCGGCCAGCGCATATTCGATGCGCCCGCGTTGCGTGCAGCCGAGATTGGCGCCCTCGCCCACCACGCGCGCGCGGATATCGGCGCCGTCGATGCGGATGGCGTCGTTGGCGCGGTCGCCCGCGTCGGCGTTGGTTTCGTCCTTCGCCTTGACGTAATTGCCGATGCCGCCGAACCACAGCAGATCGACCGGCGCCTTCAAGATCGTCTTCATCAGCTCGAACGGCGTGACGGAATCGGCGAGCATGCCGAACAACGCCTTGATCTGCGGCGAGAGCTTGATCGACTTCGCCTTGCGATCGAACACGCCGCCGCCGGCCGAAATGAGCTTCGTGTCGTAATCGGCCCAGGACGAGCGCGGCAGTTTGAAGATCCGCTCGCGTTCGGCGAAGGACTTGGCCGCATCGGGTTCGGGATCGATGAAGATATGGCGATGGTCGAACGCGGCGACGAGTTTAATATGCGGCGAGCGCAGCATGCCGTTGCCGAACACGTCGCCCGACATATCGCCCACGCCGACGACCGTGAAATCCTGCGTTTGCGTATCGTGGCCGAGTTCGCGGAAATGGCGCTTGACCGCTTCCCACGCCCCGCGCGCCGTGATGCCCATGCCCTTGTGGTCGTAACCGGCCGAACCGCCGGAAGCGAACGCATCGCCCAGCCAATGCCCGTATTCGATCGAGATCGCGTTGGCGATGTCGGAGAACGTGGCCGTGCCCTTGTCGGCCGCGACGACGAGATAGGGATCGTCGCCGTCGTGGCGCACGACATTCTTGGGCGGCACCACGCCCGTCGGCGTCAGATTGTCGGTAATGTCGAGCAGACCGCGCATCATGATCTGGTAGCAGGCGATGCCTTCGGCCTGGAACGCCTCGCGCCCCGCTTCGGGGGCGGGCGGGCGCTTGACGAAGAACCCGCCTTTCGAGCCGACCGGCACGATCACGGTGTTCTTGACCATTTGCGCTTTGATCAGGCCGAGAATCTCGGTGCGGAAATCTTCGCGCCGGTCGGACCAGCGAATGCCGCCGCGCGCGACCTTGCCGCCGCGCAAATGCACGGCTTCGACGCGCGTCGAATAGACCCAGATTTCGACCAGCGGCCGGGGCAGCGGCAATTCGTCGACGCGCTGGCTGTCGAGCTTCAGCGACAGATACGCCTTGCCCTGGAAAAAATTGGTGCGCAGCGTGCAATCGATCAGATTGAGGAAGCGGCGCAAAATACGGTCTTCGTCGAGACTTTCGACGCCGTCGAGCAGATGGCCGATCTCGACGGCGATTCCGCGAATCGTCACGTCGCGATCCTTGTCGCGCGCGGGATCGTGCGCGGCGAGGAACAGATCGACGAGCTTGCGCGCGATCTTGGAATTGCGCGCCAGCGCATCTTCCATATAGGCCTGGCTGAACGTCGCGCCCGCCTGGCGCAGATAGGCGGCATAGGCGCGCAAGACCGTCACCTCGCGCGACGACATCGCCGCGCCGATGACCAGGCGGTTGAACCCGTCCGACGCCGCATCGCCCGCCCACACGGCGGAGAAGGCGCCCTCGAACAGCGGCTTCACCCGCGCGATATCGATCTCGCGCGTTTCGCGCGCGACCATTGCGATATCGTGCATGTAAACGTCGCCCGCCGGCGCATTGGCCGAAAAGTCGAGCGGATGGATGCGGAAGGGATCTTCCGTCATCACCTTGAGGCCCATCGATTCGAGCATGGGCATGACGTCGGACAAAGGTACGGGCGCGCCTTTGTGGAAGATGCGCAAACGCAGCTCGTTCTCCGCCGCTTCGACCGGGCGATAGAGATTGAGGGCGAGCGACGTTCCGCCCGCCAGCACGGTTTCCACCGCCGCGATATCGGCGACGGCTTGATCCGGCGTGAAATGCTCGCGATAGGCGGCCGGGAACGCGGCTTGGTAGCGGCGCAATTTGGCCAGCCCCGCCCCCTCGCCCTCCGCCGCGATCAAAGCGTCCTTCAGGCGATCGGCGAAGCCGCGCCCGGCTTCGACCAGCCGCGCTTCCAGATCGTCGATACGCACATCGGGCACGTCGCCCGGCGTCAGACCGACGATGAAATGGCAGCGCACCAACGCCGAATCGTCGGCGAGCAGCACGTAGAACGCGGATTTCCGCCCGCGATACGCCTTGGCGAGAATGTCGTGGAAACGTTCGCGCAATTCGGTGTTGAAACGGTCGCGCGGCGCGTAAACCAGCGCCGAAATGAACCGATCGAACGGATCGCGGCGCAGGAACAGCGCGATGCGCTGGCGTTCCTGCAACCGCACGACACCGACGGCGGTATCGTAAAGCTCGTCGACCGTCGCTTGGAACAGTTCCTCGCGCGGATGGGTTTCCAGCACATGCTGCAACGCCTTGGCGGCGTGGCCCTTGGTGCCGAAGCCCGCGCGCTTGGTCACGGCACTGACCTTATCGCGTAGCAGCGGAATGTCGCGCGGGCGCTGCATATAGGCGGTCGAGGTGAACAAGCCGAGGAAGACTTTCTCCCCCGTCACCGTGCCGTCGGGCCCGTAGACCTTGACGCCGATCGCGTCGAGATAGACGGCGCGATGCACGGTCGAACGGCGATTGGCTTTGGCCACGCGCAGCAATTCCGGTGCGCGGACGAATTGCTGCAAGGACGGCAATTCGGCGATGCGGCGCAACACGTCGAACACGACGAAGCTTTCGTCGCGCGCCAAGCCCAAGCCGCTGCCCGCGCGCACGCCCGCGCGGAAATTGGCGCCTTCGCCCTGATAGGCGTATTCGCGATAGCCGAGGAACGTGAAGTTATCGGCGACGAGCCAGTTGAGGAAATCGCGCGCGGTGGCGATTTCTTCGGCCCCGCGCGGCGGCTTGCCGGCATCGAATTCGGCGATGACATCTTTCGCCTGGGCCAGCATCGCCTGCCAATCCTCGACGCAAGCGCGCACATCGGCGAGTACCGCTTCCAGCCCCGCGCGGATCGCGTCGAGCTGGGCTTGATCGCCTTGCGCGTCGATCTCGACATGCATGCAGCTTTCGCGGCCGCCGGCTTCGTCGATGGCGAGGGCCGCCCCGCTCGCGTCGCGCTTCATCGGCACGACCGGGTGGATGACGAGATGGACCGACAAATCACGCCGGTTGATCTCGGATGTGACCGAATCGACCAGGAACGGCATGTCGTCGTTGACGATCTCGATCACCGTATGGGTCGAGGCCCAGCCATGTTCCGAAAGGCGTGGATTGTACACACGGACCTTGGCCTTATTCGGCGGGCGCGTGCGGCCGAAGGCAAAAAGCGCAATCGCGGCGCCGTAGAGGTCGTCCGGCGTGTGGTCTTCGAGGTCCTCGACGGCCACATTGCCATAGAATCGTTGAATAAATGCCTCCCCGGCATCGGCGGCGGCGATCCCCGATCCGGCGGGCAGGCGCTGGCGCGCCATCGCGCAAAGCCTGTCCAGAATTTCGGTCTTACGACTTTCGGTATGGGACGGCATTGGGGATCTCCGGGGGCGTACGATCATTCTCGCAGCCCGCCGGTGGACTGCGCGCCGCCATATTATTACCGGATATTACAGCAAATTGTTGCGACCGGCCAAAAGCTGGGGCAAAACAAGATTAACAGGGGGATTTGGGGAATAGGGGTTCTGGCGGTTCGTTTAATGGGAACCGTCTTTAAATCGAGCCCCACCCGATGACCGGAACCAGTTCGTCCGCTCCAGCTTTGAGCAAAAATTTGCGAGCCGCCATGACCGACACGCCTGCTTCGGCCGAGTCCTACAAGGCCCTCCCGCCCGATCTCGGCCCCGATCATCCGGCTTGGGTCCCGGCCCTCGCTTGGCTCACCCGCCGCTTCCACCCGAAGGGGACCGACAAGCTGGTGCGCGCCCTGCACCCGCCGGGCAATGCGCGGCCGGTGAAGGCGGTCATCGATTACGACGAAGGCATGCTGATCAATGTCGACACGCATTCCTTCCTCGAATGGTACATCTACTTCTACGGCGCGTTCCGGCCGCAAATCTCCAAGCTGCTGAACCGCATGCTGCGCCCTGGCCAGGTGGCGTTCGACATCGGCTCGAATATCGGCATGCACGCGATGATCATGGCCAACCGCGTGGGGCCCAGCGGCCGCGTGCATGTGTTCGAGCCCGATCCGCATCCGATGGGCCGCTTGAAGGCCAATCTGCATTTGAACGGCCTCGACAACGTGACGCTCAACCAGGCGGCCGTGTCGAGCCACACCGAAACGCGCCAGCTTTTCCTGCACGACGATTCGATCGGCAATTTCGCCAACGCGTCGCTGCAATCGTCGAACGTGGGCAAGTCGACCAAGTCGATCGACATGAAGGTGTGGAGCCTCGACGATTATATCGCGGCGAACCCGATCGAACGGCTCGACGTGATCAAGCTGCTCGCCCAGGGCGAGGAATGGAACGCGCTGCAAGGGGCGACCAAGACGATCGAGCGTTTCCGCCCGAAGATCTTCTTCCTGTGGGAGCCGAGCTATTGGGCGCGCCAATCGCTGTGCCTGATGGACGCGGTGCGCTTCTTCAAGGAACGCGACTACATGACCTATCGCGTCGAATTCGGCGCGCGCCGCCCGGTGACCGAGGAAATCCCGATGGGCCAGGTGCTGCTGGCCACGCCGGACCGGATGTAAGCGGCCGCCGACATGGCGATAAAGAAAAGGCCCGTTCTCGCGAACGGGCCTTTTTCATTCGAACCGGAACCCTTTCCAAAGGCTGGAGCGGGAGAAGGGATTCGAACCCTCGACCCTCACGTTGGCAACGTGATGCTCTACCACTGAGCTACTCCCGCGTTATCGCCGGCGGGCGCTTCAGCCTTGGAAACGGGCCGGGATAATAGGCGGGGAGCGTCGAATTGCAAGGGATATCTGGGGCGCTTTTCCCGGGCCCCGCAGGGGGTTGCCTTGGGCGCCCGAAATCGCCATTTTCCCCGCTGGAAAGCGGAGTTGACCCCATGGACCAGTTGATCGGCGCCGGCAAGCCGGGCGCCAACGCGGCCGACCTAATCAAGGACGCGACGGACGAATCGTTCGAGCAGGACGTTCTGCTCGCCTCGCGCGATACCCCCGTCATCGTCGATTTCTGGGCGCCGTGGTGCGGGCCGTGCAAACAGCTCGGGCCCGCGATCGAAAAGGTCGTCAAGGAAGCCAAGGGGGCGGTCAAGCTCGTCAAAATCAATATCGACGAGAACCCGCATTTCGCCTCGCAATTGCGCGTGCAGTCGATCCCGGCGGTCTTCGCCTTCAAGGGCGGGCGCCCGGTCGACGCGTTCCTGGGGGCAGTCCCCGAAAGCCAGATCCGCGCCTTCGTGAAGAAGCTGGGCGGGGCCGCCGGCCCGTCGCCGATCGACCAGGCGCTGGAACAGGCCAACGCGGCGCTGGCCGCCAACGACCTTCCGACCGCGCAGGATATTTTCGGCCAGATCCTGGCGCACGAGCCCGGCAATGCGAAAGCCGCCGCGGGCCTCGCCAAGATTTTCGTGGCCCTCGGCCAGCTCGACGAGGCGAAAGCGCTGCTCGATTCGCTGCCGCCCGAAGCCAAGCGCGATCCCGAAGTCGAAGCCGCGCAAGCGGCCCTCGACCTCGCCCACCAAGCGCCCAAGGGCGTGGACGTGGCACCGATGCTGGAAAAGCTCGCGCATAACCCGAAGGACCATCAAACGCGCCTCGACCTCGCGACCGCCTTGTTCGCCGGCGGCCAGCAGGAAGCCGCGATCGACCAGTTGCTGGAGCTCTACAAGCTTGACCGCAATTGGAACGACGGGGCCGCGCGCGCCCAGCTGGTGAAGTTCTTCGAAGCTTTGGGCAACACCAATCCGTTGACCGTGCAGGGGCGCCGGCGCTTGTCGTCGCTGATGTTCGCGTAACGCCATCATGGGCGCCCGCCCGCCCGGCAGGCTCGGCTTCGCGGATTTGCCCGCCACGGTGCCGATTTTTCCGCTGCAAGGCGCGTTGCTGCTGCCGCGCGGCAAGTTGCCGCTGAACATCTTCGAGCCGCGCTATCTCGCGATGATCGACGACGCGCTGGCGAGCCAAGACAAGCTCATCGGCATGGTCCAGCCGCTGACCAAGGAAACGCGCGCGTCGACGCAAGCCGTCTATCCGATCGGTTGTGCGGGGCGCATCGCGTCGTGGTCGGAAACCGAAGACGGGCGCTACCTCATCTCGCTGAATGGGATCGTGCGCTTCAAAATCGCCGACGAGATCGCGACGATGCGCGGCTATCGCCGGGTGCGCGCCGATTTCGCCGGCTACGAAGGCGATTTCGTCGAGCCCGGCGAAAAGCTGTTCGACCGCAAACGGTTGATCGCGGGTCTCAAAGCCTATTTCGCCGCCGAGGGTTTGCAAGGCGATTGGGGCACGATCGAATCGGCCCCCGACGAGCGGCTGGTGAACACCATCGCCATGCTGTGCCCGTTCACGCCGGAAGAAAAACAGACGCTGCTGGAAAGTGCGGGCCTGGCCGAACGCGCCAAGGCGATGATCGGCATCGTCGAGGCGCGAACCTCCGGCACCGAGCCCGGCGGCTTGAAGCATTGACGCGCAAGCAGGGGCGCGCCACAACAGGCGGGAAAGGAACGCGATCATGAGCGATGCGACCGCCGTCGATCCCAAGCTGCTCGAAATTCTGGTCTGCCCGGTGACCAAGGGTCCGCTGCGCTACGACCGCGACCGCGCCGAACTGATCAGCGAAGGGGCGGGCCTCGCCTTCCCGATCCGCGACGGCATTCCGATCATGCTGGTGGACGAGGCGCGCCGTCTCGACGCCGCTTAAGCCCCGCGCGCGATGTCCTTCGGCCTCAAGCATCACCCGGTCGAGATCCGCCTGAAGAAGGCGGAGAAGGTCCTGGAAATCGACTACGACGACGGCAAAAGCTTCGCGCTGCCCGCCGAATTGCTGCGCGTCGAATCGCCGTCGGCCGAAGTGATGGGCCACGGGCCCAACCAGAAACAGATCGTTCCCGGCCGCATGCATGTTGGCATCATGGAGCTTGAGGCCGTCGGCAATTACGCGATCCGCATCGTGTTCGACGATCTGCACGATTCGGGAATCTATTCTTGGGATTATCTGCGCGAGCTGGGCGAAAACTTCGATGCGTTGATGGCGGCCTATCTCGCCGCCCTCGACGCCAAGGGTCTGAGCCGCGATCCCAAAGCGGCCAAGAAGTGACGCGATGACCGAAATCACCTTTAGCGATATCGGTGTCGGCGATATCGAGGAATTGCTGCCGCTGTTCCTGGGCTATCGCGTTTTCTACAAGCGCGAGCCGTTGCCCGAGGAAAGCCGCGCCTATATGACCGCGCGCTTCCAGGCGGGCGACTACACCGGCTTTTTCGCGCGCATCGACGGCAAGGCGGTCGGCTTCGCGATTATGTCGCGCACGTTTTCGTCGGGCGTGATGAAGCCGCTCTGGCTGCTCAACGATATTTTCGTCGATCCGTCGGCGCGCAAAGCGGGCGTGGGCGCGGCGTTGATGGCGAAGGTCGATGAACACGCGCGCGCAACCGGCGCGGCGCGCGTCGATCTGTTCACAGCACGGACCAACACGACCGCGCAATCGGTCTATGAGCGCGCGGGCTGGAAACGCGACGAAGTCTTCTATCGCTATCAGAAGAATCTTTAGGCGTTTGTTCCGCCGGGACTTCGTCCGTATCGCGTTAGGGCTTAAGTGTCGCGATACCTTGCGAGAAGCCGCGGAGCGAAGCCGACAAAAGCAAAGACTTGCCGTTGGGTTCCGACAGGAAACCAAAATGGATCGCCGGAGCCGCGCGCAAGGCGCGCATCGCCGTGTCATCGATCAGGAAGGCGGCGCGGCAGCCTTCCGGAATACAGCTTTCGATCTGAATTGCCACTTGAGGGCCTTGATCGATGCGATACGCGGCACCGGCTGGCAGATAAATCCCAAGCGGCAGAAATACGACGCCCGCCAGCTCTCTATTCGGTCCGATATAGCCGATATTGAGCTGAATGATGCGTTGCCCTTCCTGCGTCGTTTGGGTCTGGGAGAGGTAGCAGCGCTCCTGCGCGCGCCCTTGTAATTCGATCCGCTCGCAGCGTGTAATCCAATCTTGGAATACCGCCCCATCGCGCGGTTGCGCGGCGGGCGGTGGCGGCGGAATCGGCGCCGTACGTTGGTTTTGGGCGAGTGCACCGAAGACCGGCATCGCGACGGCGATCGCTATCGTCGCAAACTTGAGCAGACGCGATTTTAGGGGGTGAGTCGTGCCTTGGCGATCGATGAAGGTCTGGCGAAATGGCATCGGTGTTTCCCCTTTAGATCGCGCGATT
Organism: Alphaproteobacteria bacterium; assembly: GCA_017308135.1. NCBI lineage: Bacteria > Pseudomonadati > Pseudomonadota > Alphaproteobacteria > Alphaproteobacteria bacterium. The sequence goes on from JAFKFM010000006.1 coordinate 365,654, forward strand.
TGATACCGGCGACTCGCGCTGCGCAGGCTCTCGAAATATTGGGCTATTGGGTCGGGGATCGCCAGCGTCGTTCGCGCAGAGACTTTTCGACGTCTTTTAGCAGCCCGCGCCAATCGTTTAGCTGTTCTTGGCGGAACAGCCTTGTGGCGGGATACCAAGGCGTGTCGGTTCGGTCGACGAACCAACGCCACGCCGGTACGCGTTCGAGAAGGAGCCATGTCTCCTTGCCGAGCAGACCGGCGAGATGCGCGACGCTTGTATCGACGGAAATTACGAGGTCGATATTCGCGCTGAGCGCGGCGGTTTCGTCGAAATCCGTCAGAAATTGGTCGTACAACTCGATTCGGGACGTTTCAGCGATTTGGAGGCGGTCGGCCGACGAAATCTCGGTCTGGAGCGCCACAACGCGTAGCCCGGGCGGGATTGCGGCCAAGATGCCTTCCAGCGGCACGGATCTGCGCGTATTCGCGTCGCGGTTCGGGTTTCCGCTCCAAGCGATCCCAATGACGGGCTGATTTCGCACATTCAAGCGCGATCGCCAAATCTCCACTTTCTCCGGCCGGGGACGGTATGGCGTGCGGAGCGCCGGGATATCTTCGATATCGTGATTAAGCGCAGCTGGCAGGCTCATTAACGGAATATGGAAGTCCGCCACCCCGAAATCGGCGGCGTCGTCCAAAACCGCATCGGCGGAAAGATTGGCGGCCAAAAAATCCCGCAACGACTTTTGGACCAGCATCACAACGCGTGCGCCAGCCTGCTTCAACAGGTCGATATAGAGAGAAAATTGGAGCGTGTCGCCGAGACCCTGTTCCCACCAGACGATTATGGTTTTACCCACAATATCTTGTTGCCCCGTCCAACGAGGGACATTGAATTTCGGATTTCGGATTCGCGGATCCGCCAGATCCCATCGCGATTCATAGGCCTGCCATCCCTCACGGTGGCGTCCGAGTGTCATGAGGACGATCGCGCGATTGAGCTGTCCCTGGACGAATGTGGGCTGAATTTCGAGGGCGCGCGTATACGCCGAGAGCGCCTCTTCAAACCGTCCTTGATCCTTCAACGCATTACCGAGGTTCGAATAGGCTTCCGCGTAGTCCGGTTTTGCCGCGATCGCGCGATTGGCGTGCGCGACGGATTCGGCGGGTCGGCCCAGATCGTTCAAGAGGACGGAGAGATTGGAATGTGCGAGGGGCAGGTCAGGTTGGAGCGCAATCGCCTGGTTATAGGCATCGAGCGCGGCCTGCAAATCGCCTAGGCGATGCAAGACGACCCCGCGGGCCGCATGGGCTTCGGCATGCCCAGGGGCCGCGACGAGGGCCGCGTCGAAACGTGCGAGCGCCAGTTCCAAATTGCTCGTTTCTAGATACCGTAGAGCGAGTCGATAATTCAGGATGGCGTTAACGGGGCAACGCCGAACGCCTTGGGTGAGAATGATGTCGGCTTCCGCCGAATTTTTTGCGGATAACGCAACATCCGCCAGATTGATATAGGCTTCCGCAAGGGTTGGGTTCGCGTCGATCGCCCGTTTTAGGGCCGTAGCGGCATTGATATACAGGCCCAATTTGCCGGTCGCGTAACCCAGGGCGTTCCAGGCATCCGCGTAGTTGGGTGACAGATCGACGGCTCGCGCGAACTGGTCGGCGGCGGCCGAATAACTGTCGCGTTTCAAAAAGGCTTGCCCAAGGTTGTAGCGTAAGGTCGGATCATCGGGCTGCGCTTCGACCGCAATCGCGAAATAACGGTCAGATTCGGCATAATCGCCGAGCTGACTTAACGCGACCGCATAGAGGTGGATCGCATCGAAACTTTGCGGCTGTCGCGCCAATACCGTGCGATACCCGGCGACGGCGGCCGCGATATTACCCGCCCGATGGGCCGCGATGGCATTGGTCAGATCTTGTTCCGCAAGGCCGGCCATTTAGGACGTCATATCGCAGCGGCGAAAAAGGAAAGTGGGGCCTTTCGGCCCCACTTCATTTCGTCCTTACGTATAGCGCTTAGAAGGGCAAGCGCACCCGACCGGTGAACGTGTGACCAACATACTGGTCGCGCAGCGTTAAATCGTAACCGGCGCCAACCGAAAGATCCTTGGAGTTCGCCAAGCTCAGGCTCCCACCAACCGTCGTCTCACCACGAGCCGGCTTCACGCCCGGCGCGGTGTAAGTCGTCGCACCCTGGAAGGGGCTGACTGCTTGATCAATCGCCGTGTTGTTCAAGCGATAAGTGTAACCAGCGCGCAACTCGCTCAACAGACGCATATCCGAGCTGTAGGCGTATGAGTGGTTCAACCGCGCCGACGGACCAACTCGGAACACGTTGCCGGAGGTCGAACCGAAGGTGCCGCGGGCGCCCGTCGACTCCGTATAGCTTTCCGTCGTAATACGCACCGCATCGGCGCCCAAGCTCGGCGTGAACGAGAAGTTGGAGGCCAACGGCAGAAGATAACCGACCGCCGCACGTCCGAAGAAAACATTACCGTCGTACTCGCCACGGCTGGCGCCCGCGCCGGCCACGTTACGGTCAGCCGTAAAGTTCATCCGGGCATAACCGAGGTTGCCCTCAACAAACGGCGCACCGAACGAGTACGACCCATACAACATGCCGGTGTAAGTGTCAGACTTAGTCCGGTTGCCGGTCGTCGCCAAACCCTTCTGGTCGGTCGTCGCACGGCCATAGGCGAACGAAGCGCCGACAATAGCCGCCGTTCCAACCCGCATATCGGCGCCCACGGCGGAACCATAGAAGTCCGACTTGTAACCAAGCGAGTTGGCTCGAGCGTCCTGATCGCCGGTACCACCGAGCGCTTGAATCCACACATAACGACCGCGCGCTGCATCACCGGATGTGGCCATACCCGCCGCCGACTCGCCGGCGGACGCCATGTTGGTAGCGTCCCCAAGGCGAATTGCCGCCAAGCGGGTCTGAACCGGTGTGGCCACGACATTGACGACATTGGTCGCCGTCGACGTCGAAGATTCAGCCGAACGCGCGGTCGACGGGGCAACAGTTTCGAGCAGAGGCGTATTGATCGAGCCGTTGCTAACGACCGCAGAGCGGATCGAGTCAGCCGTGCTGTTCTGCACCGCGCCGGTACCCAGCAAGCTAGTCACCGTAGATTGCTGCGTCGTCGATATGGAACCGCCGGTCGTAGTCACCGCCGATACGTTAAATGCGCCGACGGTAATGCTGATATTGCCGCCGGCCAAGGCCGTCGCCGTCACCGAGTAGCCCGAAACCGAACTGGTGACCGTCGGCGTTCCGGTGCCCGCGTTGGCGTTGGTGACGATGTTCGTATACGTGCCCACCGCCGCCGCCGGATTGTTGGTCGGCAGAACGACACGGATCGTGCCCATCGCCGAGGCGTTGGTCGTCACGTTGTTGAAATTGACCTGACCGAACGTCGTACCGGCCGTCGTCGGCGAGGCGACCGAGATCGCCAAAGTGCCGTTCGCCCCGGACAACGTACCCGCGACCGTCAAGACCGACCCCGAGCCAACGCTGATCGTGCCGGTATTGGTGATGGTCTGGCCCGTCGTACCGAAGGTTGCAGCCGCACCAGTCAACGCGACGGTGCCCGCGTTCGTGATGCCCGCACCCGCTGGCGAGAACGTCGCACCGTTTGCCAGCGTCAGCGTACCCGCGCTGGAAATCGACGTGGTGTAGGAACCACCCCATTGCGTTCCGGTCGCCGTAACGGCGCCGGTGATATTGACGGTATTGGTACCGCCACCGCTGGTGATACCGTTCGTCAGTGTACCGCCCGACCAGTTCAACACGTTCGTGCCGCTGGCGAAGTTGATGGCGCCCGCCGTACCGGTACCGGTCACCGTGCCGCCCGCCACATTGATCGTACCGCCGGCGCCGCTGATACCGGCTTTGTTGGTACCAGCCGCCGTCACCGAACCGCCGGAAATGCTGACCGTACCTCCGGTATTCAAAATCGCAATACCGTCAGTCGCCGAAATCGTACCACCGGACATGCTCAAACGCACTCCGGCGCCGCCGAGAACGACAGTCGCCGCAGTCGGAGCTGCAGCGGTAATCGTGCCGCCGGAGATGGAAATCGCCAAACTCGAACCGGCCGCCGTATTGATCGCCGCACCGGTGCCGGTGTTGGAAATCACGCCACCCGACAGCGCGATCGACGAGCCCGAAGCCGTGTTCGACGCCACATCGATCGTAGCGCCGGCGCCCGTATTCGTGATCGTGCCGCTCGATTGCGACAGCGTGAAGGTGCCGGTCGTGTTGACGAGGATCGCGTTGGTCGCGGAACCGTTCGTCGCCGACGAAATCGTTCCGGTATTGGCGATTGCCACGTTACCGGTGCCCTGTACGCTTACCGCAGTGCCAGAAGCCTGGATCGTACCGGCATTGCTCAGCGAGCCACTGCCGCCGAAATAAACGGCCGCGTCGGTGCCGCCTTGTGCAGACGAACCACGGATCACGCCGCCCGAGGCGTTCGTGATTGCCACCGTGGTGCCGCTGACCGTCGTTACAGCCGAACCAGATGCGATGATCGAACCAGAGTTAATCAAGGCGCCCGACGTCGCAAAGTGGACGACGCCGCCGGTCGTCGAAGTCGTGATCACCGTCGCGGCCGAAGTCGGCGTCGACAAGGTGCCTGTATTCACGATGCTGGTCGTCGAAGCCGCTCCGGTCGAGGTGGTCACGGCCGTACCCGACGCATAGACCGCGCCAGAATTGGTGAACACCGTGTTGGCGCTGTTCAGGTTAAATGCCGGGGCAGCGACGCCGCCGCTTACGGTTCCAAGATTGGACGAGTTCGATGTTGTCGTCTGCGCACCCGCGACGGACACCGTCGCAGCCATAATCGCGAGAACCGACGCTCCGACTCTCAGACTCCGCATTTGCATTTTTTTATCCCTATTCAGGAATTTCGACCGTTTATGGCTGGATCACGTACGCGTCGAACGAACGCGTATCACGAAACTATGAGATGTATAGAAGAGACGTTATGTCAGTCGCAACAGAAATTTCGCGGCCAGATTGGAGAACGCGAGAATCGTCGCCGTCGTGGCAGATGTGCAACATCTAATAAAATATAACAGGATCAATTGTTTGATCTAGAAAAGTGCCTAAATCCTCAGCACTATGAAGATTGAAGAAGTCATATCGTATCGCGTCTCACTCCGCATGCACCGCTTTTCAACGACATACTGATAGTTGATTTTCAATTAACGTCTAGTTTCGTTACAAAATGTACAAATCGCAATAATAATAGTTAGTTATCAGGAGGCGGTGCGGATTAAATCTGACCTCTGGTCCTCTCTCGTGTCTTATCGCAAACTCGATAGACTAAGGTTAGGCCGCAAATCCGCCGGTAAGAAATGGCAATGGAAAATTATCTAGACATCAGCAGGTTTTGGCGGCTTTGCTGCATTTTGTGCATATTTTCGGTATCTGGATGCGCAACGCCCACGCCGGTCGAAAGAATTGAATCGGCCGATACCCAATCGCGGAGTGCCGGGTTCACGCGTTTACCGCCCGAAGGGCGTTTGCCGACTGTCGCATTCGTAAAGTCAGGCGCTGGCGCGGAGCTTGCCGTCTATTTTGAAGGCGATGGCTATGCATTCGCCACGCCTTATCTTGCGTCGGACGATCCGACGCCACTTAATCCCCTGGGGCTGAAGTTGGCGCTCGCCGATCGACGCACGCGTGTTCTTTACATCGGGCGGCCTTGCCAATTCAGCCCCAACATCGCGCGCACGCCGTGCGCGACACGCTACTGGACGACAGCGCGTTATGCCGACGAGATCATCCAGTCCGTCGAATCAGTGCTCGACGCCGAACTTCGTCGACGCCCCGCGCGGACAATTCACCTCGTCGGATATTCCGGCGGTGGCGCGGTCGCGATTCTCCTCGCCGCGCGCCGCCGCGACATCACGACGATCGTGACGGTCGCGGGCAATCTTGACCATCGCCTGCATACATCGACGTTCAATCTTCAACCTCTGACTGGCTCGCTCAATCCGCGCGACGTCGCGCGTGAAATCGCGGCGATCCCGCAGATTCATTACGCCGGCGCGCGCGATCCTATCGTGCCGCCGACGATCGCACGCAGTTTCATGTCGGCACTGCCCAATCAGGCATGCGCGACGATGCAGATCGTCGACGGCGCCACCCATGTCGAGCCTTGGGTCGATATTTGGCCGAGCCTGACCGCGCGTCGGCCGCAATGCCGCAACTGAACGCGACCGCGGTCTTCGGCACGATCGCACTCGTATTCGCGTTGCTTGCGATCGATCCTGTCGCCTACGAGCCTCATCATGTCCGTTGGATCGCCTGCGGGGTTTTCGCCGCGTGTCTCGTTGCCGCAACCGGCGGGCGCGGCCTTGATCCGCGCCGCGACGGCCTAACGCTCGCGACATACGCGCTGATCTGCGGCGCGGCACTTTCGCTGGCATGGTCCGCCGAGCCGGTCGCCGGTATCGCGTCGCTCGGGCACGCAATCGTCGCGACGCTTGTCTTTTTGTGCGCGCGCGCGCTGACGTCGCGCGCACGCGCGGCGCTCGCCCGGATCGTGGCGCTTTGCGTCGCGGCGGTGCTGACCGCGTGGAGTTTCGGCGTCGGCGCGTGGGGCGGTATCGGCAATCCGAATTTTCTTTCCGAAACGCTCGTTCTCAGCGCCCCGTTCGTAGCGCTCGCCGCAGGGCGCGAACAGCGGCGCGGCGCGCGATACGTATTCGTGGCTGTGACGATCGTCGCCCTTGCGGCAACGATCATATGGCTTCCGAGCCGCGCGGGCGCGGTGGCGGCGGGAATGATCGTCTGCGTATTCGCCTTCGCTTTTGCGCCCGTGGCGTTACGTAAAGGCCTTCCGATCGCGGCGATTATCGGCGCCCTCGCAATCGGATTGATCGTCGTCGACGGACGTCATTTGCACCAATCCTTCGACAGCCGCATGCAACTTTGGACCAACGGCGCCGCGATGCTCGCCGACCGCCCGATATTGGGGATCGGCCTCGGCGCGTTCGACGCGCTTTATCCGCTTTACCAGGAACGGCATTTGCGGAACCTGCCGCCGGATGCGGCGCCGGTCGTCTTGCTCGACCGCAAAAGCATCCGGGCGGGCGCGCTCCACAACGAAGCGCTGCAGTTCGTTCTGACGCTGGGCGCGCTCGGCGTCGTCCTGCTCGTCGCATTTGCAAGCATGTTCATCCGGCAGATGCAACGATCTTTCGCACCCGAGAACAGGCTCGAATTCGCCGCCGCCGCTGCAGGCGTGGCGGGCTGCGCCATCCTCGCGATGACGGGATTTCCGCTGCAGCTGCCGCACTCCCAAATTCTAACGGCGCTGTTGCTGGCGTTTCTCGTGCCGATGGCGCCGGACGCACCGCCCAAAGGACTCGCGAGCGCCGCACCGATCTTGCTCGTCCCGCTCGTCGTTTGGTTCGCCGTCCTCGCCTATGGCCAACATCTGTTGGGTCGGAGTTTGGCCACGATCGCCACCGATCCGGCCGGGGGGATGGCGCTCGCCCAGCGCGCGCGCCTTTTCGCGTTCGGCGATCCGGCCGCGAAAGCGTGGTCTTTCGTCGCGATCGTGCGACGCGCCGAACTAGAGCCGGGCTTCGTCCCGGAACGCGCGGCGCTCGATGCCGAATATCGAGCTTCCGATCGGCCACGGAACTCGAGCCTGTTGGTCTTGAGCGCGCGGCTTCAATACCTCGTCAATTTCGGCGCCGATCCTGCCGACGACGTCGAGGCCGAGCATCTTGCCGACTGGCTGACTGCAAACGCGTCCCGCATCCAGGACTTTTGGATTCTCGCGGCGGCGCTGAAACTAAAACGCGGCGATCCGCAAGAGGCCGCGCGGCGGATCGAAATCGCGCGCGGTTTGACGCGCCAGAACGGCGTCGAAGCGTTCCAAGCGCTGCTGGCCGGCATGGCGGATGCTGCGTCTGCGGAAATCGCGGCCGGCCATCGCCGTCGCTTGCCGGTGCAAATTCAACTTGGCTTCGATCGTGTTTGATTGCGCGCGCAAGCTCCTGCGCGGATCGATGCTTTGTTTGGCGTTATCGAGCTGCGCCGCGCCGCCGATCCCGATCGATCTCGAACTCGATGTCGATGCGCGCGCCATAAAGCGCGAAGCCGGCTGGCTGTTGGGCGTCCCCTACGACGCGTTCGTGACGGCGCGCGACGAATCGCCGGCGGCGGTACGGTCCGACATTGTCACGACCTTGCGCGACCCACTGACGGCGATCGCGCGGCCGCGCGCGCTGGCGCAAACCACGCTCGAATCGCACGGGCTTTCGGTCGTTTTTTGGTCGGGATTCGCGACGATGCGGTCGGATGCCGACCCGGCACGCTGCACGACGGCCGCGATCGTCGCCGCGATTGAAGCCTGGCTCGACATTGCCATCCCGCTGGCATCGACCTTCGGCGCGCGGCTGCCGTCCGACTTCGTCCGGGTCGCGGGCGACTACTTGGCCCGTGACGTGGAAGCCGACGCGCTGTTCGACGCGGCCCGCGACACGCCAGCACCATCGACAGCGGAGATCCGGCGATTGGGCGAAGCCGACGCGACATTGGCGCGACACTTCCGGGCGGTCCGCGACTGCGACTTTTCGGCCGAATTCGCCCGACCGCGAAGCATCGTCACACGCCAAGGGACGATATTGCTCGGGTCTTTCGGCAACGACATCCACGTGCCCGAGGACGACATAAGCTTCGTCTTCGACCCGGCGGGCGACGATCGATATCAGCTGACGTCGGTGTTGCCGGGGCGCGTGCGTGGGATCGCCGATTTGGCCGGCAACGACCGATACGACGAGCGCGGCGCAACGGTTGGCGGCGTTTCGCTGATGCTCGATTTCGGCGGCGACGATCGATACGACGCGACCGCCGGCGGCCAAGCCGCGGCGATTTTCGGTCGGGCGATGTTGTTCGATTCGGGAGGTAACAATCGATTCGCCGCCGGGTTCTTCGGCCAGGCCGCCGCATTCGCCGGCGCCGCGTTCCTGGTCGGCGGTTTGGGCGACGACGCCTATGCGGCCGGCGATTTCGCACAAGCCGCCGCGACGGCCGGCGGCATCGCGGCGCTGATCGAGTTGGGCGGAAATGATCGCTACACCGCCGGCGGCGTCGCCGACGCCTATGGGCGCGGCGGCGGAATCAGCATGGCGCAAGGGGCCGGCTTCGGCATAAGGGGCCGGGCCGGCGGCGGATTGGCGATCCTCAACGATTTGGCCGGCGACGACATCTACGTCGCCGAGCAGTTCGCCCAAGGGATGGGCTACGCGCTCGGCTTTGGCGTTTTGATCGACGAATCGGGCGCCGACGCCTACACCGCTGCGCGCTACGCGCAAGGTGCGGGGATCCACGGCGGAATCGGGCTGCTGGTCGATCGCGCGGGAAATGACACGTATCGGGTGGAGACCGCCGTCGCGCAGGGCGTGGCGATCGACAACGGTATCGGTGTGTTGGCCGATCTTGGCGGTGTCGACGAATTCGGCGCCGATCAACTGGCACAGGCCGGGACCAATGGCGGCGGGATCGCGGCGCTGATCGTCAAAGGCGCTGCCAGCTACAATCTGCGCACGTCCTATGCCGGCGGCAATTGGGGCGGATTGGCTCCCACCGCGTCGTTTCCCGGCTTCGCCTACGCCGATCTTGGGCCGGACGCGAAATTTGCGCGACCGCGCCCGAACAACGATCTCGACCTTGGCGAAGCGTTGACGCGCGCCAGGCCGGCACCGCAACTCGATTGTCCAACCGGCGTTGCGGATACCGGTGCTGCGTTGCGCGCGCGCGATTTCGCGATCGCGGCGCCGCTCGGGGGATCGGGCGCTTCCGAACGCGCGCGCTATCGCGCCATCGCGACGGCGCTCGTCGCCGATCCGGCGGCGTTGGCGCGGTTTTTGACGCCGCGCGACACCGCCGCGGCGATCGGCTTGCGCGAAGCGATCCGATGCCATCTGCGCGCGGACGCCGACGGCGCCCTGGCGAACGCCACGCGCAAGTTCTTCGAATATCTGTTGGCGAGCGGTCATCCCGCCGCGCCGATTTTCGCGAGCGTCTACGAAACGGCCGCGGCGGGGACCGTCGCGTCCGCCGTGACCGCGACCTTGGCGGATTCGCCGTCGTGCGGTCTGCGTATCCTGGCGGTGCGCCGGGGCGCCGCGGCAAAAGCCGCCGATCCGTGTTGGCGCGCGCAGTTCGTTTTCCATTTGCGCGCGGGCCTTCCGGCGCGGAGCTTTGCGCCATTGACGGACCGTCCGCCCGCAAGATAGAGGACAAAGTGATCCGCATCGTGAATCGTATGCGTCGGCGTGCAATCCAATGATCAGATTCTCGATCTCTGACGCGATTCTCGTTCTCGGCGTGCTGGTGCTCGGCGGTCTTGGTTTCGCTTGGTCCTACGCAAGCGACGGCATCTACACCGACGAGCTTCGCGCGATCGCCGTGCGCGAGACGAGCCGTCCCGCGATCGATCGCGCCGTGTTCGGCGCGTGGCGCGTGACATGCGAAGCGGAGGTGTGCCGCGCGGAAACCGCCGTGGAAGAGCCGAGCGGCGCGGCGACGATGATCGTCCAGGTCGCCGTCAACGGCGAGCGGCGCGGCGTGTTGATTTCGATCGCGGTGCCGATCGGCATCGACATCGCGCCGGGCGTGCTGCTGCGCACGTCGACCGCCGTCGAGGCGGCGGCGGCGATCCTCGAATGCGCGCCGGCCGGATGCGTCGCGCGCTTCTTCCCCGAAACCTTTCTGATGACGGCTTTGCGCCAGTCCGACGCGCTGACGATCCGCTATCGCCGCGCTTCCGGCGGGCTCGGGCTCGATCCGGTGCCCGACGCGCTGGTCAGTCTCCACGTTCCCATGGCCGGTTTCGTCCAAGCGATCGCGGCGCTGTGATGAAGGCGCGCCCGGCCGTCGATGTCGCGTTGGCACTGGCGGCGTTCGTCGCGGTCGGCGGGCACACGCATCAAACTTTCGATCTCAACGTCGTCCAATGGAGCGGCGCGGCATTGCTTCTGATCGCCGCGCTCGCCGCATCGAGCCGATCGAGGGGCGCGGGGATCTCGCGCGCGGATTTACCTCTCTGGATGTTAATCGGATACGCGGCGATTTCCCTCTTCTGGTCGCCGGTGCCGCACGTCGGCGCGGCCTTCGTGGTCAAGGCCGCTTTCGTCGGCGGCTTGATTTGGAGTTTGCGCCTGGTCTTCGAAGCGGGCCGGGAAACCCCGATCTTGATCGGCATCGCCGGCGCTGTGTTGCAGACGTTGCTGCTGAACTATTTTCCGCCGACGGCGATCACGATCGGCGGATTTGGCAATCCCAATTTCGTCGTCGAGATGATGGCGATGGTGCTACCGTGGATCGCGGGTTTTGCCTTGCGTCGCGGTCGAAGCGTGGGCGGGTTCGCGCTGTGGGGATTGTTTTGCATCGCGCTGTGGTTCGCGATCGTCGACACGCCGAGCAAAGTGCCGATCCTGGTACTCGGTGGGTTGGGCGTTCTAGCGGTCCCGTTCGCGTTGTTGCGCTTGGGCAAGGTCGGAGTCGCCGTTGGCATCGCGGCGTTGACGGCGGTCGCGTGGGCGGCGTCGTTGCGCGGTTTGGCGTCGTTCACGCGCTCGCTGGGCGAACGCGGCGAGATCTTCCTCAACACCTTGGCGATCGCGCGCGACACCTTTCCGTGGGGCGGCGGCGCGGGATCGTTCGGCGCGCTTTATCCGCTCTATCAGGAACGCCACCTCGCCAATCTGCCCGAACATTATTTAATTCTACGCCGCGTCCTGATCGGCGCTGCGCACAACGATTTTTTGCAGGCGGTGGTCGACTATGGCGCGCCGGCGATCGTCGCGCTTTTCGCGGCCGCCGCATTGGCGGCTGCGGCGTTCGTCGCGAAGCGGTCGGCATGGCGTGGGCCGGCGTTGGTGTCACTCGCGGCCGGGGCTCTGGCGAGCCTCGTCGGTTTTCCGTTTCAGAATCCCGCGACCCTCGTTCTCGCCGCCCTCGCCGTCGCAGGATTGACCGCGCGGACCGAGCCGAACGCGTGCGTCGCCGCAGGACCTGGATTCGCGGTCGCGCGGTGGGTGGCGGGCTGTGGCGCAGCGGTCTTCTTCGCTATCTCGGTCTTTAATTTCATGGCGTATTACGATCTGCGGCGTATGGTGATGATGCGCCATCCCGCGCCGGACAGCGCCTACGCGGCTCATGCGCGCGCCAACCGTCTGGCGCCCTGGGATCCGTTCATCGGCCAGACGCTGTTCGTTACCTATATGTCTTGGGCGACGGCAATCGACCGCCGCTATTCGGACTATCCCAACGATCGCGTGTCCCGTCTCGCAGATCCGCTGGCGACGGGTCCCGACAATGCGACGATCTACGCGTTGTCGCGCCGCTACGCGCCAAACAACTTCAATCTCGGCTACGGACGACTGCAGTATCTATTGAATGCGCGTCTACATCGGACGCACGCGGCGGAAATCGACGCTATTCTCGCCGAAATCCGCCGCTCGGTTCCGCATCTACCGGAAACGATCGTTCTGTCCGCCTACGCGGCGGGCCTGCGCAACGACCCGGATGCGATGGCGGTCGTGGCACGCGACGCGGCGCTTCCCGGCGTGCGCTGGCGACCGGAGATGCGCGCGGCGTACGAAGCACTCGCAGCAGCCCACGCCAGGATCGAGAGTTCCGGCAATCCCGGCGCCTACGACATTGTCATCCATTTGGAATGGTAAATTGATCGATCGGCGCGCCCCGCGCGACCGCGCTCAATAATGCCGCGATACGATCGTAAACGTCCCGCCAATCGCGATGTCGCGTCTGGCGCAACAGGCGGACGGATCCGTACCAATGCGTCGTTTCGCCCGTCATCGACCAGCGCCAATCCGGAACAATCGGCAGGATAAGCCGCGCCGGACGGCCGAGGGCGCCGGCGAGATGCGCGACGCTGGTATCGACGGTAACGACGAGATCGACCAGTTCGCACAATGCGGCCGTATCCGCGAAATCGTCGATTTTGGCGGCGAAGTCGCGGATGTTCAATGCTTGGCCGAGAAATGCCCGATCGACCTCGCGCACTTCCTTCTGTAACGAGATATAATCGATGCCGTCGGACAACACCGTCGTCAACGTCGCCAAGCGATGGCTGCGATTGGCGTCGTCGGGATGGTCGGTGCTTCCCGACCAGACGAGACCGACGCGCGGCCGAATTTTCGGGCCCAGAATGCGCGACCACTTCGCGACGAAAACCGGGTCGGCGCGCAAATAGCCGTCGCGCGCGGGCACGGCGTCGATCCCTTTCCAGAACATGCGGCCGAGATCGAAGATGGAGACGACATAGTCGAACCGTTCGGCGTTCGCGAGTTCCGCCGTCAACAGCTCCACGCCTTCGATCTGCTCGAACAGCGAGACCAAAGCCTTCTGCACCAGCAACGTGACCCGTGCGCCGGTCGCCGCAAGGTCCCGGATGTAGCGGACAAATTGTATCGAGTCCCCGAGCCCCTGCTCGCACGTCACCAACACGGATCGGGCGGCCGCATCCCGCAGATTCGCGGGCGGGCGTGGGCGCAAGGCGCCGACGCCGACCTTGCGCTGCAGACGCAGCGTCCGCCAGCGCCAATCATATTCCGGCCAACCACCTTCGTAGTCGCCGCGCAACATCCGGATGACGCCGAGATTGACGTGCGCCAAGGCGTATTCCGGATCCGCATCGATCGCGTTCTCGTTGCACGTCGCCGCCTCGTCGAAGCGGCCGAGCGCGAACAGCGCGTTCCCTTTGGACGTATGCGCGGCGGCGGATCGCGGATTGATCTTCAGCGCGACGTCGAAGCTTCGCAAAGCCGCGTCGGTGTCGCCGACGCCGTGCAGCGCCGCTCCGAGATTGATATGCGGCTCTTCGCGCTGCGGGCCGAGTTCGATCGCGCGACGGCAATGGGCGACGGCCGCGTCGTAGCGCCGCAGCTGGCAATAGGCGTGGCCGAGATTGCTGTGAAGGTCGGCGTGATCGGGCCGCAAGCGCAACGCTTCTTCATAGAGGACGGCCCCGTGTTCGGAATAACCTGCTTCCGTCAGAAGATTCGCCAACTCGAACTTCGCGTCGAAACTGTCGGGATGCGCCGCCAACGCCGCGCGGAATGCCGTTTCCGCGGCGACGGCGTCGCCGGCCCGGCGCGCAGCGCGCCCCATCTCGATTTTAATGGTGGCAAGATTTTCGATGGCGCTGCGTGCCGCCGGATCGATCGCGAGCGCACGCTCGAAACAAGTTTGGGCGGCGTCCAAACGCCCGGCGAGAAAATGCGTGCCGCCGAGATTGAGTTGGGCGTCGAAATGTCCCGGGCGAAGCGTCGCGGCGCGCGCGAAATACCCGTGCGCTTCGTCGCCTTTGCCGAGCTGCAAAGCGGTGTTTCCAGCTTGAAAGGCCAGGTCCGCGTCGCCGGGGTCGATCGCCAGCGCGTCGGTCAGAATACGCAAAGCGTCTTCGGGCCGACCCAACGCCAATGCCGCATTGGCGCGATTGCGCAACAGAAACGTCGAACGCGGAAAAATCGTCAGCGCGCGGTCTAGAAACGCCGCCGCTTCGTCGTTGCGTCCGCGGGCGACGGCAAGAGACGCGAGATTGTTCAACGCGTCCGCGACATGATCGCCGTCCGAGACGGCACGCATATAATGCGCCGCCGCCGCCTCGAGCAGCCCCGCTTGATGCGCGGCAAGTCCGGATTCGAAAGGCGACACTTGGCGCGTTGGTTTTTCGTCGGTCACCGCACCGGCCGTTTCGCATGCAATGGCGTGCGCCTTTCCAAATCGCATGACTTCGCGAATTGGGCGTTTCGGTGACGGAACCGTTTGATTCCGTACTTGGTGCCTTCGCGATCGCCTAATTTGCAATGCCAAAAGCCGGCATATCGGCCGATCCGCTTCGACATCATGGATCCCCCAGCGTTTCCAAATTCGCGTCGACGATGCGGCGCGCAAGTTCGGGCTCGAACCCGGCGCGCGCCAGGGCCGCGATATCGCGCATGCGGCGCGCTTCGCGCTTGGCCGGATCGCCATAGGCGCCCAAGCGCTTCTTCTTCGCCCAGCGGATCGCGCGCGCGCGATCGGTGTCGCCTGTTTCGTCCACGGCATCGAGGGCGTGGCCGATTTCGTCCCGGCCGACGCCTTTGATTTGCAGCCGCTGGGCGATGCGCCCGCGCGCGAGGCCGCGTCTTGCGAGGCTTGCGGCCAAAGCTTCGGCGTAGAGCTTGTCGTTGAGCAGGCCTTTGGCGGCGAGCTTTTCAAGCACTTTTTCGACCGCCGCCGCGCCCGCGTCGCGCTCGACGATGCCCGCGCGCGCCGCGCGTTCGACTTTGCGCATCAACACACGGCGCACGCCTTCGCGGCTGGCAGCGTAGCGCTCGAGATAGGCAAGCGCGCCTTTCTCCAGGCGTTCTTGCGTCGGTGGTTTGGGGATTTTGCGCATGGCAGACCGCTCTCCGGAACCTATACAAACTTACGCATTTTTTTCATGCGGCATGTCTGTTGTCCGATTCCTGCTTCATCGAGGCTCGTTTCACGCGCGGCTTGCGCCGTGCGCCAGAGCGATCCTCTCCACAGGCTGTCACCGCGAAGCTCGCGGCCAGTTTCTCCAAATTCCGGGCCGCATTGACGTCCCGGTTCGCTTCGTATCCGCAGCTCTCGCAGCTATAGACGCGTTGCGAGAGTTCCAGTTCGGCTTTCACCGAGCCGCAGCAAGAACAGGTCTTGCTCGAAGGGTAAAATCTGGCGGCGACGACGATCGTCGCACCGCGCAGGCGTGCCTTGTACTCGAGCTGCCTCCGAAACTCGAAGAATGACGCGTCCATGATCGACCTGGCAAGATACCGGTTGCGAGTCATGCCGCGCACGTTCAAATCCTCGATTCCGATGCGTCGATACGTCGCGACAAGTCGCGTCGTGAGCTTGTGTAGCGCATCCTTCCGGATATTCCCGATCCGCGCGTGTAAACGCGCGAGACGCCGCTTCGCCTTGAGCGCGTTGCACGAACCACGTTTCTTGCGTGCCAAGGCTTTGTTCGCCCGCCGGAGATGGCCGAGTAGATTTTTGTGCGGTTTCGGCCCCTCGATTTTGGTCCCGTCACTCAACGCTGCAAGATTCGTCACGCCTAGATCGAGGCCAATAGCCGCGATCGGTTGGACTATCGCGGGCACGTCCGGCGCCTCGAACAGGATCGAAGCGAACCATCGGTCCGCCGTTCTCGAGACGGTAACGCGTTTGGCGACACCTTCGAAGCGCGGAGTCTCGCGCGTACGCACCCAGCCGATGACAGGGAGCTTTATCCGCTTGCCGTCGATGCGGAACGTCCCAACCTCGTTCGCAGCACAGAAGCTGTCGCTGACGCCTTTTTTCTTGAACCGCGGATAGTGCCCACGTTTCTCGAAGAACGACCGAAACGCCGTACCGAGGTCAATAATCGCCTCCTGGGCGGCACATTTGGTGACGTCGAACATCCATGGAAACGTGGCGCGTTTCACTTCGTTGAGCCGCCGGCGCAGCAGTGCGTCCGTCGGCTGCGGCGAACTCGGGTCGGATTTGCGCGCCTCATACATGCGCCGCCATTCGCCAAGCGACCAGTTATAGGCGAAGCGAGCCGTGCCAGCTCCTTTGGCAAAATAGGTCCGTTGCTTGTTCGTCGGATCGAGTGCGATACGATGAGCGATCAGCATCAAGCCTCCTCGACGACTTTCTTGATGCCATCGATGATCAACTTGTTCTTACGCGAACGGCTGCCGTAGAGCCTCGCGCTGAAGACGGTAATGATCTCCAAGACGTCTTTCGCGAGATCTTCCTCGAAAGTTGCGTCCTCGCCTCGATTCAAGATAACGACTTCAATGTTCCGCGCTTCGCACAGCGCGAAGATAAGCTCAGCGCCAAAACGCAGCAGACGATCTTTGTGCGTCAAGACGAGACGCCCGACGCTCTCGTCGAGAATGCCGTCGATGAGTCGCTTCAGCCCCCTCTTTCGATAGTTCATGCCCGAGCCGAGATCGGCGACAATTTCGTAAGTCCAACCTGCTGCCGCGCAATACATCTCGAGGACTTTCTTTTGCCTTTCAAGATCCTCTTTCTGGTCGAGTGATGAGACGCGCGCGTAAGCGACAGTCTTGCGATCGGCGACGGCCTCCGCCCGAAAAAGATCGGGACGCAGCTTCGCTAGATCGTAACGACGACGACCGCCGGCCGTCTTCTCCGTCGGTACGGCCTTGCCTTCGCGTTCCCAGCGACGAAGCGTCTGCGGCGAGACGCCAAGGGCTTTGGCAGCCTCTGCGATGGAGACGAACCTGCTCATGATGGCAATATATGCGCAAATATGCGCAATTCAAGTATCAATTTTTGAAACTCTGTTTGAATTAGGGCTTTACGGATCGGAAGAGGGGTAGCGCGCGCCTCGCGTCCCGGCCTATTTTCCGCGCCCCGATGACCGAACCTCGCCCCATTCCGCCCGCCCCCCGCGCCTATGGCGCCGTCAATTGGCTGGGCCTGAAAACGCTCGCCTGGCGCGAGATCCGCCGCTTCATCAAGGTGCATACCCAGACGATCTGGGCGCCCGTGATCACCACGCTGCTGTTCCTGGCGGTGTTCGCGCTCGCCTTGGGCGGGGCGGTTCAGGAAAAGGGCGGCGTGCCCTTCGTCGAATTTCTGGTGCCGGGCCTGATCATCATGGCGATGGCGCAAAACGCCTTCGCGAATACCAGCTCGTCGATCATCATTTCGAAGGTCCAAGGCAATATCGTCGACACGCTGATGCCGCCCTTGTCGCCGATCGAATTGGTCGTCGGCTTCGCGGCCGGCGGCATCGTGCGCGGCATGGTGGTCGGCGGCGTGGTCGCGATCTGCCTGATCCCGTTAGTGACGATCCATGTGTCGTCGCCGTTCTGGATCGTGTTTCACGGGCTGATGGCGTCGACGATGCTGGCCCTGCTGGGTATCGCGGGCGGCGTGTGGTCGGAGAAATTCGACCATATCGCGGCGGTGACGAATTTCATCGTCACACCGCTTTCGTTCCTGTCGGGCACGTTCTACACGATCGACCGCCTGCCCGAGGCGTGGCGCATAGCCGCGCATTTCAACCCGTTTTTCTACATGATCGACGGGTTCCGCTACGGCTTCATCGGCCATACCGACACGAACCCGCTGCTGGGGGCCGCCGTCATGCTCGGCGTGAACGCGGCGCTGGCATTGTTGTGCTGGCGGATGTTCGCGCGCGGGTACAAGCTGCGCGCGTGATGCGCGCGGCCACACTCGACGAATTGCCGCAATGGCTGCGCGACCTGCATGCGTTGTGGGTCGCGAAAAAGGGCGCTGCGGCGTTCCCGTCGCGCGCGGCCTTCGTCGTCGAAGATTTCATGCCCTGGATCGGCCGGCTGCATCTGGTCGAGGTGCTGCCCGGCGGCGATTTCCGCTTCGTCATCTACGGGGCCAGCACCAACGTGCAGATGCGCCGCGAGTATTCGGGCCTGAAATTGTCCGAAATCGCCGAGCCGGTCGCCCGGCTATGGGAAGCCGGCTATCGCGACGCGGTCGCCCGGCGCCGGCCGCTTTTCCTGCACCATCCGCTGGCCCAATACGCCGAGCGCGACGGCAAAACCCAAATGTGGCGTACCATCCTGCCGATGGCCGAGAACGGCGAAATCACCCATTTGCTGGTCGGGTTTCAGGTCATCGCCGAGGACGGGCGGTATCTATAAACCGCGTTTAAGCGGCTGCTCCGGCTAATTCTCGCGCGCGGATACAAACCACGCGCCTGACACAGTCAGGGTATTCATCGACTGCATCGATTGCCCAAAAATAGACTTAACGCGTTGTCCTGGAACAAATATCCGGCGATTTTCCGAGTCCGCCGTATTTGACAAGCCCGGCACCCCCTTGGATACTGGGTGTTTCCGGTGCTTTCAGCCATTCCCGCACCGATAATCCGTTATGGAGGAAGGAGTTCCGTTGTGACCGCCGCTTTTCCCGCCGTGATGCCGACCTATGCGCGCGCCGAAATCGGCTTCGAGCGCGGCGAAGGCCCGTATCTGTGGGGAACCGACGGCCGACGTTACTTGGACTTCACCTGCGGCATCGCGGTCACGGCCTTGGGTCATGCGCATCCGCACCTCATCAAAGAGGTGACGGCGCAGATGAACAAGGTTTGGCACACGTCGAACGTTTTCCCGATCGCGCAGCAGGAAAAACTCGCCGAGCGCCTGGTCGCCGCGACTTTCGCCGACACGGTGTTCTTCGGCAATTCCGGCGCCGAGGCGAACGAATGCGGCATCAAGGTCGTGCGCAAATATCACGCGCATCACGGCCACCCGGAACGCTATCGCATCATCACCTTCGAAGGCGCCTTCCATGGCCGCACGCTCGCCACGTTGGCGGCGGGCGGGCAGAAGAAATATCTCGAAGGCTTCGGCCCCGTCGTGCCGGGCTTCGATCAAGTCGCGTTCGGCGATCTTAAGCTCGTCGAAGCGGCGATCGGCCCCGAAACCGCCGGCATTCTGATCGAGCCGGTGCAGGGCGAAGGCGGCGTGCGCGTCGTGCCGAACGAATTCCTGCAAGGCTTGCGCGATCTTTGCGACAAGCACGGTTTGCTGCTGTTCTTCGACGAAATCCAAACCGGCATGGGCCGTTCGGGCAAGCTGTTCGCCTATGAATGGACCGGTGTGGCGCCCGACGTGATGACGGTCGCGAAGGCGCTGGGCAACGGCTTCCCCGTGGGTGCATGCCTTGCCACCGCCAAGGCGGCGGTCGGCATGGTCGCGGGCACGCATGGCTCGACCTATGGCGGCAATCCGCTCGCCACGGCCGCGGGTAACGCCGTGCTCGATGTGATGCTCGAACCCGGCTTCTTCGATCACGTCGAAAAACTCGCTTCGCATATGAAGCAGCAGCTGCACGGCCTCGTGCAGCGCCATCCCGATATTTTCGAGGATGCGCGCGGGCTTGGCCTGCTGCTCGGCCTCAAATGCAAAGTGCCGAATACCGATGTGGTGAAGGCGCTGCGCAAGGAAGGTCTGCTGACCGTCGCGGCGGGCGACAATGTCGTGCGCGTGCTGGCGCCGCTGATCGCGGAAGCCAAGCATGTCAGCGAAGCGATCGACGCGATCGATAAAGGTTGTGCGGCGTTGCGCGCCGAACTGCCCGCGCGCAAAGCCGGTTGAGGATTTCCACGATGGCCAAGACTCCCAAGCATTTCCTGGATCTCGACGCGTTGGAATCGGGCACGTTGCGCTCGATCCTCGATCTCGGCGCCAAGTACAAGGCCCAGCGCATCGCCGGCAATCCGGAACGTCCGCTCGCCGGCAAGACGCTGGCGATGGTGTTCGAGAAGCCGTCGACGCGCACGCGGGTCTCGTTCGAAGTGGGTATCCGTCAGCTCGGCGGCGAGGCGGTGATCCTGACGCATCACGACACGCAGCTCGGCCGCGGCGAGACGATCGCCGACACGGCGCGCGTGTTGTCGCGCTATTGCGACGCGATCATGCTGCGCACCAACAAGACCGCGCATCTCGACGAAATGGTCCGTCACGCCTCGGTGCCCGTGATCAACGGCCTGACCGAGCGTTCGCATCCCTGCCAGGTGATGGCCGACGTGATGACCTTCGAAGAAGCGAAGGGCAATATCGCCGGCAAGGTCGTCGCGTGGACGGGCGACGGCAACAACGTCGCGGCGTCTTGGATTCACGCGGCGCAGCGTTTCGCGTTCGAACTGCGCCTCGCCTGCCCCGAACCCTTGCGCCCGTCGACCGATGTGCTGGCGTGGGCGAAACGGGAAGGCGCGCGCATTCAGCTTCTGACCGATCCCGAAGCCGCCGTGCGCGGGGCCGATGCCGTCGTCACCGATACCTGGGTGTCGATGGATCAGGAAGGCAACGCGCGCGAGCGCGAGAACCGCGAGAAGCGCCACAACATGCTCGTCCCCTATCGCGTGGACGAACGCTTGATGGGCCTCGCTAAGCCGGATGCGATGTTCCTGCATTGCCTGCCCGCCCATCGCGGCGAGGAAGTGACCGAAGGCGTGATCGACGGGCCGCAATCGGCCGTGTGGGACGAGGCGGAAAATCGCCTCCACGCGCAAAAAGGCATCCTCGCCTGGTGCATGGCGTGATTTGGGGCTTGGCGTGAACCGGGCCGGTATTCCCGAAGACGACGTCGTCCTGCCGTTTCAGATCGAGTCCTCGGCCCTGCGCGGCCGGGCGGTGCGTTTGGGCGCCGCGTTGGACACGATCCTGCACCGGCATGCCTATCCGCGCGCGGTCGGCGAAGCGCTGGCCGAAGCCTTGGCGATTTCGGCGTTGCTCGCCGCGACGCTGAAATTCGACGGCGTGTTCACGCTGCAAACCAAGGGCGACGGGCCGGTGCGCATGCTTGTTGCCGACGTGACCTCGGCCGGACATCTGCGCGGCTACGCGCAATTCGATAAAGATGCCGTCGCCGCGTTGGGGCCGGGCCCGCATTCGGTGCCCAAGCTGTTCGGCGCGGGGTATCTTGCCTTCACGGTCGATCAGGGCGACGCGGCCGAACGCTATCAAGGCATCGTCGAGCTCGACGGCACGACCTTGGCCGAATGCGCGCATCATTATTTCCGCCAGTCGGAGCAGTTCGAAGCCGGGATCAAGGTCGCGGTCGCCGCCACGCCGAAGCCCGGCGACGGCGCGGTGCTGAATTGGCGCGCGGGTGCGATGATGATCCAGCGCCTGCCGCCCGAAGATGCGCAAGGCTCGTCCGAAGGTCAGGACAGGGCGATCGACGCCGCCAAGCGCGAGGCCGAGGAAGAAGGCTGGCGGCGCGCGATGATCCTGATGGGATCGTCCACGCAAGCGGAACTCGTCGATCCCGAATTGCCGCCCTGGAAGCTGATCGACCGGCTGTATCTCGCCGAAGGGGTCGCGATCTATCGCCCGCTGGTGTTGACCCATCAATGTCGGTGCAGCCCCGAACGCATGCGCGGCGCGCTACGGGCCATCTCGCGCGAAGAGGTGGAAACTTTGCGGGATCCCGACGGAGCGGTGCGCCTCACCTGCGAATTCTGCAACACCACGCACGCCTTCTCGGATCTCGACGCCGTCTACGCAGAGTCCTGATTTCGCCATGATTCCGGGCGAGGCTTACGCCCACAAACACAAGTTCGGAGATTTTCCCATGAAACCGGACCGCCGTATTTTCCTGAAAAAAGCCGCCGCCCTGCCGCTGCTGGCGTCGCCGTTCCTTGTCACGGCCTGCGCCGATGCGCCGCCGCTGCCCAGCTTCCCGCCCATCAGCTTCGCCCCGCGCGGCACGTTCCGCTTCGACGCGACGCGCCTGGAAGTGGCGATGGAATACCAGCCGCCTTTCGCGCCCCCGAATGTCGAGCATCTGTTCGCGCAAACGCCGGAATCGGCCTTGCGGCGCTGGGCGTCGGAGCGCGTCGCCGTGTCGGGGACGGGCGAGCGTTTCGTGCGCTTCGTCATCATGGATGCGCGCGTGACCGAAACCAATCTGCCCAAGCCCACCGGCATTCGCGCGACCTTCACCAACGAAGTGGCGCAGCAATATGACGGGCGTATCGAAGTGGCCGTCGAAGTGCGCCAGCAACGCGCCAATTATCGCGACGGTATCGCGGCGGCGATCGCCGTGCGCCAGCGCTCGGTGCTGGAGAACATCTCGCTGAATGACCGCGAGCGCGTCTGGTACGACCTGACCTTCGAGATGATGCGCGATATCGACAACGAGTTGGATCGCCAGATCAACGCCAACCTGACGCGCTTCCTGGCGTAACGCTCAGCGCGAAGACGTCGCGGGCGCTTGCGTTTCGCCCGCGACGGCGCGCGCGCGCGGTTCGTTGGCGATGGCGCGCGCGAGCAAACGGGCGAGGCAATAATAGGCCGCGTCGGTCATATGCAGGCCGTCCTCGCGGATCAGCTCGTCCTGCTTGAACGCGCCCGACGCCATCCAATGCGTCATCACGCGAAAACGCGGAAAGATCGGCGCGTGATATTTGCGCGCGAGCTCGGTCAACGCTTCGGTGTATTCGCGCCGGTGCGGCGCGTTCACGTAGCGCGGCGCGTTTTGCGGGCCCATCAGCATCACGTCGATGCCGCGCGCGCGCGCCAGCTCGATGCCGCGGCTCATCTTCTCGGTGACGCCCGATAGCGGCAGGCCCTTGATTGCCGCGTTGACGCCCGCCTGCCAGATCACGAGATCGGGCTCCGGCGCGAGCACGTCGCGCTCGAAGCGCGCCATCATCTGGTCCGCATCCTCGCCGCTGATGCCCTTGTTCAGCACCGTGATTTCCATATGCGGCAACAGCGCGTGCAGCTCGGTTTCGAGCCGGGCGGGATAGGCATGGGCGGGCGTGGTCGCACCGATGCCCTCGGTCGAGGACGAGCCAAGCGCCACGATGGTGAGTTGCTTGCCTTCCGCCAGGCGTTGCGCGACCTGGGGCATGGGCGCCTTCAGCGCCAACAGATCGGCCGGGGCTTCGCAGCGCGCGGCGACCGCCTCGACCTTGCCGCGCATCGACGGCACGGCGGCCTGCTTTTCTGCCGCCCCGGCGGGCGCGGCGAGCAGCATCAAAACAGCGGAAATCCGGACTCCAAGGCGCGGCATATCGACGCGATTGTATGCGCGGACGCGGTTTTTCGTCGAGTCCGGCGGATTAGGCGGCGCGGGCCAGGACTCGCTCGACCAGCCTTGCCCAATACGACGCCCCCACCGGCAGCGCCTCGTCGTTGAAGTCGTAGCGCGGATTGTGGAGTGAGGCGGATTGTCCATTGCCCATAAAGACATAGGCCCCGGGCCGGGCTTCCAACATATAGGCGAAATCCTCCGCCCCCATGGTCGCCGCGCCGTCGGTCGCGACGTTTTCCGCCCCCACGACCTCGGCCATGGCCCCGGCCGCAACCTCGACATGCGTCGCGTCGTTGACCAGCGGCGGGTACTTCCGGCGGTAATCAAGCGTCGCTTCGCAGCCCATCGCGGCGGCGATGCCGGCCGCCACCCGGCGCATCGCGGGCTCCAGCGAATCGCGGACCTTGGGCTCGAACGCCCGCGTCGTGCCGCGCAGCACGCATTCGTTGGGGATAACGTTATAGGCGTCGCCCGCATGGATCTGCGTGACCGAGATCACGGCGGCGTCGAGGGGGTTGGTCTCGCGGCTGACGATGGTTTGCAGCGCCGACACGATCTGGCAGGCGCAGGTGACGGGGTCGACGCCGCGATGGGGCATGGCGCCGTGCGTGCCCATGCCGCGCACCAGGATTTCGAAATTGTCGGCCGAGGCCATCATCGGCCCGGGCCGGACCGAGAATTTGCCGACCTCGAGCTGCGGCCAATTATGCAGCCCGTAGACCGCTTCGACCGGGAATTTCTCGAACAGACCTTCCTCGACCATCACGCGCCCGCCGGCTTCGTTTTCCTCCGCCGGCTGGAAGATGAAATGGATCGTGCCGTCGAAATTCTTGGTTTCGGCAAGATACTTCGCCGCCCCCAGCAGCATCGTCGTATGGCCGTCATGGCCGCAGGCGTGCATCCGGCCCGCGTTCAGCGAGCGATGGCCGAACTCGTTCGCCTCGGGCATCGGCAGCGCGTCCATATCCGCGCGCAGGCCGATCGCGCGCGACGAGTTGCCCGCTTTCAGCGTGCCGACCACGCCGGTTTTGGCGAGACCGCGATGGACGGCGAGGCCGAAACTCGCCAGCTTGTCCGCCACGACCTGCGAGGTGCGGTTTTCCTGAAACGCGATTTCGGGATTGGCGTGCAGATCCCGGCGCCAGGCGCGCATTTCGTCGTGGAAGGCGGCGATACGGTTGACGATCGGCATTGCATGCTCCCCGGCTGGACGCGCTAGATTAGCGGCTGAAAAATGGAACCGCATCCGAATTGCGCGCGAACCGGGGATACGCCATGACCGCCGAAGATTTCGGGACCTACGATTACATCGTCGTGGGGGCGGGCTCGGCGGGTTGCGTGCTCGCCAACCGTTTGTCGGCCGATCCCAAAAATCGCGTTCTGCTGCTCGAAGCGGGCGGCCAGGACGATTACATCTGGATCCATATTCCGATCGGCTATCTCTACACCCACGGCAACAAGCGCGTGGATTGGTGTTTCAAAACCGAAGCCGAAGCGGGGCTGGGCAACCGGGCGCTCAACTATCCGCGCGGCAAGGTGCTGGGCGGCTGCACCGCGATCAACGGCATGCTGTATGTGCGCGGCCAAGCCGCCGATTACGACCATTGGCGCCAGCTCGGCAATCCCGGCTGGGGCTGGGGCGACGTGCTGCCGCATTTCATCCGCGCGGAGGACAATGCGCGCGGGGCCGACGCGCATCATGGGCGCGGCGGCGAATTTCGCGTGGAGGAGATGCGCCTGTCCTGGGACATCCTCGACGCGTTCCGCGACGCGGCCGAGCAAGCCGGCATTCCCAAGACCGACGATTTCAACCGCGGCGACAATGAAGGCTGCGGCTATTTCCAGGTGAACCAAAATCGCGGCGTGCGCTGGACGGCGGCGAAAGGATTCCTGCGTCCCGCGATGGGCCGCGCGAATTTGCGCATCGTCACGCACGCGCAAGCCACCGCGATCGAATTCGACGGGCGGCGTGCGACGGGCCTCGCCTTCCGTCACGGCGACAGACCGGCGCGCGCGTCGGCGCGCGAGATCGTGCTCGCCGCCGGGGCCATCGGGTCGCCGCATCTGTTGCAATTGTCCGGCATCGGCGCCCCCGAACATCTGCGCGGCATCGGTGTGGATGTGCGCCACGCGCTGACGGGCGTGGGAAGCAATTTGCAGGACCATCTGCAAATCCGCTGCGCTTATAAGGTTCACGGCGTGAAGACGCTGAACGAGCGCGCCAACTCCCTATTCGGCAAGATCGGCATGGGGCTGGAATACGCGATGTTCCGGCGCGGGCCGTTGACGATGGCGCCGTCGCAGCTCGGCGCCTTCGCGAAATCCGATCCCGCGCGCGCCACCGCCGATCTCGAATATCACGTGCAGCCTTTGACGCTCGACAAGTTCGGCGAGCCGTTGCACCCCTTCCCCGCCTTCACCGCGTCGGTCTGCCATTTGCGCCCGGCGAGCCGGGGCAGCGTGATGGCGAAATCCGCGGATCCTTTCGCGGCACCGTCGATCAAACCCAATTACCTGTCGGCCGAGGAAGACAGACTGGTCGCAGCCGAAGCGATCCGGCTGACGCGGCGCATCGTGGCGCAGCCCGCGTTGCAGAAATTCAAGCCCGAGGAATTCCGCCCGGGGCCGGAGATCGTCGATACGGCCGCGTTGGCCGAAGCGGCGGGGCGCATCGGCACGACGATCTTCCATCCCGTGGGGACGTGCAAAATGGGCGGCGACAACGATCCCGGCGCCGTGGTCGATGCGCGGTTGCGCGTGCGCGGGATCGACGGTTTGCGCGTCGCCGACGCGTCGATCATGCCGACGATCACGTCGGGCAATACGAACGCGCCCGCGTTGATGATCGGCGAAAAAGCCGCCGCGATGATGCTGGAAGACGCCCGCTGATTACTGGCCGGAGGCGATACGCTCGACTAGTTCCTTGACCGTCGGCACATAGCCGTTGGAGTAGAACGGGTCGCTGGCGAAGCGATAGGCGTTGTGGCCCGCGAACATCAGCTGGCTTTCGACGTCGGCGCCGTGGCTGATGTCCTGCAACGTCTTCTGGATGCAGAAGCTGCGCGGATCGGCCTTGTGGCCGGTGGTGCCTTGCTCGTTCTGCGCCCAGTTCGAGAACGCGCAGGCCGAGAGACACCCCATGCAATCGACCTGATCCTTCAGGATTTCGGCGGCCTTCGCAGGCGTCACGAAAATCAGCGTCGAATCGGGCGTGCGCAACGCTTCGGTATAGCCTTGGCGCACCCAATCTTCGGCATGCAGCTTGTCGCGCGCGGCGAGATAGACCGTGCGCCCGCGCGCGCCGATCGGGAAGGGAATATCGTGCTCGCCCACCACATGGGTCTGATAGGCGATCTGGCGCTGCGAGCGCGCTTCGAGTTCCAGCAGGAACGGATTCTTGACCGCCGAGGAATAGAAGCCGGTCGGCGAGAAACGATGCAGCAGCACGTCGCCGGGCTTCAGCGTCAGCAGGCGCTGCTTCCACGCGTCGGAGATCGGGCTTTCCTTGGTGAGCAGCGGCCGCGTGCCGAATTGGAAGGCGCAAGGACCGACATCGGGATTGCCGATGAAATCCTTCCATTCGTCGAGGCGCCACACGCCGCCCGCCATGACGATCGGCACGTTGTTGAGGCCGAATTCGTTCATCTGGCGGCGCAGCTCGATCACGCGCGGCAGCGGCGGCTCGGGCTTCTTCGGGTCTTCGGCGTTCGACAGACCGTTATGCCCGCCGGCGAGCCACGGATCTTCGTAGACCACGCCGCCGAGCAGCGTGCTGAATTTGTGATAGGCGCGCTTCCACAACGCGCGGAAGGCGCGCGCGGAGGAGATGATCGGATAATAGTAGACGTTGTGCTTGGCGCAGATCTCGGCGATGCGATAGGGCATGCCCGCGCCGCAGGTCACACCGTCGATCAGGCCCTTGGCCTGTTCGAGCACGGCTTCGAGGATCGGCTCGGCCGCCCCCATCTCCCACAGAATGTTGATATGGATGCGCGCTTTCGGCCCGCCGATTTCGCGCGCCACGCGCGCTTGATGCACGGCACCCTTGATCGCGTAGGCGATCAATTCGTCGTGACGCTCGCGCCGCGTTTTGCCGTGATAGATCTGGCGAACGACATTGCCGTTCGCGTCCGTGTGGTCCGCGTTGACGCCCGAAAACGTGCCCACGCCGCCGGCCTTCGCCCAAGACCCCGAGCTTTCGCCATTCGATACGGCGACACCTTTGCCGCCTTCGATCAGCGGCAGAACTTCACGACCCGAAATCATCAACGGCTGCAGCGAAAACACCGGCGAATCCCTGTGGTTGGCGGAGTTTAGGGGCTGATATATAGCCCGCCCCCGCCGGGGTCACCACGGATTATTGCGACTTGCTTCGGCCGCAGTTTTACCGCGCCGCAGCGGCAATATCCGGCCAATCGGCCAAAGCGATTTCGGCGTGTACGACGTCGGGCGCGTCGGGGTCCGCCTTCACCGCGAAGCCCAGATTTTTGCAAACTTCCAGCATCGGCCGGTTCTCGCGCAGGATTTCGCCGTAGATCACGCCGATGCCGCGCGCCTTGGCGTAGTCGAGAATCTTTCGCATCAAGAACAGGCCGATTCCCATGCCCTTCAGATCGCTGCGCAAGGCGATGGCGTATTCGGCCCGGCCGCGATCGGGGTCGGCGGTCAATCGCACCGTGCCCCAGATTCCATCCGGGCCTTCGCAGACCAGCCCCATCTCGCGGTCGTAATCGATCTGGGTCAGGCGCGCGAGTTGTTCGCGCGTCAGCTTTTCGATCGTCGCGAAGAAGCGCATGCGACGATCCTCCGGCGTCATGCGCGCGATCATCGCTTCGATACCGGGCGCGTCTTCCGGGCGGATCGGGCGCAGATGCGCGGTCTTGCCCGTGGGCAAAACGATGTCGCGCGCGAGGTCTGCGGGATAAGGCTCGATCGCCAGGCGCGCACCTTGGCGCACACCGTGGGGGGCGGCATCCGGCTTGGCGATGCGGATGCGCGCGTCGAGCACGATGGCGCCGTCTTCGTCGGCCAGCAGCGGATTGATGTCGAACTCGACCACCGCATCAAGTTCGCAGATCAACCGCGACAAGCGCACGAGGGCGCGTTCGATGGCGGCGAGATCGGCGGGCTTGCGGTCGCGATAACCTTTCAGCAAGCGCGACACGCGCGTCGCCGCGATCATGTCGCGCGCGAGCTTCACGTTCAGCGGCGGCAGCGCCATCGCCGTATCGCGCAGCACTTCGACCGCCACGCCGCCTTGGCCGAACAGCAAGACGGGCCCGAATTGCCGGTCGACCGACGCGCCCAGAATCAATTCATGCGCATGCGGGCGGCGGATCATCTCCTGCACCAGGAATCCCGCGATCGTCGCGTCGGGCTTGTTCGCGCGCACGCGTTCGATCATCGCGGCGGCGGCGACGCGCACCGCATCCGGCCCGTCGAGATTGAGGGCCACACCGCCGACATCGGATTTATGCAGGATTTGCGGCGAGACGATCTTCAACGCCACGCGGCCGCCGATCCGGGCGGCGGCTTGCGCGGCACCTTCGATATCGGCAACCGTTTCGGCCTTGGGCATGCCGAAGCCGTAGCCGCCCAGCACGGCGCGCACTTCGGGATCGGTCAGCCATTCGCGGCCCGATTCGAGTGCGGCCGCGACCGTGCGCTTGGCCGCGTCCGGATCGGGGCAAAGATTGTCCGGTGCGGCTTCGGGCACTTCCATCAGGCTTTCCTGCGCGCGGCGATAGCGCACGAGATGCATGAAGCCGCGCACCGCCTTGTCCGGCGTCTCGTAGGACGGGATGCGCGCATCGGCGAATTTGCCGCGCGCGTCGATGGCGCTTTGCGTATCGCCAAGCCACGCCGACAGCACGGGCACACGCGCCCCCTTCGCGGCTTTGATCGTCGCGTCGGCCGCATCGGTCGACGATGCGATCGCCGTCGGGCAATTCAAGACGAGCAGCGCGTCGAGATTGCGGTCTTGCAACAAGGCTTCGACCGAGGCGGCGTAACGTTCGGGCGGCGCATCGCCGATGATGTCGACCGGATTGCCGTGCGACCACGTCTTCGGCAGCACGGCATCGAGCTTGGCGATCGTGTCGGGGGCGAGATCGGCCAGATGCCCGTCCTGGTCCATCAGCGTATCGGTCGCGAGTACGCCCAAGCCGCCGCCATTGGTGAGGATCGCCAAACGGTCGCCCGCATGTTTGGGCGGATTGGCGAGGGTGGCGACCGCATCGAAGAGTTCATCCACGTCGTAAACGCGCAGCATGCCCGCACGCCGAAATGCCGCATCATAGACCGCGTCGGAGCCCGCCAGCGCGCCGGTATGCGAGGCGGCGGCCTTCGCCGCTTCCATATGCCGCCCGGCCTTGATGACGATCACGGGTTTCAACCGCGCGGCGGCGCGCGCCGCCGACATGAATTTGCGCGCATGGGTGATCGCTTCGACATAAAGCAGGATCGCGCGCGTACGCCCATCGAGGGCGAGCCAATCCAGCATGTCGCCGAAATCGACGTCGGCCATCGAACCGAGCGAGACCATATGCGAGAAGCCGATCTTGCGCGGGTGCGCCCAATCGAGCACGGCGGTCGCCATCGCGCCCGATTGGGTGACGAAGGCGAGATCGCCCTTGGGCGGTGCCAAATGCGCGAAGGTGGCGTTGAGCCCTGCGCCGGGTACAAGCACGCCCAAGCAGTTGGGTCCGACAATGCGCATGAGATTGGGCTTGGCGGCGTCGAGCATCGCCTGTTCCAGCGCCTTGCCCTCGCCACCCGGCAATTCGCCGAACCCGGCCGTCAGCACCACCGCCGCTTTGCATCCGCGCGCGGCCAATTCGCCGATCACGCCGGGCACGGTCTTGGGCGGCGTGCACACGACCGCGAAATCGGGGGCCGTCGGCAGCGACGCCACGTCGGGATAGGTGTAGACGCCCTCGATCGATTTGTATTTCGGGTTCACCGGCAAGATCGGGCCTTGGAACCCGCCGGCGAACAGATTGCGCGCGAGCACATTGCCGACCGAGCCCGGCTTGGGCGAGGCGCCGATCAGCGTCACGGCTTTCGGGGCGAACATATGGTCGAGATTGCGGATCGACATACGGGTTCCTCGCGCTATGCTGCGTCGCAACATAGTCCATTCGCGCCGGTGTCGGGAGTATGACAGAGGCGCGCGCGAAAATGCCGCAGCTTGTGCTAATCACCCAAGAATGCCGGGTTATTCCTCGATTCTGATTTATGTCGGCCTCGATCTGGTCGGCGACGGGCTGCTGAAGCTGCCTTTCGCGCGGCGTCTGCGCGCCAATTGGCCGGACGCGCGAATCGTGTGGTGTGCCGGCAAAGGCCCCAGCGTCTACGCGACCACGCTGAAGCCGCTGGTCGATGGCTTGATCGACCAGACGATCGAGAATGCCGGTTTCGGCGCGTCCTGGGGCGATTTGCTGACAAGGCCTTTGGGCGGCCGCGACTTCGATCTGGTGATCGATACGCAGCGCCGTTTTTCGACGAGTCTGGCCGTGCGCCGCGTGCGGCATAAACGCTTCGTGTCGGGCTCGGCCGGTTGGTACCTGTCGGACGGCAAACCGCGCGACGCCGCCAAGCCGCGGTCGATGGATGCGCAGCTGTCGCAATTGATCGAAGCGGCGGGCGGCGACCCAAATATCGCGACGGCACCTTTGCGTTTGCCGGCGCAAGCCCTTGCCGATGCGCGCACGCTGCTGCCCGACGGGCACGCTTACGTCGTGCTCGCACCCGGTGCCGGCAATCGCGAGAAATGCTGGCCGTTGGATCGCTTCGTGGAACTGGGTGCACGGCTTGCCGCGCGCAATATCGTGCCGGTGTTCCAGCTCGGCCCCAACGAGACCGACTGGGAAGCATCGTGCCGCGCGGTGCCGAATGCGATCCTGCCGATTCAAGATGCGACGACACGCGGGATGGAAACCTCGCCCGCCTTGACCATCGCGCTTGCCCAACGCTGCAAGGCCGCCGTCGCGAACGACGCGGGCGGCGGGCATATGCTGGCGGCGGGCGATGTGGGGCTCGTGTCGCTGTTCGGCCCGACCGATCCCGCGAAATTCGCCCCGGCCGCGAAACGTCTGACCGTGATCCGCGCGCAGGATTTCGGCGCCGAGACGATGGACGCGATACCGCTGGATGCGGTCGAGAAGGCGTTATCCGCTTATCTGTGATCGCTTTCCGGCATCGGGAAACCGGCGCATCAAAACCAGAACCAGCACGATGCCGGGCAACGCCGCGAGCGTCGTCGCGGCGAAGAACAACACCCAATCGAGTTGTGCGGCGAGCCAGCCGCCCCACGCCGAGAGTGTCGTCCGCCCGACCGAAGCGAGGGCCGACAGCAGCGCGTACTGCGTGGCCGTGTAGGCGACGTTGCACAAGCCCGAGAGATAGGCGACGAACGCCGCCGAGCCCATCCCGCCGGTGAAGTTTTCGACGCCGATCGTCACGACCAGCAAGGCCACGTCGTGGCCGACGATCGCTTGCAGGCAGTAGATCAGATTCGACATGGCTTGCAGCACGCCGCAGACGAGCAATGCTTGATAGACGCCGCGCCGATGGACGATTACGCCGCCGGCGGCGAGGCCCGCGAGTGTGGCCGCCACGCCGAAGATCTTGGAGATATTTGCGACCTCGAGCCGCGTGAAGCCGGTCGAGACGTAGAAGGCGTTGGCCATTACGCCCGCCAGCGCGTCGCCGAATTTATACGCGACGACGAAGACCAGGATCAGCACCCAGGACGGGCGCGTGGCGAAATCCGCGAAGGGTCCGACGACGGCGCTTTGGAACCACGCGACGATCGAGCCTTGGGGCTTATCGTCTTGGATCGCCGATTGCGCGGGCTCGCGCGTGAACAACACGGTCAGCGCGCCCACACCCATCAGCGCCGCCATGATCGCGAAGCTGATGGACCAGCCGCCGAACTCCGCCGCGTAAAGCGCCCCCGCCGACGACGCCATCATGCCGAAGCGATACCCGAATTGCGTGGCGGCGGCACCCGCCCCTTGCTCTTCGGGCTTGAGAAGCTCGATACGGTAAGCGTCGATCACGATGTCCTGGCTTGCCGACAGCACCGCGACGATCACGGCGGCGAGCGCCGTCATCGCCGGATCGATGCGCGGATCGGTCGAGCCTAAAAATAGAATCGCGCCGGCGAGCGCCATTTGGATCGCCAGCGCCCAGCCGCGCCGCCGGCCGAGCATTCGCGTCCACGGCCCAAGGCCCAAGCGATCGATCGCCGGCGCCCACAGGAACTTGATCGTGTACGCCATGCCGACCAGCGAGAACGCGCCGATCGCCGTGCGGCTGACGCCCGATTCCGCCAGCCAGAAGCTGAGCGTGCCGAAGGTCAGCGGCAGCGGCAGGCCCGACGAGAATCCCATGAACAGCACCGCAAGCAGACGCGGACGCGCATAGACGGCGAGCGAGGCATACCATGGTGTCTTGTCGGAAACGGAGTCGGTCATTGGGTCAAGTTCGGCCGGTCGAATCGAAGCGCGGAATCATACAAGCCTTCGCGGCGTTCGCGAAATCGACCGCTCGGCGGACGGATTTGTCCGCGGCGGCGGACGAATCCGGGCAGAACATCCGAAGGCTGATAAGTCGTCCTACTAGAGTAGGAAAATAATTCTTCGCGAGAGTGGATATGTCGCCGGACACGATGTTAAGAACGACGACCCCTCGCGTTCGACGACGGAACACGGGTTTTCGATGCCCGCAGAACTGGTACTTCTGAGTCCGCTGCTGCGCCGCCTGTTTGATCATTGGCGCGGTCTATCGCGCGAGATCGACGGCGCTTGGACATTGCCCCAGCCGCGCATGCTCGATCCCGTCGCGGTCAAATGGGCGCTGGGCTGGATTTCGCTGGTCGACGTGAAAGGCGTGCCGCCGGATTGCGAATTCCACTACGCGATCGACGGCACCTGGCAGGCCGAACGTTACGGCTTCGACATGACCGGAAAATCGCTCGATGCCTATCCGGAACCCGAAACGCGCGCGATGATCCGCGAATCCTATCTCGACGTCGCGGCGGCGGCCCAGCCGCGCGCGCATTTGCGCGATCTGACGCTCGACGGGCGGCGCCGGCGTTACGAATCGCTGCTGTTGCCGTTCGGCGAGGCGGGCCGCGTCACACGATTGGCCGTGGCGCTCGATTTCGAAGACCATAAAAAGAGTTAGCCGGCGACATATTTTGTTCTGTGGACGCGACGCGGCGGCGGGCGCAACATCGCGGGGTATGGTATTCGACCCTTCGATCATTCGCGACGCGCGACAAAAACGATTTCACGAGTATTGGCGCGGGAAAGCGGCCGGACGCGAAATGCCCTGCCGCGCCGATGTCGATCCGGTCGATTTCGCCTGGATGCTGGGCTGGGTCACGCTGGTGGAGCCGCTGCCCGACGGCGATTGGCGCTTCGTCGTCGACGGATCCAACATCGCCGCCGTGTTCGGCGACGACATGACGGGCAAACGTTTGTCCGAATACAAGCTGCCGGCGGTGCGCGACGTTCTGGTCGCGACTTTCGCGGCCGCCGCGGCGGCGCGCGGGCCGTATTTCCTGACCTACGACATCGACTACGATCTGCGCCATTGGCGCTACGACGGGCTGCTGCTGCCGCTTGGCGACGAAAGCGGCAGTGTCGTCCGATTGATCTCGACCGTCGTGCTGGAAGGCGGCGGCCGGCGTTAGCCGGCTTCCGCCGTCTTCTCCGCCCGCTTGCGCAGATTGGGATCGAGCAGCTTCTTGCGCAGACGGATCGATTTCGGCGTCACCTCGACCAGCTCGTCGTCGGCGATATAGGCGATCGCCTGTTCGAGGCTGAGAATCTTCGGCGTCTGCAGCACGACGTTCTCGTCCTTGCCCGAGGCGCGGACATTGGTCAGCTTCTTCGCCTTCAGCGGGTTGACCTCGAGATCGTTGTCGCGCGTGTGCTCGCCGATGATCATGCCTTCATAGACCGGCACGCCCGACGTGATCATCATCGGCCCGCGATCTTCGAGGTTCCACAGCGCGTAGGCGACCGCGACGCCGTCGGCGTTGGAGATCAGCACGCCGGTGTGGCGGCCGTCGATCGGCCCCTTCCAGGGCTGATACGAGTGGAAGATCTTGTTCATGATCCCGGTGCCGCGCGTGTCGGACAGGAACTGGCCGTGATAGCCGATCAGGCCGCGCGACGGGACCAGGAACGTCAAACGCACCTTGCCGCCGCCCGAGGGGCGCATGTCGGTCATTTCGCCGCGGCGCTTGCCCAGCGTTTCGACGACGATGCCCGAATGCTGTTCGTCGACGTCGACCTGCACTTCCTCGATCGGCTCCAGCTTTTCGCCGTTCTCGCCGGTCTTCAGCAGCACGCGCGGACGGCCGACCGAAAGCTCGAAGCCTTCGCGGCGCATCGTTTCGATCAGCACGCCCAGCTGCAATTCGCCGCGGCCCGCGACCTCGTAGGCTTCGCCGGTTTCGGTTTCGCGCACGCGGATGGCGACGTTGCCTTCGGCTTCGTTCATCAGACGGTCGCGGATCATGCGGCTCGTCACCTTGGTGCCTTCGCGGCCCGCCAGCGGCGAATCGTTGACCGAGAAGGTCATGACGAGCGTCGGCGGATCGATCGGCTGCGCGGCGATCGGTTCGGTCACCGAAGGCTCGCAGATCGTGTCGGCGACGGTGGGGCCCGTCAGGCCCGCGATGGCGATGATGTCGCCCGCTTCGGCGCTGTCCACCGGCACGCGGTCCAGGCCGCGGAAGGCGAACAGCTTGGTCAGACGGCCGTCTTCGATCAGCTTGCCGTCGCGCGTCATCGCTTTGACGGCCATGTTCACTTTGGCGATGCCGGTATGGATGCGGCCCGTCAGAATGCGGCCGACATACGGATCGTATTCCAGCGTCGTCGCCAGCATCTTGAAGGCGCCGGTCGTATCGGCGACCGGCGGCGGCACGTGGCGCAGGATCAGGTCGAACAGCGGATCCAGATTCTCGCGCGGCGCTTCCAGTGATTCCGCCGCCCAGCCCGAACGGCCCGACGCGAACAGCGTGGGGAAGTCGAGCTGGTCGTCGTTGGCGTCCAACGCCGCGAACAGATCGAACACTTCGTCGTGCACTTCGTGGGCGCGCGCGTCCGAACGGTCGACCTTGTTGATGACGACGATGGGGCGCAAGCCCCGCGCCAGCGCCTTCATGGTCACGAACTTGGTCTGCGGCATGGCGCCTTCGGCGGCGTCCACCAGCACGACAACGCCGTCGACCATCGACATGATGCGCTCGACTTCGCCGCCGAAATCGGCGTGGCCGGGCGTGTCGACGATGTTGATGCGCACGTTCTTCCACACGACCGAGGTGCATTTGGCGAGAATGGTGATCCCGCGTTCGCGCTCGAGGTCGTTGGAGTCCATCGCGCGTTCGGCCACCTGTTGGTTGGCGCGGAACGTGCCGGATTGTTTCAGAAGCTGATCGACCAGGGTGGTTTTACCGTGGTCGACATGCGCGATGATCGCGACGTTACGAATTTCCATATGTGTCTTAGAGCGCGCCTTTGGACGCGGCCAATTCCTTCAACGAAGTTTCGGGACGTGCACCGTAGTGCGAGATGATTTCGGCGGCGCAGATGGAGCCCAGACGCGCCGCTTGCGCGAGATCGCGGCCTTGCGCCAGGCCCAGCAGGAAGCCGGACGCGTAAAGATCGCCCGCGCCGGTGGTGTCGACGACCTTGACGCCCGGCTCGGCGGGAACGGCGACGACCTTGTCGCCCTGGATCGCGACCGAGCCCTTTTCGGAGCGCGTGACGGCGAAGATGCGATCCTTCTTGGCGCGCGCGAAGGGCAAAGCTTCTTCGAACGACTTCACCTGGTAAAGCGACAGCAGCTCCGCCTCGTTGGCGAAGACGATGTCGCAATGATTGTCGGCGAGGTCGCGGAAATCGGCGCGGTGACGATCGACGCAGAAGGAATCCGACAACGTCAGCGAAACCTTGCGGCCGTGCTTGTGGGCAAGCTGTGCCGCTTTGCGGAACGCGTCCTTGGCGGCCGGCTTATCCCACAAATAGCCTTCCATGTAGGTGATGCCCGAGGCCGCCACGACCGCTTCGTCGATCTGGTCGGGGCCGAGATCGACGCAAGCGCCCAGATAGGTCTGCATCGTGCGCTGCGCGTCCGGGGTCACGAAAATCAGGCAGCGCGCGGTCGAGGGACCCGACGTCGCGGGTGCGGAGTCGAACGCCACCCCTTGCGCGCGGATGTCGTGACGGAAAATCGTGCCGAGCTGGTCGTCGCGCACGCGGCCGATATACGCACCCTTGCCACCCAGATTGGCGAGGCCGGCGATCGTATTGCCCGCCGAGCCGCCCGAGCATTCGCGCCCCGGGCCCATCGCGGCGTAAAGTTCGCCGGCGCGCGCCTCGTCGATCAGCGTCATCGCGCCCTTGGCCAGATTATTGGCCGCCAGGAACGGATCTTCGCAGCGCGCGATCACATCGACGATGGCATTGCCGATACCCAGCACGTCGTACTTGGTGCTCGTCATAACGACTCCGGAGAGGGCGGAAAATTGCGCCGGACCATATAGGCCGTTGCGGCGGCGCACAAGAACCGATTGGCGGGCCAAAAATGGCGCCTTATCGGGCACTTGCGCCCCAACCGGGTTACCGCCATATCCCCGGTCATGGCTTCGTCATCCGCCGGCGGCATGTCGCTCTTCCGCGCCCTGTTCCTCGCTTTCGCCCAATTGGGCGATCCGCGTTTACGCGCCCCCCTGGTCAAAAGCCTGGTGCTGACGATCGCAAGCTTCGTCGCGATCTGGGTGGCGATGGGCTGGGTCGTGGCCCATACGCGGATCTTCGAGACGCTGTGGCTCGACTGGACGATCGATGCGCTGGGCGGGCTCGCCTTGGCGGTGCTGAGCTTCGTGCTGTTCCCGGCGGTCGTCGTCGCGTTCGTCGGCCTGTTCCTGGACGAGGTCGCCGACGCGGTCCAAGCGCGCCACTACCCCGACGCCCCAAGCCCGCGCCGCCGTCCGCTGATGATCGAAATATTTTCCTCGCTGCAGCTCGTGGCGCTGGCGATCGTGCTCAATCTGCTCGTGCTGCCGCTCTACTTCGTGCCCGGCCTCAATCTCGTCATCTTCCTGGCGACGAACGGCTTTCTTCTGGCGCGCGAATACGTCACCATGCTTGCCGCACGGCGCCTCGATTCGCACGAAGCGCGCCGATTTTGGAAATCCCGGCGCGGCCAAGCGTGGCTCGCGGGAATTTCCTTCGCGGCTTTGTCGGCGATCCCGGTCGTCAATCTGGCGGTTCCGGTACTGGCGGTGGCGGCGACGGCGCATCTGGTCGAATCCTGGCTTCCTGCATCCGGCGAATGAGCCCCGGAAGCGGGGGGAAGGAACGGAACCATGTTTCGACGCAAAAAGGACGAGAGTGACGAAATGAAGACGCCCGCCGCCCCGCCGCAGGCTTCCGCTCCCGCTTCGCCGGCCGAGCCCGAAGCCGAAGCCATTCCTTCGCGCCCCTTCCCGCGCCCGACCGCGCCGGCCGCGGGCTCGCTGGCGCGTTCGCCCGTCAGCCCCGTCGCCACGCGCCCCGCGATCCCCGCGTCGCGCGCCAACGAACAGGCCGAAGGCCGCAAGCTGATCGTCGGCAAGGAGATCGTTCTCTCCGGCCAGATCACGTCCTGCGAACGCTTGGTCGTCGAAGGCCGGGTCGAAGCCTCGCTCAGCGACAGCCGCTCGATGGAAATCGCCGATAGCGGCGTCTTCAAGGGCATGGCGGAGATCGAGAACGCCGATATCGCCGGCACGTTCGAAGGCACGTTGACCGTGCGCGAGAAGCTGGTCATCCGGGCGGGCGGGCGCGTCACCGGCACGATCCGCTACGCGCGCATCGAGATCGAGGAGAACGGCCAGATCGCCGGCGAGGTCTCGGTCGATACCAGCCGTCTCGCCAAGGCGGATACCGGCAACGACGGCGGTTGATCGCTTGAAGCGGTTGGCGATCGCGGGAATGGCCCTGACCCTGGCGGCATGCGCCGGGGCGGGCGAACCCGTTCCCGCCGCCGCACCCGCGACACCATCGCCTGCGCCGGTCGCGGCGCAAAGCCCAGCACCGGCCGCACCCCAACAGCAAGCAACGCCCCAGATCGCCGCCGTCGCCCCCGTCGCGGGCGTGCGCGGCTTGATGGGTATGACGCGCGAAGCGATCGGCGCGCGTTTGGGCCAAGCGGGCTTCGTGCGCCGCGACGGCCCGGCCGAAGTGCTGCGCTTTCGCGGCAATACGTGTCTGCTCGACGTCTTCGTCTATCGCGAGGCGGACAACACCCAGCGCGTGACGCATGTCGACGCGCGCACGTTGCAGGGCCGGCCGACATTGCCGGACCCGTGCCTCGACTCGCTGGAAAAAGAAAAGAAGGGCTAAGCGGCGGGCGGCTGCGTCTTCGGTTTGAAGGCGCAGATATCCGCGACGACGCAGCGCCAGCATTCGGGCTTGCGCGCCTTGCACACGTAACGCCCGTGCAAAATCAGCCAGTGATGCGCATGTAGTTTGAAATCGGCGGGCGTGACTTTCTCGAGCTTGTCTTCGACTTGGCGCGGGTTCTTGCCTTTGGCCAATCCCGTGCGATTGCCGACGCGGAAGATGTGTGTGTCGACCGCGATGGTCGGCTCGCCATAGGCGACGTTCAGAACGACATTCGCGGTCTTGCGCCCGACGCCGGGGAGTTCTTCGAGTTTCTCGCGCGCGCGCGGAATGCCGCCCGCGTAATCGCGCAGCAGGATTTCCGACAGCGCGATCACGTTCTTGGCCTTGGTGTTGTAAAGCCCGATCGTCTTGACGTGGTCCTTTAGCCGGTCGAGACCGAGTGCCACCATTTCGGCCGGCGTTTTGACGATCTCGAACAATTTGCGCGTCGCCTTGTTGACGCCGACATCGGTCGCCTGCGCCGACAACACGACGGCGACGAGCAATTGATAGGGATTGCCCCACAGCAATTCCGAGGTTGGCTCCGGATTTCGCTTGGCAAGGCGCGAATAGAACTCGCGAATAGCGTCAGGCTTCATGGCGCGGTCACATCGAACGAGGCCGGTTTGAGACCGGCGCGCGCGCGTTCGATCATTGCCGCGAACGCCGCTTCGACATGCCGCGCCATGCGCGAAGCGTCGAAGGGCAAGTTCACGGCGACGGAAGCGTCGAGCCGGGCGCGCAAAGCGTCGCGCGCCGCCTTGTCTTGCGCCAAGCCAACGGCGCGCGCAACGAAATCCTCGACCGTCGCCGCGATCAATTCCGGCAAGCCCAGCGCCGACAGGAACGACGCCGCGACATTCGCATGGGCTTGCTGGCCGCGCTTGGTCAGCACCGGCAAGCCCGCGCCCAGCGCATCCAACGCGGTCGACGCGGCCGAGACGGCGAAGGAATCGAGGAATAGATCGGCCGCGCGATGGCGCGCGAGATGCGCGGCTTTGTCCGCCGCATGGGGGGCGAAGATCAATCGTGCCGGATCGATGCCCGCCACTTGCGCGCGCGCGCGCAACTGGCTTTGCGCGGGCGTATAGGCTTTGCGCCCCGCGAGCCACAACACGCTGCCGGGCACGCGCTTCAGCACGTCGAGCCACGCGGCGAAGCACACGGGCTCGATCTTCAACGGATTGCAGAAAGCGGCGAAGATGATCGCGTTTTCGGGTAGGCCCAATTCGGCGCGCGTCGGCGCGGGCCCCGCCGGGAAGCGATCGGCCGGGTGATAGCAAACCGGCAGGCGCGCGATGGCTTCGACATGCCCCGCCGGATCGAGGGCCACGATCGCGTCGGCGATCGTGTAGTCGATATAGGGCGCTTCCAAGAAGCCGCCATGCCCGATCCAGTAGACCTGCACGGGCGCGGGCCGCGCGGCGAGAATCTCCGGCCGTCCGCCGGCCATGTAGCCCGACAGATCGACCAGCACGTCGATCTTGCGCGCCCGAGTCGCGGCGGCGGCTTTCGGCGAATCCATGGCCGACAGATCGACGAAATCGTCGGCGGCGCGTTTGAGATCGGCAAGCCACGGCCCCGGTTCGGACGAACGATCCTTCAACGACAGCAGCACGATTTCGAAACGCGATTTGTCGTGAGCGGCGATCATCGAACGCAGCACATGGCTCATCGCGTGATTGCCAAAATCGGGCGACAGATAGCCGACGACGATCTTGCCGGTGCCCGGCATCACCGGCGGCAATTTCGTCGCAGCGCGCGCCAGCGCCGCGCCCAAGGCGGTCTGCGCTTTTTTCACGCGCGCCGGATCGTCGGCCATGAAAGGCAGCGTGTAGGCCAGCGAATAAAGCGCGTTGGTCGCCATGCCACGGGCGAGGCGCGCATCGAGTTCGCCGAGCAATTCCAACGCGCGATCCCAGCGGCAGGCATGCCACAGCGTCGAGATCGCCTCGGCATAGGCGTCGTCGCGCGCGGGATTTTTGGCGAGCACGCGCAAGAACAGATCGGCGGCTTTGTCCGGATCATCGACGCGCGAGGCTTGCGCGAGGTTGACCAGCGTCGAGGCGTGATCGGGGTCGATCGCCAGCGCCTTGCGCCACGCATCCTGCGCGTCGCGCGCAAGGCCGAGCTGGCCACACGCGACACCCAGATTGTTCCAGGCCGTAACGTTCGAAGGTTCGAGTTCGACCGCCTTCAACGCGGCATCGCGCGCGGAACCGGGCTTATGCGCGTCGAGCAAGGCGGCGGCGAGATTGGCGTGGATCAGCGCGATCTGCGGCGCCAACGCCGCCGCTTTCGCGTAATCGGTGGCGGCCTCGGCGGCACGGCCGAGCATATGGAACGTCACGCCGCGATTGACCAGCGCCATCAGATCGCCGGGATTTGCGGCCAAGGCTTGGTCATAGGCGGCGAGTGCGCCCGACAGATCGCCCTTGCCGCGCCGCGCATCGCCGTCCGCGACGCTCATGCGGCTTTCGTCGCGATCACGTTGAGGGAGATCGGCACGCCGAAGGATTTCCAAATGCTGGTGTCGTCGAACAGGCCGAAGGCTTCGACGCGGCGCGCTTGCGCGAAGCCTGCGCGCGCCAGAAAGCCGGTCAGGATGTCCCAATTGAAGCCGACGCGATGGAAATCATGCGCGTCGGTCTGATCGCCGTAGAGATGGCACATCAAGGTTTCGCGCGCTTGGGCCGGCATCGCGTCGCTCGCCCACATGCGGCAGATGATATCGAGATCGGGCACCGCGATTTTCAATTCGCCGCCGGGGGCGAGCACGCGATACGCCTCGCGCAGCGCCTTGGGCAATTCCTGGCGGAAGCCCAGATGCTCGTAGACATGCGAGGCATAGATTTCCGCGACCGTGCCGTCGGCGAAGGCGGACAGATCGGCGCAGTCGCCGACGATGTCCACACCCGGCCCCGGCAGAACGTTGAGCAACGTCCAGCCCGGCTTCGCTTCGGTTCCGCCCAAATGCAAACGAATCATGGGGCGCGATCATAGCTGGATTCGCGCCCGCGTCGGACTATCATCGTCGCCATGACGGACCCCGCCCCGCTGCTGGACCTGACGTTGCGCCCGCATCGCAGCCTCAGTCCGCGCGGCTTCTGGTGGCTGATGGCGCTGCTCTGCGCCGTCAGCTTCGTCGCCGGAATCGTCTTTTATGCCGTCGGCGCGTGGCCGGTGATCGGATTCCTGGGCGTGGACGTCGCGTTAATCTGGCTGGCGTTCAAGGCGAGCTACGCCGCCGGGCGGCGCTACGAGCGCGTCGTCCTGCGTGCAGATCGGCTGGAGATCGAGCGCGTCGATCCGTGGGGCAAGGTCACGCGCGAGTCGTGGCAGCCATATTGGCTGAAGGTCGATCTGATCGCGCGGCCCGGCCACACCGCCGCCGTGCGCCTTTCCAGCCACGGCAAGGTCACGTGGCTGGGGGGCTTCCTGCCGATCGACGAGCGCGAGCCGGTCGCGCGGATCATCGACGACGCGCTACGCGGCTTGCGTCACAGCCCCAGCACGTCGCGCATCGAATAGAGGCCGGGGGCGCGGCCCTTGGCCCAAAGTGCCGCCCGCACCGCACCGCGCGCGTAGATCTGGCGGTTGGACGCTTTGTGCACGATCTCCAGCCGCTCGCCTTCCGCCAGGAACATGACATTGTGCTCGCCGGTTTCCGAACCGCCGCGCGCAACCGAAAAACCGATCGGGCCGGTGGGACGCGCACCCGTATGGCCGTCGCGCGCGCGGATCGTGTCTTTGTCGAAATCGATCCCGCGGCCCTTGGCGGCGGCACGACCCAAACTCAACGCCGTGCCCGAGGGGGCGTCGACCTTGTGACGATGATGAACCTCGAAAATCTCGATGTCGTAATCGGGGCCCAGGCGGCGCGCGGCTTCCTCGACCAGCGCGAAGCTCAGCACCACGGCCGGCGAGAAGTTCGTCGATTGCACAATGACCGCCGACTTGGCCGCCGCGTCGATCTTCGCCTGATCGGCGGCCGTGATTCCGGTCGTGCCCAGGATCAGCGCCTTGCCCTTCGCGGCCGCAAGACCGGCATGCACGACGCTGGCGGCGGGGGCGGTGAAATCGATCACCGCGTCGCACGCGTCGAACAAGGCGGCGGGATCGGACCCGATTTTCACTTGAAGGGGGCCGAGCCCCGCGATCTCGCCCGCATCGCGGCCGATCGCGTCGGAACCCGCACGCTCGACCGCACCGCCCAGTTTCGCGGTCGCGTTGCCGTGCACTTCGCGGATCAGCATCTGGCCCATCCGGCCGGCGGCACCCACGATTCCGATACGCATTGGTCTTCCCCGATCAGATGTTCAGTTTTTTGAAAATACGTTCCGGGATGTGCTTGATGATCGTCATGATGCCCCACCAGAAGAAGGGCGCGTAGACGATATCGCGTTTCTTGGCCGCCGCCGTCAATGCGGCCTTGGCGATGGCGGCCGGGGACGCGACCAGGAACAGGCCCGGCAAGCCCCAGGTCATCGCGGTATCGACGAAGCCGGGTTTCAGCGTGACGACATGCGCCCCCGACCGGACGAGGCGCGCGCGCAAGCCCTGGAGATAGGCGTGCAGCCCCGCCTTGGCGGAGCCGTAGACATAGTTTTTGAGCCGCCCGCGATCGCCCGCGACGGAGCCGAGCGCGATCACCGTGCCGGATTTCTGCGCCTCGAAGACGGGGGCGAAACGCTGCAACAGCAGCACCGCCCCGGTGTAGTTCGTGACGATCGTCGCGGCGGCAAGGCCCGGATCGGCGTCGATCTCGGCTTGCGCGGGCATCGTCCCGGCGGCGAGGAAGAGATTGATCTCCGCGCCGTTCGCGAAGCTTTGCGCGGCGTCAAGCAAGACGGCATGTTCGCT
Organism: Alphaproteobacteria bacterium; assembly: GCA_017308135.1. Lineage (NCBI taxonomy): Bacteria > Pseudomonadati > Pseudomonadota > Alphaproteobacteria > Alphaproteobacteria bacterium. The sequence continues at coordinate 409,570 of JAFKFM010000006.1, forward strand.
GGCGTCGGCCACATCGAAATGCTCGACGCGGACGGCCACATTGGCGCGCGTCGCAATATCGGCCGCGTTGGCGGTCAGATCGTCGCGGTCGCGCCCGGCGAGCAGAATGCCCGCCCCTTGCATCGCCGCTTGGCGCGCGAATTCCCGTGCGATGGTGGAGGACGCGCCGATCACGACCCAGATCATGCCGGCCCCCTTCGAATACCCAAGCGCCGCGACAAATCCGATTCGAAGCGCTTCTCGGGATCGAATTCCGCCAACACGGCTTCGAACTCGGCCAAGCGCGGATAGGTCGTGCGGAACGTGGCCGCCGATTGATGCGAATCCTTGGCGAGATAAATGCGCCCGCCCGCATCGCGCGCGATCGCTTCCAGCGATGCGAGCAATTCGTCGGCCCCGGGCGCGTTGGGAATATCGAGCGCGAGCGTCACGCCGCGCATCGGGAAGGAGAGCAAGCCATGCCCTTCCCCGCCCAATGTTTTGAGCACGGCGAGGAACGAGGCGTTGCCGGTCGCCGCGACTTTTTCCAGCATGTCGCGCACCGCGTCGCGCGCCGGGCCGTCGGGCACGACCGCCTGGAATTGATGGAAGCCGCGCTTGCCGTAAAGCCGGTTCCAATCCGCCAGCGAGTCGAGCGGATAAAGGAAGCGGTCGAGGGCGCGTTCGCCCGTACGGCCCGCTTCGGGTACACGGCGCCAATAAAGTTCGTTGAAGCCACGCACGATGGGGGCGGACAAGGCGAAGCCCGGCAGGTCGAACGGGATCGGCTTGGGCGCGCGCAAACCCGGCGGACGCTGGGCGGCGTCGGGCGCGTATTCCGCCGTTTCGAAAATGCCGCGGCCGAGCTGCCCGCCTTTGGCGAGCGCATCGACCCAGCCGACGGTGAAAGTCGCGGAGTCGCGCGACGCGGCGAATTCCTCGAAGAATTCGTCCAGATCGTCGATCCGCGATTCTTTGACGCGCACAAAGGGCGATGCGGGTGCGAGGCGCAGCGCCAAGCGGCGCACGAAGCCGGTCAAACCCATGCCGCCGATCGTCGCGCGAAACAGATCGGCGTTTTGATCGCGCGCGCACCGCAGCGTCTCGCCGTTCGCGATCAGCAGATCGATCCATTCGACATGCGCGCCGAACGATCCCGCGCGATCGTGGTTCTTGCCATGCGCATCGGCGGCGAGCGCGCCGCCCAACGTGGCGTACATCGTGCCGGGCGAAACCGGCGCCGCCAGCCCGCGCGGCAGGAAGGCGGCCAGAATATCGGCGAAGGTCACACCCGGCTCGGCGACCAGCAGATTCGTCGCCGGATCGAAGGACACGAACCGGTCGAGCCGCGTGCCGAGGATCAACGCACCATCGGTGACTTGCGCCGCGTCGCCGTAGGACCTTCCGTTGCCGCGCGGCAGCGTGGCGCCGAATTCCTTCGCCGTCGCGAACGCGGCGTCGAGCTCGGCTTGGCGTTCGGGCCTTGCGGCACGCGCCAAGGCAGGGGCCGTGCGGCCCCAGCCGGCGAAGCGATCGGTCTTCCAGCGAATCATGCGTAGATCAGATAACCGAAGACGGCGAGCCAGCCCAGCACGCAAACGATCAGGAATCGGTCGGAGAGGGCGATTTCAGTCGGGGAGCCCGAGCGCTTTTCGACAAGCGCGATCTGGAGATAGCGCAGGATTCCGGCGACCACAAAGGGGGCCGTCATATAAAGCCGTTCGGTGCCGAACTTGCGCAAGACCGCGTCGTCGGTCGTGTACATGAGGTACCCGACCAGCAACGCGCCGAGCACCACGGCGATCGCCGTATCGATGAAGGGCAGATTGTAACCGGCAAGCGACTTGCGGTGTGCGGCGTCCAGATCGCTGGTCAGGTCGTCGCGCCGCTTGGCCAGCGCCAGGAACAACGCCAACAAGCCGGTGCAGACCAGGATCCACACCGTGGGCACGATTCCGATCGCCACCGCGCCGGCCTCGACGCGCAAGACGAAGCTGACCGCGATCACCAGCACGTCGAGCAGCGAGATATTTTTGAGCCCGAGCGAATAGGCGATGTTGAGGACGGCGTAGCACGCCAGGATCGCGCCGAACTCGGGCGGCAAACGCAGTGCGAGCGCGCTGCCGGCCAGCAGCAGCAGGGCCGCGAAAACCAGCGCCGCATGGGGCGCTACGGCGCCGGACGCGACCGGGCGATGGCGCTTCTCGGGATGCAGGCGATCGGCTTCGCGATCCATCCAGTCGTTGAAGGCGTAGATCGCCGACGCGACCAGGCTGAAAGCGAGCACCGCCTGCACGACAATCGCCGCCGACGCCCAGGACAAGGCGCTGGGCGTGAAAAACAGCGGAGCCGCCACGAAGGCGTTTTTGACCCAATGCTTGGGCCGGGCGAGGCGAAGGAACGGGGCGATCATCCCCCGCCAAATAGCATGCCCGACGCCCCGGGGCGAGATGGGGTCAGTACGCGAGGTCGCGCATGAACAGGGAAATTTCCGGCACGTAGGTGATGATCATCAGGCAGGCCAGGATGACCAGAACGAAATGCGCCAGCGAGCCCACGATTCGGTCGAGGGAGATCTTCGCCACCGCGCAGGCGGCGAACAGGTTCACGCCGAAAGGCGGCGTGATCATGCCCAGCGCCAGATTGACCACCATGATCAGGCCGAAATGCACCGGGTCGATCCCCAGATGCATCGCGACCGGGGCCAGGATGGGGGCGAGCACGATGATCGAGGCCGAGGTTTCGATGAACATGCCGATGATGAACAGGAACACGTTCACCGCCAGCAGGAACGCCCAGCCTTCGTGGAAGTTCTCGACGATCCAGGCGCCGATCTGCGCGGGAATTCCGGCGCGCGTCAGCAGGAAGCTGAACAGCCCCGCCATCGCGATGATGAACATGATGACGGCGGAGGAGATCACCGATTTGTGCAGGATCGCGTAGATCTGGCCCAGGCCGATTTCGCGATAGACGAAGCAGCTGACGAACAGCGCGTAGAACACCGCGACGATCGACGCTTCGGTCGGCGTGAACACGCCGCCATAGATGCCGCCCAGGATGATCACCGGCATCATCAGCGCCAGTCCTGCGCGCCGCGTGGCGACCATCAAGGGCATGCGGCCCTCGGCGTCGCGTTTGCCGTAGCCGCGAATGCGGCACCAGATATAGACGAAGGCCATCAGCGCGACGCTGATCAGGATGCCCGGCCCGAAACCGGCGATGAACAGCTCGCCGATCGAAACTTCGGCGGCCACGCCGTAAAGGATCATCGGGATCGACGGCGGGATGATCACGCCAAGCTCGGCGGCCGTCGCCTGCAACGATGCGGCGAAGGGCACGGGGTAGCCGTGGCGCACCATCGCGGGGATCAGGATCGCGCCGATGGCGAAGGTCGTGGCGACGCTCGATCCCGACACGGCGGCGAAGATCATGCAGGTGAGGATGCAGGTACAGGCAAGCCCGCCTTGCACGCCGCCGACCAGGCACTTGGCGAATTCGACCAGGCGCGCGGAAATCCCGCCTTCGCCCATCAGATTGCCGGCGAGGATGAAGAACGGCACGGCGGCGAGCGGGAATTTGTCGAGCGAGGCGAAAGCCTGCTGCGCCACCAACACCAGCGGCAGCGGCGTGAACAGGCCCATACCCGCGATGGCGGCCAGCCCGATCGACACCGCGACCGGTATCGACAGCACCAGCAATACGCACATCGTGATCAACATCGTCGCGGCCATCGTCGCGTCTCCTAAACCGCGTTTTCGAGTTCTTCGCGCTTGGGATCGAAATAATGCGCGAGCACCGCGAGGATCGACACCGCCGCCCCCACGGGAATCGCGGCATAGGCCCAGCTGACGGAAATTTCCAAACCCGCCAGAATTTGGAACTGCACGCGCTGCGTCAGGATCGCGCCGTACCAGACCAGGATCGCCAGCAGCGAAATCGACGATGCGGCGATCGCGGCTTGCAACGCACGGCGCGCCGTGCCCTTGCACATGCGATAGAGTACATCGACCGAGACCAGCGCGCCGGTGCGCATGGCGCCGCACAGGCCCATATAGGCCATCCAGATCAGCGCGACGCGCACGAAGGATTCCGACCACGTCACCGGTTCGGCCAGCAGGAACCGCGCGAGAACTTGATAGAAGCCGACGCACGCGGCAGCGGCCAAGAAGCCGCATGCCGCGAACACCGACACGCGCGTGACCGCCCGCTCCGTCGACAGGAGCAGGCGGATCGCGACGTTGGGAGTCGTCACTTGAAGTCCTTGATGCGGTTGATCGTCGACTCGCCGAAGCGCTTGGCGAGATCGGCGAAGGTCGGCGCCAAGGCGGCTTGGAACTTGGCCGTATCGACCTTCTCGACGACCTGGAGACCCATGCCGCGCAGCTGATCGACGCCGGTCTGCTCGACCTTGGCGACTTCGGCCTTGGTCACGGCCATCGCGGCGGTCGCTTCTTCCTGCAGCACTTGGCGATCGGCGGGCGAGAGCGCGGCGAATGCGGCCGGCGAGATCACCAACGCCACCGGCGTGAAGGCGTGATTGGTGATCGTCAGATGCTTCTGCACCTGACCGAAGCGGTTGTTGATGATGGCGCCGATCGGATTTTCCTGGCCGTCCATCACGCCCTGTTGAAGCGCGGTGAAGACTTCGGGGATCGCCATCGGCGTGGGCTGCGCGCCCAGGGCACGCCAGACCTGGATATGGATCGGGTTTTCCTGGGTGCGGATCTTCAGGCCCTTGACGTCGTCGAGATCGGCCACGGGGCGGCGGCTATTGGTCAATTGACGGAAGCCGATGCCGCCCAGCGCGAGACCCTTGAAGCCGCGCGCGTCGAACTTGGCGAGAAGCTCCTTGCCGACCGCGCCGTCGAGCACGCCTTGCGCGTGGTTGAAATCGCGGAACAGGAAGGGGATGTCGAGCACCTGCACGTCGGGCACGAAATTCGCGAAGATCGAGGTCGACGAGATCGTCATTTCGACCGTGCCGATCTGCACGCCTTCGATCACTTCGCGATCGCCGCCCAGCGCACCGCCAGGGTGCAGCTTGATATCGACGCGCCCGTTGGTGCGCGCCTTCACCTTCTCGGCCATCGTCGTCATGCCGATGCCTTCGGGGGCGGTCTGGCGGCCGACGAAGCCGAGATTGAGCACCTTCGTCTGCGCGACGGCGTCGTGCGCGAGCATCGCGCCGGCGGCGATCATCAAAGCGGCGAGCGTGTTGAACTTGGTCATGGCGTTCCTCCGGTTTATTGGTTTTCGGTTTTCATTGCACGGTCCAGTGCTGGACCAGAAGCGAGTCGAACTTCGCGGGATCGATATCGACGCCGATACCCGGCGCATCCGACACGGCAACGGTGCCGTTCGCATCGACCGGGTTGGCGCTGAATTTCGTGCGCAGCGGATTGTAGGAATAGTCGTATTCGAACATCGGACACGGCATCGCGTGGCCGCCGCGCGCGGGCAGCGTCGCCGCGAATTGAAGTGTGGCGTTGAAATTGACCGCCGTGCCCCAAACATGCGGGACAAGCGCCAGGCCGAAGGCCTCGGCGAGGCCGGCGATCTTGAGCATCTCGGTGACACCGCCGCACAGCGCCATATCGGGCTGCAAATAGGTGAGTGCGCCCGACGCCACCGCATCGCGGAAGGCTTCGACGCCGAACAGCGATTCGCCCGCCGCGAGCGGAATCGTGCCGCCATCGGCAAGGCGTTTGTAGCCGACGAGATTGTCGTGGGCGATCGGCTCCTCCAACCAGCGCACGTCATGCTCGGCCAAGCGCTTCGCGAGATCGCTCGCGGGCCCGATGGTGAAACCTTGGTTGAGATCGACCATCAACGGCATATCGGCGCCGATGCGCTGGCGCACTTGGCGCGCGATGTCGGCATCGCGCTTGGGCGTGGTGCCCAAACGCAGCTTCACCGCGCGGAACCCGGCCTCGAGATAGGTGTCGAGATCCGCCATATAGGTATGAAACGGATCGGCGCCCGGTTTCAAAAACGGCCCGCTGACATAGGCGGCCATGCGATCGCGCATCGCCCCGCCGAGCATCGCCGAGAGCGGCTTGTTCGCCGTGCGCGCGGCGGCATCCCACACGCCGATATCGAGCGCGCTGACCGCCATCAACGGCACGCCATGCCGTTCGGGCAAGGAACGCAGCATCAGATCGTGCAAGCGGCGCGGGGCGGCGGCGTCCTGACCGATCAGCTTGGGTGCGAGATCGCGGCGCACGATGGCGCCGGCCGCACCCGGATAGGCCCAGGTTTCGCCCCAGCCGGTCACGCCGGCATCCGTCGTAATCGACACAAGCAATGCGCCGCGGCTTTCGAAAAAGCCGCGCGCATTCCCGATGCGCTCGGGCAAGGGACAGAACAGCTCGTAACCATCGATACGGACGATTTTCGCGGTCGGCGCGGCAGGCGGCGTGATTTTCATTCTTTGGCGCTACTCGGGTGTTTCTCCATCGCGAGTGGTAACGCCGTGCAGGCATACAAATCCAATTGGATTATCTGAGCCTGTCGTATTAGAAAATCCTATGCGTTTGACCTTGGCGCAGCTGGAAGCTTTCCTTTGGGCGGTGGATCTGGGCTCGGTCCAGGCGGCCGCACGCCAATTGAACCTGGCCCAGCCGACGGTTTCGCTGCGGCTGCGCGATCTGGAAGCGGCTTTGGGCGTCGAGCTTTTCGAGCGCGCCGGGCGCGGCATCCGCCCCACCCCCGCCGGCCTTAGCCTTCTCGCCCGCGCGCGCACCGTGCGGCGCGAAATCGATCGCATCCGCGAAACGCCCGACCCGTCGCCCGTCTCGGGCACGACGCGCGTGGGCATCGCGGAAGGTGTGGCGATGGTGTGCCTCGCCCCGCTGGTCAATTCGTTGCGCCGCGACTATCCGCAGCTGCGCCCCGAATTCACCGTCGCGACCACATCGGCGCTGGAGCCGGAACTGGCACGGCACAATCTCGACTTGGCCGTGCTGGTCAATCCGGTCGGGCATCCCGGCGTGCGGCTGATCCCGCTCGGCTTGCAGCCGAACTCGTTCATGGCGGCGCCCTCTTGGGGCTTGCCCGCGAAAGTGCGCCCGGCCGATCTGCGCGACGTGCCGATCGTGTCGAACCCGCCGCCCTCGGCGATGTATCGCCAGACCCAGGATTGGTTCGCCGCCGCCGGGATCGAGCCCGCGCGCATCGACATGTGCAGCAGCGTCACCGTCTCCGCGCACTTGATCGCGGCGGGTGTCGCGGTCGGCGTGTTGCCGCACAAAATGGTGGAGAAGGAAATCGCCGACGGCACGCTGATCGTGCTGACGACCGATCCGCCGGTCGGCGACGGGCGCGTCTATGCCGCCTATCGCGACGGCAGCGAGAACCGCGCGATCGACGCGATTCTGCACAGCCTGCGCGGCGTGCTCTCGGCGATGGATTACCTGGTCGTGGCGTGAAGGATCTGCGCGGGGATTACCCGCGCAGATCGTCCCACAGCTCCTTCACCTTGGCGAAGAAGCCGGCCGATTCGGGCGAATGCGATTTGTCCGCACCACCGGTCCCTTCAAATTCCTTCAGCAGATCCTGCTGACGCTTCGTCAGGTTCACCGGTGTTTCGACCACCGCTTCGATGAACATGTCGCCGCGCGCGGTGGAACGCAGCACTGACATGCCCTTGCCCTTCAGGCGGAATTGCTGCCCCGTTTGGGCACCCGCCGGGATCGTGACCTTGGCGCGCCCGCCATCGACCGTCGGCACTTCGACCGAGCCGCCCAGTGCGGCCGTCGTCATCGCGATGGGGACGCGGCAATAGATGTCCGCGTTCTCGCGATGGAACAGCTTATGCGGCTTGATCTGCAGGAACAGATACAAGTCGCCTTGCGGGGCCCCGCGCATGCCCGCTTCGCCTTCGCCGGCCAAGCGGATGCGCGTGCCGTCTTCCACACCCGCCGGGATGTTGACGTTGAGCGTGCGTTCCTTGCGCACGCGGCCCTGACCCTGGCAGGTCTTGCACGGCTTCTCGATGATCTGACCGCCGCCGCCGCATTGCGGGCAGGTGCGTTCGATCGTGAAGAAGCCTTGCTGGGCGCGCACCTTGCCGTGACCGCGACAGGTCGGGCAGGTGACGGGCTTCGAGCCCGCTTCCGCACCGGTCCCTTTGCAGGTCTCGCAGGAATGCAGCGACGCGACTTTGACGGTCGCTTGCTTGCCGTGGAATGCGTCTTCCAGGCTGATTTCGAGATTGTAGCGCAGATCGGAGCCGCGCTGCGGCCCGCCACCGCGCCGGCCGCCGCCCATGAACTCGCCGAACATCTCGTCGAAGATGTCCGCGAACCCGGCATTGCCGCCGCCGAAATCGAAACCGCCGGCGCGATTGCCCGCACCGCCGCCGCCCTGCTCGAAGGCGGCATGACCGAAGCGATCATAGGCCGCACGCTTCTGCTCGTCCTTCAGGACGTCATAGGCCTCGTTGATCTGCTTGAACTTGGCTTCGGCTTTCTTGTCGCCCGGATTCTTGTCCGGGTGATACTGCATGGCGAGCTTGCGATAGGCCTTCTTGAGTTCGTCTTGCGACGCCCCCTTGGCCACGCCCAGCAGCTCGTAAAAATCTTCCTTCGCCACGGCCGACTCCGTCGAGCGTCAGGCGGGCGCCCGGAAAGGCGCCCGCCTTCTAAGCTCAGTTCTTCTTGTTCTTGTCGGACACGTCTTCGAACGTCGCGTCGACGACCTTTTCGTCCTTCGGCGCGTCGCCCTTGGGCGCTTCGGCCGACGGACCGGCATCGGCGCCGCCCGCGGCGGCTTCGGCCTGCGACGCCTTGTACATGGCTTCGCCCAGCTTCATCGACGCTTGGGTCAGCGCGTCGGTCTTGGCCTTGATCGCCTCGACGTCGTCGCCGTCCTTGACGCCCTTCAGGTCGGCGATGGCTTGCTCGATCACGGCCTTATCGGCCCCGATCTTGTCGCCATGCTCCTTCAGGTTCTTTTCGACGTCGTGGATCATGCCTTCGGCGCGGTTCTTCGCCTCGACCAGATCGCGGCGCTTCTTGTCCTCGGCGGCGTTCGCCTCGGCGTCCTTCACCATCTTCTGGATTTCGGCGTCGGACAGGCCGCCCGAGGCTTGGATGCGGATCTGCTGCTCCTTGCCCGTGCCCTTATCCTTGGCCGAAACCTGGACGATGCCGTTGGCGTCGATGTCGAACGTCACTTCGATCTGCGGCACGCCGCGCGGGGCGGGCGGCAGACCGACGAGGTCGAACTGGCCGAGCATCTTGTTGTCGGCGGCCATCTCGCGCTCGCCCTGGAAGACGCGGATCGTCACGGCCGATTGCGAATCCTCGGCCGTCGAGAAGACCTGCGACTTGCGGGTCGGGATCGTGGTGTTGCGGTCGATCAGGCGCGTGAACACGCCGCCGAGCGTTTCGATGCCCAGCGACAGCGGCGTCACGTCGAGCAACAGCACGTCCTTGACGTCGCCCTTCAACACGCCGGCCTGAATGGCGGCACCGATCGCGACCACTTCGTCGGGGTTGACGCCGCGATGCGGCTCGCGCCCGAAGAACTGCTTCACGGTCTCGATGACCTTGGGCATGCGCGTCATGCCGCCGACCAGCACGACCTCGTCGATTTCGCTGGCCTTGAGGCCGGCGTCCTTGAGGGCCGCACGGCACGGCTCGATCGTGCGCTGGATCAGCGCATCGACCAGGCTTTCGAGCTTGGCGCGCGTCAGCTTGATGTTGAGATGCTTCGGGCCCGAGGCGTCCGCCGTGATGAAGGGCAGGTTCACTTCGGTCTGCACCGCCGACGACAGCTCGATCTTCGCCTTCTCGGCGGCTTCCTTCAGCCGCTGCAAGGCAAGCTTGTCGGCGCGCAGGTCGATGCCCTGCTCCTTTTTGAACTCGGCCGCCAGATAGGTGATGATCTCGTTGTCGAAATCTTCGCCGCCCAGGAACGTGTCGCCGTTCGTGGACTTCACTTCGAACACGCCGTCGCCGATTTCCAGCACCGACACGTCGAACGTGCCGCCGCCCAAATCGTAGACCGCGATCGTGCCGGCCTTCTTCTTCTCAAGGCCATAGGCCAACGCGGCCGCCGTCGGCTCGTTGATGATGCGCAGAACTTCGAGACCCGCGATCTTGCCGGCGTCCTTCGTGGCTTGGCGCTGGGAGTCGTTGAAATAGGCGGGGACGGTGATCACGGCTTGCGTGACCGTTTCGCCCAGATACGCCTCGGCCGTCTCCTTCATCTTCATCAGCGTGAAGGCGGAGATCTGCGAGGGCGAATACTTCTTGCCCTTCGAATCGACCCACGCGTCGCCGTTGTCGGCCTTGACGATCTTGTAGGGCACGAGGCCCACATCCTTCGAGACCATCGGGTCTTCGAAGCGGCGGCCGATCAGACGCTTGATCGCGTAGAACGTGTCCGAAGGATTGGTGACCGCCTGGCGCTTGGCGGGCTGGCCGACCAGACGCTCGCCGGAATCGGCGAAGGCGACGATCGACGGCGTGGTGTTCGCCCCCTCGGCGTTGGGGATGACCTTCGGCGTGCTGCCTTCCATCACGGCGACGCAGGAATTGGTCGTGCCGAGGTCGATGCCGATAACTTTGCTCATGTCCGTCCTCTTATGCGGCGGTCCAGGTCGCCGGCCCTCTTGCGCGAGGCACCGGCAGGTCGGACCCCATTGGGGTAACTCGATGCGTCTTCCGGGGTGAAATCCAAGGGATTCGGGCCCTCCCACCCCCGGCGCGCATCGCCACTTCCGGGAAGACCCTACCGTTGCCAGCGATATAGGCGGATCGCGCGTTTCCCGCAACCGGCCGCGGCGTTTTGCGCAGTTTTTGTGGCGCGGGCCCGACTCGACCGAAAATCATGCTGTGGAATTGACTCCAAACGCCGTTCGTATTATATAAGCCGTGAGGAACATCTCGTCTTCGTGATTTACGTCCCTTTCGCCAGAACGGCGGGGAGCGACGGCGGGACCCTCAGAACTTCGAGAAGCGAGGTTCGTGTCATGAGTACCGTTCAGAGTATCGCCAGCACCGCCCCGATCGCCGCGTTCGCGGAACCCCGCGTCGCCCAAACCGCGCCGGCACAGAGCCCAGCGCCGGCGCAGACCCGTGCGGAATCGCAAGGCCGCTCGACCGTGGCCGACCAGGTGCAGATCAACGCGCTGGAAGCGCGCGACGCCGCGCGCGAACGCGCCAAGGAAACCAAGGCCGCCGCCGAACAGCCGGCGAAATACGCCAGCAAGGTCGGCTTGGTCGACGGCACCCTCGACGCCTTCGTCGATATCGTGGACGCCCGTTTCCAGCGCAAAATCGCGCGGATTTTCGGGCCGTCGGAGGCACCCGCACCGGCCGCCGACGTGCCGCCCGCCGCGGTCAGCAAGGCCTATGAACACGCGGCCGAAACCGCGTCGGGCAATCTGCGCCAAAGCGCCTGAATCACTCGGCGTCGACGAGCAGATCGGCGAGACGTTCGAAACTTTCGACCCAGCCTTGGCGGGCCATATCGCGCTCGGCCAGCAGATTGGGATGCTTGGCCGCCAGTAGCGGGCGCACGGCTTGATGGACCGTGAGCTTGGCGCGATGGCCGGCATCCTCGAACGCGACGGTCGTCAGGAAGGTCGCGTCGAGCGGCCAATCCTCGTACATCGGATGCGCGGCGGGGGCGCCCTTTTCGTCGGTGAACCATAGCGCGAAGACCAGGCGATCGGGCTCCTGCACCTCGCGGAACCGGCCTTTCAGCCAGATTTCGCGCCCGTCGTCGTAGCGCATGCACAGCCGCAGCAACCCGCCGGGGCGCGGCTCCAGATCGCAGACCGGCATATCGGTGCGCGCCGGGCCGAACCAGCGGATGAAGTGCCGCGGCTCGGTCCACCAGCGGAATAGCCGGTGCGGCGGCGCGTCGAATTCGCGCGTCACCGATATCGCGGCTGCGTTGGCGTCCCGTTTGGACATCGAGTCCCCTTGGATTCCCGCAAATCTGCGGCCCCAAAGGGAATGCGTCAACTGATAGCGGTTAGGCCTGCGTATCGACCGTCGCACCGGGGGCGGCGGGCGCCCCCTTGGCGACCGTGACCATCGCTTCGCGCAACAAGCGGCCGTTGAGCGTGTAACCGGCCTGGAAGACCTGCGCGACCGTGCCGGGGGCCGCCGTCGGGTGATCGACCTGGGCGACCACCTGATGGAAATTCGGATCGGCCGGCTTGCCGACGGGGTCGAGCTTCACCACGCCGAATTTCTCGAAAGCGCTCAGCAACTCGCGCTCGGTCAACTCCACGCCCTCGACCAGCTTGCCAAGGACGGGATCGGCGGCTTTCGCGTCGGCCGATACGGTATCGAGCGCGCGGCGCAGATTATCCGCGACCGCCAGCAACGCCTTGGCGAAACCCGAGACCGCGTATTTCTCGCGCTCGACGATTTCGCGCTCGGCGCGCTTCTTGACGTTCTCGGCATCGGCCATCGCGCGCAACGCGCCGTCCTTGACGCGCGCAAGCTCCGCCTCGGCCGCTTCGGCGCGCGCCAGCGCTTCCGCCAACGGATCGGCGGCTTCCGGCGTTTCGGCCGTCTGCGGCGGGATTTCTTCGGGCGTGGGCTGTTGCGGATCGGTCATGGCGCTGCTTCGGTGAACTGAAGGACCGGGGGGATTTGGGGGAAAAATCCGCCCGGCGCAAGTGTGAATTCAGCCGACGAGGCGCCCGACGATCTTGGCCGTGTAGTCGACCGTGGGAATAATCCGCGCGTAATTGAGGCGGGTCGGCCCGATCACGCCGATGGCGCCGACGATGCGCGCGCGCGAATCCGTATAGGGCGCGATGACGGTCGAACAGCCCGACAAACCGAACAATTCGTTCTGCGCGCCGATGAAGATCTGCACGCCCTGCGCTTGCTGCGCTTGATCGAGGATCTTCGCCAGCGATTCGTGCTGCTCCAGCGCTTCGAACAAGCGGCGGATACGCTCCAAATCTTCCATCGCGTGCACATCGGCCAGCAGCTTCGACTGGCCGCGCACGATCAAATACGCGTCTTGCGCGGGCTTGCCGTCGTCCGACGACCACACCGCGAGGCCTTCCGCCGCGACTTTGCGCGAAAGCTCGTCCAGCGCCGCGCGCTCGGCTTCGAGCTGCTCGACGATTTCCGCGCGCGCTTCGGCCAGCGTGCGGCCGACGATGCGCGCGTTGAGGAAATTGCCCGCTTGCGACAATTGCGCGGGCGTCAAGCCGATCGGCGTTTCGATGATGCGGTTTTCGACCAGGCCCGAGCCTTGGACGAGTACGACCAGCGTGCGGCCCGGCGCCAACGACACGAACTCGATATGCTTGAGCGGCGATTCCGCCTTGGGCGCGATGACGAGCCCCGCCCCCTGCCCCAGCCCCGCCAGCATTTGCGAGGCTTGCTCGAGCACTTGGGCGGGGGCGCGGCCGGTGGCGGCGCATTGCACTTCGATATTGTCGCGCTCTTCGCTCGACAAGCGGCCGACTTCCAGCAGCCCGTCGACGAACCAGCGCAAGCCCACATCGGTCGGCAAGCGCCCGGCCGAGGTATGCGGCGAATAGAGCAGGCCCAGATCCTGAAGATCGGCCATGACGTTGCGGATCGTCGCGGGCGACAGGCGTTCGGCCAATTGGCGCGACAGCGTGCGCGAGCCGACCGGCTCGCCCGTCTCGACATAGGCTTCGACGACGCGGCGGAACACGTCGCGCGAGCGCTCGTCCAGGGCCCGAATGGCGGAATCGGCGGCTTTCGCCGACAACACGGCGGGACCGGCCGTTTCGGCGGCCGTCGTCGGCGTCTTACGCTCGAAAGGAACGACGGGGGTGCTGCGCATACCGAAAACGTTAGGCGTCGCATACGGGGGCGTCAAGGTGCGGGATTGGCCTCAGCCAGCCATTGCGACCCAGTTCCGAAGCGCGCAGCGCGGCGATGGCGGCCAAGTCATCGGGGATGTTTGTTCGTAAATCACTCTGAAATTATTGCCCCGCTGAACGAAGCCGACAAAAGTTTCATAGTCATTTCCGATATAGGCGCCACGCCAAAAAATCCGAAGCCGCGCGCTTTGCGTGGCATCCCACATGATGCCCTGCTGCCAGGGATATTGAACGACATCGACGGCAACGAACGTGGCGCTAGGGTGATAGCACTTGATGATCAGTTCGGCTGATTCGGCGATGCTCTGGGGTGGAACGATGATCGGCGTCGCTTGACCAGCCTGGGGGCGGCCCCGTGATGGCGCCGTCAAGCCGCGTGCGAGATCGGCAAAGCACATCAAGTTCGCCGGGCTGAGTTGACCCGAAACAAGAGCGGTCACGGCGCATACTACCGTTTGCGCATCTGGGCCTCGACGATCCTGAGCGTTTACGGACTCAACGAATCCGATGATCAAAGCGAGACTAGCTAACAAAAACCGCATACGAAGGTTATATTTGAAACTCGGAATTCCGCCAAGATCGACGAGAGCAATTCGATGGATGATGGCCCAATGAGTCCCAACGAAAAGCAACAGCGTCTGATCGAAGAAGTTCGACGCGGGATCGACGCCATCAAACGTGGCGAATACGACGCCATAGAAGCCAAGGATATTAGTGCCTATATCGCGAAGCTCGCCCCCAAAAGCCGCAAAACGAAATAGGTCCGGCGGGCGCATGCCCACCCTGGACCGACCGGGCGCTCTCCCCTATGGTCGCGGCCGAAATTCCATCCGTCGAAAGAGTAGGCCCATGCGCCCCTCCGGCCGCAAAAACGATCAACTTCGAGACGTCAGTCTCGAGCCCGGCTTCACCAAACACGCCGAGGGCTCGTGCCTGATCCGCTTCGGCGACACGCATGTGCTGTGCACCGCCTCGGTCGACGAAAAGGTCCCGCCCTTCCTGCGCAATTCGGGGTCGGGCTGGGTGACGGCCGAATACGGCATGCTGCCGCGCTCCACCCACACGCGCACCGACCGCGAAGCCGCCAAGGGCAAGCAATCGGGCCGCACACAGGAGATCCAGCGCTTGATCGGCCGCTCGTTGCGCTCGGTGCTCGACGCGAAGGCTTTGGGCGAACGCCAGATCAAGATCGATTGCGACGTGCTGCAGGCCGACGGGGGCACACGCACCGCGTCGATCACCGGCGCCTGGGTGGCGCTCCACCAAGCGCTGACCAAGCTGGTCGTCGCCAAGACGATTCCAGCCGTGCCGCTGCGCGACCATGTCGCGGCGATTTCCTGCGGTATTTCCAACGGCACGGCCGTGCTCGATCTCGATTACGTCGAGGATTCGGCCTGCGAGGTCGACGCGAATTTCGTGCTGACCGGTTCGCAAGCCATCGTCGAAGTTCAGGGCACGGCGGAGCGCGATCCCTTCGCCAAGGATCAATTGCTGGCGATGCTGGGCCTCGCCGAGAAGGGCATCGGCGAACTCGTCGCGTTGCAGAAGAAGGCGATCGCCGCATGGGCCGTCGCCAACTAACCGAGCCCACGCTCGTCATCGCGACCCACAACAAGGGCAAGCTGGTCGAGATCGCCGACCTGATGCGGCCCTTCGGCGTGGCGTGCGTATCGGCGGGCGACAAGGGCGTGCCGGAGCCCGAGGAAACGGGCACGACCTTCGAAGCGAACGCGGAGCTGAAAGCGCTGCATTCGGCGCGCGCCACCGGCTTGCCCGCCCTCGCCGACGATTCCGGCCTGTGCGTCGCCGCGTTGAACGGCGATCCCGGGCTCTATTCGGCGCGCTGGGCCGGGCCCGCGCGGGATTTCGGCTTCGCCATGCGTAAAGTCGAAGAGGCGCTGGCCGCAAAAAACGCGAAGGACCGGAGTGCCTTCTTCGTCGCATGCCTCACGCTCGCCTGGCCGGACGGGCATTGCGAGACGTTTCGCGGCGAGGTGCACGGCCATGTCGTTTGGCCGCCGCGCGGGGACAACGGATTCGGCTACGACCCGATGTTCGTGGCGGAGAACGAGACGATCACCTTCGGCGAGATGGATCCCGCGCGCAAACATGGGATGAGCCATCGCGCGCGCGCCTTCGCCGAACTGGTGGCGGGCTGCTTCGCCGGACGGCGCGGATGAACGAGATCGGCCCGCCCGCCGAGTTCGCCGTTTACGTCCACTGGCCCTTCTGCAAATCGAAGTGCCCGTATTGCGATTTCAATTCGCATGTCCGCGAGACGATCGACGAGGCGGCGTGGGAACAAGCGCTGCTGGCCGAGCTCGACTACTACGCCGCCCTCACGCCCAACCGCACGATCACGTCGATCTTTTTCGGCGGCGGCACGCCGTCCTTGATGGCGCCGCGCACGGCCGCCGCCGTGCTCGACCGCATCGCGACGCGCTGGCGCATCGCCGACGAGCCGGAAATCACGCTCGAAGCCAATCCCAATTCGGCCGAGGCCGAACGCTTCGCCGGGTTCAAAGCGGCGGGTGTGGAGCGCCTGTCGATCGGCGTGCAGGCGCTGGACGACAAGGCGCTGAAATTCTTGGGGCGCGGCCACGACGTGCGCGAAGCGCGCCACGCGATCGATCGCGCGGCGGCGTTGTTCGATCGCTTCTCCTTCGATCTGATCTATGCGCGGCCCGATCAGAACGAAAACGATTGGCGCCAGGAATTGAAAGCCGCGTTGGCGCTGGGGCCGTCGCATCTGTCGGTCTATCAGCTCACGCTGGAAGCGGGCACGCGCTTCCAGCAAATGGCCGCGCGCAGCGAGTTGGTGCTGCCGTCGGAAGATCGCCAGGAAGCGTTGTTCGACGCCACGCAAGCCGCGCTGAACGACGCCGGCTTACCCGCCTACGAAGTGTCGAACCACGCCAAGCCGGGGCATGAGTCGCGGCATAACCGCGTCTATTGGCGCTACGACGACTATGTCGGCGTGGGCCCCGGTGCGCATGGCCGCATCACGGTTGAGGGCGTCAAACGCGCGACGCGCCAAGAAAAAGCGCCAGAGACGTGGCTGAAACAAGTCGCCGAGCGCGGCCACGGCACGGCGGAAGACACACCGCTCGCGCCCGCCGATCAGGCCGACGAAGCGTTGATGATGGGCTTGCGGCTGGTCGAAGGGATCGATTCGCGGCGTTTCGAACGCGTGACGGGCACGAAGCTGGAGGGCGACGGCGGGATGCTCGACACCGCGCGCATCGACCGTTTGGTGCGCGACGGGTTCCTGGTGCGCACGCAATTCGGCTTTCGCCCGACGCCGCAAGGGCTGAAGCTGGTCAACGCGCTGCTCTCGGCGTTGATGGGTTAATTGACGGGCGCTTCGAAGCTGTCGCGCGCGGGCGAGATCGCGAACGGCCCTTCGCGGCGCACTTCGATCACCGCAAGGCCGCGATCGACTTGTCCCGACGGCAGGAAGCGGAAAATCCCTTCGATGCCCGCGAAGCCCGTGGGCACGGTCAGCACCGGCAGCGAATAATCGGCACCGTCGGCACCCTTGTCGCGCGCCAGCACGGCGGCCAACGCCACCGCATCGTAAGCCAGCGTGGCGACGCGCGGCGGAGCGCGGCCGAACACCTCGCGATAATGGCGTTCGAAATTCTGCCGCGCTTCGGGCGGCGGACCGGCGAACCAGCCGCCGAGCAACGAGGGCTCGCGCAACGAACGCGCATCATCCCATTGCGGAATGCCGAGGAAGCGGATGCGCGCGGGATCGATCTCGTGCAGATGCAGCTGACTTGCGACTTGCGCCAAGCGGTCGCCCAAATCGGGCAGCAGGATCGCTTCGAAATCGAGTTCCGGCGGCTCGCGCGCCGCTTCGCCGCGTTGGGCCCGCGGCGGCGGCGGGCCGACATTGCCCGCGCGGCGCACCCAGGGTGTCACGTCCAGCGTGCCGGGATCGTAGCGTTCGACACGCACCAGCGTGCCTTGCGTGGCGATCAGCGCGTCGCGGAACGCCGCTTCCGACGCCAAGCCGATCGCGTTGTTGGGCACCAGCGCCACGAATTTTTCGAGGCCGCGCGAGCGCGCGAAATCGACCGTGCGGCGGATTGAGGCTTGCGGGGCGAGGCCCAGCACGAACACGTTGGAACTGGCGGCGGCGACGTCGTTGGAAAACGCCAGCGCCGCGATGCCCGCTTCGCGCGCGCGCGGGGCGATCGCTTGCGCTTCGGCCGACAACAACGGGCCGACGACCAAGCGCGCCCCCTGTTCCACCGCCCAATCGAACGCGGCAACCGCCCCTTCCGGCGTGCCGCCGGTGTCGCGCGGCAGCAGCACGAAATCGTCGTCGGCGACGTCGTAAAGCGCCAGCGTCGCGGCGTCGAGCAACGCGCGGCCCACGGCGGCGTTAGGGCCGCTTAAAGGGACAAGGAACGCCACACGCGGCGCGCCCTTCGGGCCCGGCGGGATCGTGGGCATCGCTTCCTGTTGCACCGGTGCGGGGGCCGGGGCCGGTTCCTGCACGACGGGTGCGGCCGGTGCAGGCATAATCGGCGGCGGCGGCGTCACCACCGGTGCGGGGGCCGGGGCTTGCGTCGTCGGCTGGCTTCGGCCGAAAACGCCCGCTACCCTCGGGTCGTCGCACGCGGCGAGCAAAGGTGCTGCGACAAGCAGGGCGAAGAAGGCGATCAGGCGGGAGCGCAAAGTTTTATGTCCTCAGACGACGAGCCGGAGACTAGCTTCGAAGCGCCGCCAAATCCAGGCGCGATAAAGCCCGGGCTTTATCTGGTCGCGACACCTTTGGGCAATTTGGGCGACATCTCCGCCCGGCAAAAAGCCGTGCTGGCGGCCGCGACGACGATCGCGGCCGAGGATACGCGCGTCGCGCGCCGCCTGCTCTCGGCGATGGGCTTGATCGCGCCACGCCTGATCCGTTGCGACGAGCGCGAGAGCGCAGCCGTCGCCGAAAAATTGATCGCGCGCGTGCGTGGCGGCGAGATCGTCGCCTTCGTGTCCGATGCCGGCATGCCCGCCATCGCCGATCCCGGGGCGGCGTTGGTGCGCGCGGCGCGCGATGCGAATATCTCCTTCACGGTGATTCCCGGCCCGTCGGCACTGACCACGGCGCTGGCGCTGTCCGGCCTGCCCGCCGAGCCCGCGTTGTTTTTGGGATTCCTGCCGCCCAAGCAAGGCCCGCGCGCGCGGCGTTTGCGCGAATTCAAAGATCTGCCCGCAACACTCGTCGCGTTCGAAGCGCCGCATCGTTTGGTCGAAACGCTGCACGCGATGGCCGAGGTGCTGGGCCCGCGTGACGCTTGCGTGGCGCGCGAATTGACCAAGCGACACGAGGAAGCGCGGGCCGGCACGCTGCCCGAGCTTGCCGTACATTACGAAGCGGCGGGCGTGCTGGGCGAATGCGTGATCGTCGTCGCCCCGCCGGTGGAAAGCGACGCGCCCGCGACCGACGCCGAAACGCTCGACGCGAAACTGCGCGCGGCGCTGGAAACCTTGGGCGTGCGTGACGCGGCCGATCGCGTGGCGGCGGAAACCGGCCTCAAACGGCGCGAGGTCTATTCGCGCGCCCTGGAACTGGGCGGCAAGAAACGGTGACGTCCAAGCGCCATGCCCGCCACCAGAAGCGCGGTGCCTGGGCCGAGATTTTGGCGGCATGGCGCTTGCGGTTGGCGGGCTGGCGCATCGTCGGCCGCGATTTGCGGCTGGGTCCCGCACAAATCGATATCGTCGCCGCGCGGCGCGGCGTTCTCGCTTTCGTCGAGGTGAAATTGCGCGCCGATCTGGATGCGGCGGCCGAAGCGCTGCACCCCGCCCAGCGCCAACGCATTGTTCGCGCGGCGGAAATTTTCCTCGCCAAGAATCCCGCTTTCGCCGCATTCGAGACAAGATTCGACGCCATCCTTGTGGCGCCCGGACGCTGGCCCAAACATCTGCAAGATGCTTGGCGCGACTCGAATTCAAGCCTTACATAGGGCGTTTCCGGGGAACGAAGGGATCGCACGACATGCGGGGTTTCCTGTCCAAAGCGAAAATCGCCGTGGCGCTGACGGGTTTGGCGCTGCTGCCGGGCTGCGTGGGCGTGGTCGCGGGTGCGGCCGCCACCGGCGGTGTCGCCGCCGTGCAGGAGCGCGGCTTCGTCGGCACGGCGAACGACAACGGCATCGCGCTGGAGATCAATCATTATTGGTTCCAAAAATCGACCAGCATGTTCGGCGCGCTGTCGACGCAGATCTATGAAGGCCGGGTGCTGATCACCGGCGCCGTCACCGATCCCGATATGCGCGCCGAGGCCGTGCAACTCGCCTGGAAGGCCAAGGGCGTGCGCGAGATTCTGAATGAGATCGAAGTGACCGACGAAGGCGGGCTGAAAGCCTACGCCAAGGACACGTGGGCCGCTAACGAGCTGCGCTCGCGCCTGTTGTTCGCGCGCGGCGTGAACTCGATCAATTTCTCGGTCGAGGTCGTCAACGGCACGGTCTATCTGCTGGGCGTGTCGAACGATCAGGCGGAACAGGACCGCGTGCTGGCGATCGCGCGCAACCTTGCCAATATCCGCCGCGTCGTCAGCCACATCATCAACAAGGACGATCCGCGCCGCACCCGTCCGCCGCCGGGCGAAGAAGGGGCCAAGAGCGCGAGCGCTTCTTGATCCCCGCCTACCCGCCCGCCGGCCGAGCACCGGAGGCCGAGCGCAAATTGCGCGAGGCCGCGCAAGCGGGCGACGCCGATTTCGCGATCGGCGAGACCGCGTTGGCCTTGTCGCTGGCGGCGCGTCCCGCCCTCGACCTTTCGCCCTATCGCGCGCATTTGTCGGAAATCGCGACGAGCGTGGCGGCCGAAGCGCAAGGCAAGCCTGACACGATCGCCACGCGCGTGATGGCGCTGCACAACGCGCTGGTCGAGCGTTTGGGTTATCGCGGCGATAGGGATACGTACGACGATCTTCGCAACGCCGATCTGGCCCATGTGATCGATCGCCGGCGCGGCCTGCCCGTGTCGCTCGCCGTGTTGTGGATCGACGCGGCGCGCGCCCAAGGCTGGGCCGCGTGGGGCTTGTCCTTCCCCAGCCATTTCCTGGTGCGCGTCGACGGGCCCGATGGGCGCGCGATCGTCGATCCGTTCAATTTCGGCCAGGCGTTGGACACCAAGGCGCTGCGCGGTTTGCTGAAGCGCCTGCAGGGGCCGGATGCCGAGCTGCAAGCCTATCACTACGCGACCGTGCCCGACCGCACGGTGCTGCTGCGCTTGCAGAACAACATCAAGCTGCGGCTGATGAAGGGCGAGGATTTCCGCGGCGCGCTGGCGGTGCTGGAACGCATGCTGATGCTCTCGCCCGGCGACCCCGCCTTGTGGCACGAAACGGGGCTCGTTCACGGGGGGCTCGACAATCTCCGGGCCGCCGTGATGTGTTTGGAACAAGCGGCGACGCTGATCGAGGCCCCGCAGGCCCGGTCGCGCATCGCCATGGAGATCCAGGCGCTCAAAAGCCGCCTGAATTAGGAGTACCGGTACATGGCGGGTTTGGTCGTGGCGGTCCAGATGGACCCCATCGAGAACATCAATATCGACGGCGATTCGACCTTCGCGATGATGCTGGAAGCGCAGAAGCGCGGCCACACGCTGTATCACTATTTGACGCAGCATCTGTCGATGCGCGGGCGCGACCGCATCACCGCCAAGGCGCATCCCGTGCGCGTGAAGGCCGAACGCGGCAAGCATTTCGAATTCGGCGCGCTGGAGACGATCGATCTCGCCAAGACCGATGTGGTGCTGATGCGCCAGGACCCGCCTTTCGATATGGCGTACATCACCGCGACGCATATCCTGGAGCATATCCACCCCAAGACGCTGGTCGTGAACGACCCGGCCGAAGTGCGCAACGCGCCGGAAAAGCTGTTCGTCACGCATTTCCCGGGCTTGATGCCGCCCACGCTGATCACGACCGACCGCGCCGAGATCGACGCGTTCCGTGACGAGTTCAAAGATATCATCATCAAGCCGCTTTACGGCAACGGGGGTGCGGGCGTGTTCCGCATCAAGCCCGACGACGAGAATCTCGGCTCGCTTTACGAGATGTTCACCCAGCGCAGCCGCGAGCCGATGATCGTCCAGCGCTACGAACCCGCCGTGCGCGCGGGCGACAAGCGCATCATTCTGGTCGACGGCAAGCCCGCCGGCGCCATTTTGCGCGTGCCCGCGCAAGGCGAGTCGCGGGCCAACATGCATGTCGGCGGCAAGGCGATCAAAACCGCGCTGACCAAGCGCGAGATCGAAATCTGCGAAACGATCGGGCCGGAACTGGCCAAGCGCGGCCAGATCTTCGTCGGCATCGACGTGATCGGCGATTGGCTGACCGAGATCAACGTCACCTCGCCCACCGGCATCCACGAAGTGCGCCGCTTCGACGGCACCGACATCGCCGTGCTGATCTGGGACGCGATCGAGAAGCGGCGCCGCTAAGCGTCGCAGCGCGCCCAGCGGCCGATATCGAGATGGAAATGGTCGCGATGCGCGGCGTCGGTCTTCGGCGTCAGCACCATGTTGAAATGGTTGCACGCCCCTTGCGCCACTTCGCGCAGGAAAGCGCCGCGCGGCCCCCGTTCGCGCCAATGGTCCTTGACCGAGATCCGGATATTCCCGGCGAGTTCGAATCCGCCGATATCGAAGGCACGGCCCATCCCGTGTTCCGATAGACGGCTGGCGCGCCCGGTCTGCGGGCGGCAGACATATGCGCCGTAATGGACGATCTGCGCCACCGGCCGGTTGAAATGGCGCTGGGCGGCGGGCTGCACCACGTCGCGCTCGAATTCCGCCAGCGCTTGGGCCAGCGGACACGTCATGAGCGCCGGGCGGTTCAGCGGGATCGTCGCCTGTTCGAGCATCACCGGCTCGTCGATGAAACAGCCTTGGGCGTTGCGCGGCATGTTCTGGCGCGCTTCGAATTTGGCACCGAGCTGGGTCAGCGCGTCGTAGCAATTTTGCGGGACGGCGACCGGCGGCGGTTGAATTTGGACGGGCGGCGGCGTCACCACGCGCGGCGCGCACGCCACCGACAGGGCGCCGAGGCCCAGCACGAACAGAAGCCGGAGAATGGAACGCATACCGATTCGATTCCGCGAATCGACCCGCGCGGTGCGGGCGTACTATACGCGGGTGCCGCCGCTTCGTGAATCGCGCGCGATAGCCTGCGCGAGCAGCCGGAACTCACTCGCCCGCGCCGTGCCCTTGCGCCAGACGAGGCCCAGTTCGCGCGACGGATCGCCGTCGACGGGTACGGCGACCAGATCGGTGCCGCGCAGAATGCCGGCGTCCAGCGCCAGATCGGGCAGCAGCGTCACGCCCAGCCCGTTGGCGACCATCTGAACGAGCGTGAACAGCGACGTCGCGGCGAAGGCATCGCGCGGGCGCGCCGATTTGATACCGCAGGCCGATAGCGCATGGTCGGTCAGACAATGCCCGTCTTCGAGCAGCAGCAGCGGCTCGCCGCGCACCATCGCGGGCGAAACGCGCTTGGCCTTGGCCAGCGGATGCGCCTTGGGCACGACCAAGCGGAACACATCCGCTCCGATCGATGCGCTATCGACCGGCCCCGTGTCGTAGGGCAAGGCGAGCAACGCGCAATCGATCGTGCCATCGCGCAAACGCGCGATCAGGCGTTCGGTCTGATCTTCGACCAGAAACAGCTTCAGTTTGGGATGCGCCTTGCGCAGGCGTGGCAAAACGCGCGGCAGCAAGAAGGGCGAGACGGTCGGGATCACGCCCAGGCGCAACTCGCCGGTCAACGGTTCGCGCGCCGCACTCGCCTCGCGCGCCAATTCCTCGGCGTCGGCCAGCAGCGATTTGGCGCGCTCCAGCACGCGCTCGCCCAAAGGCGTGAACACCACGCCACGCTTGCCGCGATCCACCAGCGGTGCGCCCAAAATCGCTTCCAGCTCCTGGATCGACGCCGACAGCGTCGATTGCGTGACGCCGGCCGCTTCCGCCGCGCGGCCGAAATTGCCCTTCTCGGCCAAGGCGGCGTAGTGGCGCAGCTGTTTGAGCGTGGGCAGATGGATCATCGGTTTCCTCGATGGATATCAACGAAAATACTCGTTGGATCGATTGGTTGCAATGCGGCATTTTCCGTCCCGGCTCGTTTCGACCCAACCCTTGAGGACACACACAAATGCTGACCATTGGCGACAAGTTCCCCGCGTTCGACCTTCAGGCCGTCGTTTCGATCGATATGGCGAAGGCGTTCACGCGCATCAACAACGAGACCGACAAGGGCAAGTGGAAGGTCGTGTTCTTCTGGCCGAAGGATTTCACCTTCGTGTGCCCGACGGAAATCGCGGCGTTCGGCAAGCTCGCCGGCGACTTCAAGGACCGCGACGCGGTCGTCTATGGCGCGTCGACGGACAGCGAGTTCGTCCACCTCGCCTGGCGCCAGAACCACGCTGATCTGAAGGCGCTGCCGATCCCGATGCTCGCCGACATCAAGCGCGAGCTGTCGACGGCGCTGGGCATCCTCGACAAGAACGAAGGCGTCGCCCTGCGCGCGACCTTCATCGTCGATCCGGAAGGCATCATCCGCTTCGTGTCGGTCAACGATCTGAGCGTGGGCCGCAACCCGACCGAAGTGCTGCGCGTGCTCGACGCGCTGCAAACGGACGAGCTGTGCCCCTGCAACTGGAAGAAGGGCGACGAAGTTCTGAAGGTCGCCTAACCACCATCCCAACGGGAAGGACCAAGACGATGTCGCTCGAAAGCCTCAAGACCGCGTTGCCTGAATACGCGCGCGATCTGAAGCTGAACCTCTCGTCGCTCGCGACCGATACCGGTCTCGACGACAAGACCCGGGCCCTCGTGTTCGTCGCCTCGGCCCTGGCTTCGCGCCAGGGCCAGGTGCGCGACGCGGTGCTGGGCGAGTTTGGCGCCATGCTCACGGCCGAGGAGTTGCAGGCCGCCAAGATCGCCAACGCGATCATGGGCATGAACAACATCTACTACCGCTTCACCCATCTCGTCTCGGCGCAGGATTACGGCACGCTGCCGGCCAAGCTGCGCATGAACGCGATGGCGAAGCCGGGCGTGGAGAAGATCCCGTTCGAGCTGATGTCGATCGCCGTGTCGGCGATCAACGGCTGCGGCATGTGCATGGACAGCCACGAGAAGATTCTGCGCCAGCACGGCGTGGAAGCGGTGGCGATCCAGACGGCGGTGCGTATCGCCGCGACGCTGCATGCGGTGGCCGCCACGCTCGACGCGGAATCCGCCGGCGACCAAGCGCAAGCCGTCGCCGCCTGATTCCGCACCCCCCGGGCGGAATCGGCATAAAGGGCTCCGCCGCCAGGCGGGGCCCTTTTTCGTGGCCGGTTGAACAACCAGGGATACGGCCGTATTAATGGCGCCTGCCTCGTGAGGTTCCATTGGTCGCACGCATTTCCACCGTCGCGTTTCAGGGCATCGAGACCGTGCCGGTGGACGTGCAAGTGCAGATCGCGGGCGGTGCACCCGCCTTCGCCGTAGTCGGCTTGCCCGACAACGCGATCAAGGAGAGCAAGGAACGCGTGCGCGCGGCTTTGTCCGCTATCGGCCTCGCGCTGCCGGGCAAGCGCATCACCGTCAATCTGGCCCCCGCCGATCTCGCCAAGGAAGGCGCGCATTTCGATCTGCCGATCGCGCTGGGCCTGCTCGGCGCCATGGGCGTGTTGCCGCCGGAAGCGGTCGAAAGATTCGTGGCGCTGGGCGAGTTGACGCTCGACGCGCGCATTCTGCCCGTGCCCGGCGTATTGCTCGCCGCGATCTCGGCGAACGGCGAAGGCAAGGGCTTGATCTGTCCCGAGGCGGCGGGCGGCGAAGCGGCCTGGGCGGGCGACGAGCGGCGCTTCGAGATCGTCGCCGCCCCCACGCTGATGTCGTTGGTCAACCATCTGCTCGGGCGGCAGATGCTGGCCCAGCCGCGCCAGACCAGCATCCGATCCGCCACGCCCGGCCCCGACCTCAAAGACGTGAAAGGCCAGGAGACGGCCAAGCGCGCCTTGGAGATCGCGGCGGCCGGCGGCCATAACCTTTTGATGATCGGGCCGCCGGGCGCGGGCAAATCGCTGCTGGCGAAATGCCTGCCGGGCTTGTTGCCGCCGCTCACACCCGAAGAAGCGCTTGAAACCAGCATGATCCAGTCGGTCGCCGGGTTGCTGGCCGAGGGCCGGATCGAGCGCAGCCGCCCGTTCCGCGATCCGCACCACACGGCGACGCAAGCCGCGTTGATCGGCGGCGGAACCCGCGCCAAGCCGGGCGAAGTCAGCCTCGCGCATCTGGGTGTATTGTTCCTCGACGAATTGCCGGAGTTCCAACGCCCGGCATTGGAGGCCTTGCGTCAGCCGCTTGAGTCCGGCCGTGCGGTCGTGGCGCGCGCCAACGCGCATGTCGCCTACCCCGCACGCATCCAATTGGTCGCGGCGATGAACCCGTGCCGCTGCGGATATCTTGATGATCCGGGTCAGGCTTGCGGCCGCGCGCCCAAATGCGCGGTCGAGTATCAGGCGAAGATTTCCGGCCCGTTGTTCGACCGTATCGACCTGCATGTCGATGTGCCCGCGGTACGGCCCGGCGATTTGTCGCTGCCGCCCGCGGCCGAGGGCAGCCGCGAGGTCGCCGCGCGCGTGGCCGCGGCGCGCGAAACGCAACGCGTCCGCTTCGCCGAATTGCCGGAAGACGCGCGCCCGCGCACCAATGCCGAACTGGACGGCCGGGCCCTCGAAGAGCTCGCCGCCCCCGAACCGGCGGGACGCAAATTGCTCGACGACGCGGCCACAAGGCTTAGCCTTTCCGCGCGCGGCTATCACCGCGTGATGCGCGTGGCGCGCACCATCGCGGACCTCGCGGGCGCCGCCACGCCCGCGCGCGCCCATATCGCCGAAGCGCTCGCCTATCGCCGTTTGAGTCTGGCGCGTTAACGGCTAACATCGGTTTCCGCCACCGGAGAGGACCGATTTTGCGCCCCGCCCCCTGCCCGATCCGTTCGACCGAGGACGCGCCGCCGCGTCCCGCCAAAACGCGGGGCGAGGAATTGCGCGGCCAATTGGCGGACGAGATCGTCCACGGCCGGTTGGCGCCGGGCACGCCGCTCGAAGAAATGGAGATCGCGCGGCGCTTCAACGTGTCGCGCACGCCGGTGCGCGAGGCGCTGCGCGAACTGGCCGCGTCGGGCCTGATCGAATTGCGAGCACACCAAAGCGCGCTGGTCGCCTTGCCCTCGGTCGAGCGCTTGCGCGGCATGTTCGACGTGTTGGCCGAGCTGGAAGCGCTTTGCGCGGGCCTCTCGGCCGTGCATATGAGCCCCCGCGAGCGCGCGGCACTCGAAACCATCCATCGCGATCTGGGCGAGGCGGTGCGCGGCGGCGACCCGAAGCGCTATCACCACCTGAACGAAGAATTCCACGCGGCGATCTACGCCGGCAGCCACAACGAATATCTGGTCGAGATCACGCTGGCGACGCGCACGCGGATTTCGCCGTTCAGCCGCGCGCAATTCGGCTCGCTGGGGCGCATGGCACGCTCGCACGAGGAACACGATCGCGTGGTGAAGGCGATTCTGCGCGGCGATCAGCCCAATGCCGCCGCCGAAATGCGCGGCCATATCCTGACGGTCGAAACCGCCGCGAAGCGGTTTGCCGGGAAGATTTAAATTGTTGATTTCAAACGATAATGAATTTCGTTTGTTTCGGTCGTTTCGTTTATTGCGATTAATGCCATTGCGTTTATAGTTGCCGCCAAGGAGAGCAACGATGACGGCATTGCTGGAAAATTCCGACACGGTCGTGCCGACGGCAAAGGACGTCGAGTTGGCGACGCAGTCGAGCCGCATTTTGTCGGCGGCGGGTTTGGCGAACGCCAAAGCAGACTTCAAAGTCCGGTTGGATAACGGCGCCGAGTTGACGCTGCCGAACGCCGCAATGCGGCTAATCTCCCATCTGCTGACCGAGATGTCGCATGGCAACGCGGTGACGCTGATCCCCATTCACGCGAATCTGACGACCCAGGAAGCGGCCGATTATCTGGGCGTGTCGCGGCCGTTTTTGATCGGCCTGTTGAACGCCGGCAAGATAAAGTTCCACAAAGTCGGCACGCATCGGCGGATACGCTTCGGCGATCTGCAAGCGTATCGCGACGCGCAGGCGCGCGAACGCGACGACGCTCTCGACGCGCTGGCCGCGCAAGCCCAAGAATTGAAAATGGGCTACTGAGTGGCGGCCTATACCGTCATCTTCGACGCTTGCGTTCTCTATCCGGCACCTTTGCGCGATTTTCTGCTGCAGCTCGCGACGGCCAATTTGTTCCGGGCGCGCTGGACGGAAGCGATCCATGACGAATGGATCCGCAATTTGCTCGCGGCACGCCCCGATTTGACGTCCGATCAATTGACGCGGACACGCCAATTGATGGATCGGACCGTGCCGGAAAGTTTGGTCGAAGGCTTCGATCATCTCATTCCGACGATCGTGTTGCCCGATCCGAACGACCGGCATGTCGTCGCGGCGGCCATACATGCGCGCGCCGACGCGATCGTGACATTCAATCTGAAGGATTTTCCCGCCGCGACGCTGGAGCCGCTTCATTTGGAAGCGATCCATCCGGATGATTTCATCAACTTCCAGATCGACCTCGACGAAGCGAAGATTGTCGTGGCGGCGCAGAAATGCCGCGCACGGCTGAAGCAGCCGCCAAAATCGGCGACGGACTATCTCGATACGTTGGCGGCTTGCCAATTGCCGAAGAGCGCCTCGCGTCTGCGCGCATATGAAGCGGTGATTTAGGGCCCGGCTGGTCCGGGGCTTGCTAAGCACTGGATCATGCGGATCGCGATCATCGGCAGCGGCATTGCGGGCTCTTTGCTCGCCAAGAATCTCGACGGCGTTCCCGGCGTCACGGTCGATTTGTACGAGCGTGCCGCGCCCGGCGAGCACGATGGCGCGGGGACGGGCCTGAATCTCGGCCCCAACGGGTTCAAGGCGCTGCGCCTGCACGATCCCGAATCCCATGCGCGCCTGCGCGCCGCGTCGTTCGAGTGGCGCAGCTGGGTCGTCGAATTGGTCGACGGCACGAAGCTGCTCGATCTCGATCTGCTCGACCTCGCCGACGAGCCGGGCGCCAGGCTGCGCTGGTCAGAGCTTTACGCGCTGATGCGCGAACCCGTGCTGGCGCGCACGCGCTATGGCCATGAGTTCATCGCACTGGAGGAAGATGCGGCCCGGCGCCTCGTGCCCGTGTTCAAAACACCGTCGGGCGAGATTGTCCGCAACGGCGGTTACGATCTGCTGGTCGCGGGCGACGGGCGGTTCAGCAAGCTGCGCGAACTCACCTGCGGGCCGATCCAATCGCAACAGATGGGGATCGGCATCTGGCGCTTGCTGACCAGCGATGAAGGCAGCCCGTTCGACGATTACCGGCAATGGTTCCACGGCAATAACCGCCTGCTCGCCTATCGCGTGCCCGGCGGCCATGTTTATGCCTGCGGCGTATTCGCGCTGGGCGGCGAGACGATCGAGGCGCATCACAAGACCGAAGAATTCCGGCGCGCCAATTTCCGGCCGCAGGACAAGCCGCCCTGTCCCTCGGTCGCGTGGATCTTGGAGCGTGCGGCGGCCCAGGAAAGCGAACTTCATTGGGCGCGGCTGCAAGTCTCGCCCTTGCTGCGCGGCGATTCCTCGGGCCGCGTGCTGCTGCTGGGCGATGCGGCGCAAGCGATGGTGCCCACGCTGGGCCAAGGAGCGACGCAAGCGATCGAAGACGGCGCGATCGCCGCATCGATTATCCGTAAAGGCGGCGGTGTTGCGGAAATCGCAGCCGTCCGCGACGCGCGGGTGGAATTCGTGCGCGATTTCTCGCTGGAGGCGACGGATACGATGCTGGGCACCGATCCGGTCGCGGGCACGAAGGCGAAGTCGGGCCCGGATTTCTTGGCAAAGCTAAAGAAGCTTTATCGCGACGTGCCGGGGCCTTAATCGGCGCGGGGCAGCATCCGGCCGAGCTTACGCCCGCCGACGACGTGGAAATGCAGATGCGGCACTTCCTGATTGCCGTCGGTGCCCGCGTTGCTGATGACGCGATAACCCGAATCCGACACGCCCATCTGGCGTGCGACATCGCCGATCGCCTTCATCAGCGCGGCTTGTTCGGCGACGGAGGCGTTGGCGGTGAAATCCGCCATCGAGACGTAAGCGCCCTTCGGGATCACCAGCACATGGACCGGCGCCCCCGGATTGATGTCGTGGAAGGCGAGAACATGGTCGTTCTCCATCACCTTCTTGCACGGGATTTCGCCGCGCAGGATCCGCGCGAAAATGTTGTTCGGATCGTAGGTCATTTGTCCTCGTCGTCGAAGCCGCGCGCGGCTTTCTCGGCGATGCCCGACACGCCTTCGCGGCGGCACAGCTCGTCCCACACTTCCTTGGGATCGATCCGCGCATCCGCCCACAGCACCAGCAGGTGGTACATGAGGTCCGCACTCTCGTCGATCAAGCGCTCGCGCTTGTTGCGGATCGCCTCGATGACGACTTCCACCGCTTCCTCGCCGACCTTCTGGGCGATTTTCTTCGTGCCCTTCTGGAACAGCTTGGCGGTGTGCGACGTCTCGGGATTGGCGCCGCGCCGGGACTCGATGGTCCGGAACAAGCGGTCCAAGATGATATCGGCGGAGGGTTGCGGGGCCGTTTCGGTCATTATCGGAAGAATTTGAGCCCAATCGCCCCAGCGATCAAGTGCGAACCGGCAACCCGGCCTTGGCCAGATATTGCTTGACCTCGCCCACCGTGAATTTGCCGAAATGGAAGACCGAGGCGGCAAGCAACGCCGCCGCATGGCCTTCGCGCACGCCGGCGACGAAATGGTCGAGCGTGCCCACGCCGCCGGACGCGATCACCGGCACGGTGACGGCATCGGCGATGGCGCGCGTCAGCGGCAGGTCGTAACCCACTTTCGTCCCGTCGCGATCCATCGAGGTCAGCAGAATTTCGCCTGCACCATACTCGGCCATGCGCTTGGCCCAGTCGACCGCGTCGAGGCCCGTGGCGGTGCGCCCGCCATGGGTGAACACCTCGAACTTGCCGGGCGAGACTTGCTTGGCGTCGATCGCCACAGTCACGCATTGGCTGCCGAATTTCTCGGCCGCTTCGCGTACGAATTCCGGCCGCGTCACCGCCGCCGTGTTGATCGACGCCTTATCGGCGCCCGCGAGCAGCAGCTTGCGGATATCGTCGACGGTGCGCACGCCGCCGCCGACGGTCAGCGGCATGAAGCAGCGCGCGGCGGTGCGCCCCACCACGTCGTAGATCGTTTCGCGATTCTCGTGGCTCGCGGTGATATCGAGGAAGCAAAGCTCGTCCGCCCCCGCCGCGTCGTAGGCGGCGGCGGCTTCGACCGGATCGCCCGCGTCGATCAGATCGACGAAATTGACGCCCTTCACCACGCGGCCCGCTTTGACGTCGAGGCAGGGAATGATGCGGATTTTGAGCATCAGGCGGCCTCCAGCAAATCGATCGCGGCGCGCAGATCGATCCGCCCGTCATAGAGCGCGCGGCCCGAGATGACGCCCGCGATGCCATCTTTCGCGTGGCGCTTCAGCACGGCGAGATCATCGAGCGACGACACGCCGCCCGACGCGATGACCGGAATCGACACGGCTTTGGCCATCGCCACCGTTGCGTCCACGTTCGGGCCCTGCAACGCGCCGTCGCGATCGATATCGGTATAGACGATCGCGGCCACCCCGGAGTCTTCGAACTTCCGCGCGAGATCGACGGCCTTCATGTCCGAGGTTTCGGCCCAGCCTTGCACGGCGACATGGCCGCCGCGCGCATCGATGCCGACGACGATCTTGCCGGGGAAGGTCTTGCAAGCGCGCTTGACGAAATCCGGATCCTTCAACGCGATGGTGCCGAGGATGACGCGCGTGACACCCGCATCGAGCCAGGCCGCGATCGCATCGTCGTCGCGAATACCGCCGCCGAGTTGCACCGGCACATTCGCGTTTTTCAGGATCGCGCGCACCGCGTCGGCGTTGACCGACTTGCCCGCGAAAGCGCCGTCGAGATCGACGACATGGATCCAGCGCGCGCCCGCCTTGACGAATTGCGCGGCCTGATCGCCCGGGCTGTCGTTGAACACGGTCGCCTGCGCCATGTCGCCCTTGTAGAGGCGCACGCATTTGCCGCCCTTCAAATCGATCGCGGGGAACAGGATCACGGGCGCCACTCGAGGAAATTGGAAACCAAAGCGAGGCCGATCGCCTGGCTTTTTTCGGGATGGAATTGCGTGCCGGCGATGTTGCCCTTCGCCACGGCCGCGACGATGGGCCCGCCGTAATCGGCCGTCGCGATCACGCTGCCCTTATCGGCGGGCGTGAAGTGATAGGAGTTGGCGAAATACACATGCGCGCCCTTCGGCCAACCCTTCAGCAAAGGATGATCGGCGAAGTCGAGCGCGTTCCAGCCGAGCTGCGGCAGTTTGAGCGTGGCGTCTTTGGGTTCCATACGGCGCACGTCGCCACCGAGCCAGCCAAGCCCTTCATACACGCCATGCTCGTAGCCGGTCGCGGCGAGCAATTGCATGCCCACGCAAATACCGAGGAACGGCGCGCCGCGCTTCACGACCGCGTCGTTGAGTGCTTCGACCATACCGGGCACGGCGCGCAACCCCGCCGCGCAATCGCCGAACGCGCCTTGGCCGGGCAGCACGATGCGATCGGCCTTGCGCACGATGTCGGCGTCGGAGGTGACGACGATGTCGGCGCGGCCCTGCGCCTCATGCTCGAATGCTTTGGCGGCCGAGCGCAGATTGCCCGACCCGTAATCGACGACGGCGATTTTCATAGCGCGGCCGGATGGCGGCGGAACCAATCGAGTTCCGCTTCGTCCAAATCGCGGCCCGTGGCAAGGCCGCGTTCGACCCAGCCGCGCCGGTAAAGATCGTCGCGCCGCCAATCATTGGCTTCGAAGCCGACGATCAACGCGAGGCCGATGCCGATCAGCGCATCGGTGAAGGGATCGAGATGCAGCACGTCCACGGCCAAGGCGAGGCACGCATAGGCGACGACGATGCCGAACGCGACCCACCACAGGCGATGATAGAGCGCCCAGAGCGGCAGGAACGCGAAGGCGGCCCAGGAGAAGCCGTCCTTCACGAACACCGCGCCGCGATCCACGTCGCGCGCGAAAGGCCGCAGATGCGCCGTATAGCGCTTCGGGCGCCGCATCACACGTTCTGGCCGTCGGCCGAGCCGCCGCCGAGCACGCCCTTGGTCGACGGAATCGCGTCGGCCTTGCGCGGATCGATGGCGATCGACGCGCGCAAGCTGCGCGCCAGCGCCTTGAAGCTGCTCTCGACGATATGGTGGTTGTTCTCGCCGTAGAGATTTTCGACATGGAGCGTCAGGCCCGCATTCTGTGCGAAGGCCTGGAACCATTCCTTGAACAGTTCGGTATCCATGTCGCCCAGCTTCGGGCGGGTGAAGTTCACCTTCCAGATCAGATAGGGGCGGTTCGACGCGTCGAGCGCCACGCGCGTCAACGTCTCGTCCATCGGGATCGTCGCTTCGCCGTAACGCACGATGCCCTTGCGATCGCCCAGCGCCTTCGACACGGCTTCGCCCAGCGCGATGCCGACATCTTCGGTCGTGTGGTGGAAATCGATATGCAGATCGCCCTTGGCACGCAGATGGATGTCGATCAGCGAATGCCGCGACAATTGCTCCATCATGTGATCGAGGAAACCGATCCCGGTGTGGACGTCGTAGACGCCCGTGCCATCCAGGTTGACGGTCGCTTCGATCTGCGTCTCCTTGGTCGCGCGCTTGACCGTGGCGCGGCGCGCGACGGGCAGAACGACAACGGCGGATTTGGCTTCGGCCATGGCTCTCTCTTAAGTGCCGGAAAACGCCCGAGTTATACGGGATATGAAGGGTATTGGGCCACACATAAGCGCGATTGCGGGCTATCGTCTTGAAGCGCGTTAACCTTTTGCCTAGATGAGTCGCCATGGACAATCCGAAAAACGAGCTTTGGCACGGCACGACGATTTTGTGCGTCCGCCGCGCGGGGTCCGTCGTCGTCGCCGGCGACGGGCAAGTGAGCCTTGGGCCCACGGTCATCAAATCCAACGCGCGCAAAGTGCGCCGCATCGGGCCGGACGGTTCGGTGATCGGCGGCTTCGCCGGCGCCACCGCCGACGCGTTCACATTGTTCGAGCGGCTTGAGGCCAAGCTCGAAAAACATCCGGGCCAGCTCGTGCGCGCTTGCGTCGAGCTTGCCAAGGATTGGCGCACCGATCGGTATTTGCGCCGCCTGGAAGCGATGATGGCGGTCGCCGACAAATCGACGTCGCTGGTACTGACCGGGACGGGCGACGTGCTGGAGCCCGAAGACGGGCTGATCGGTATCGGCTCGGGCGGCAATTACGCCTTGTCGGCCGCGCGGGCGCTGGCCGCCGCCACCGATCTTTCCGCGCGCGAAATCGCCGAGCGATCGATGAAGGTCGCCGCCGATATCTGCGTCTACACCAATACGAATGTGACGATCGAAGAGATTAAATGACCATTCCCGCTTTCACCCCCCGCGAGATCGTTTCCGAACTCGACCGCTTCATCGTCGGCCAGCACGCCGCCAAGCGCGCCGTCGCCGTGGCGTTGCGCAATCGCTGGCGCCGCCTGCAATTGCCCGAGGAGTTGCGCGAGGAAGTTCTGCCCAAGAACATTCTGATGATCGGGCCGACCGGCTGCGGCAAAACCGAAATCGCGCGCCGCTTGGCGAAGCTGGCCCAAGCGCCCTTCATCAAGGTCGAAGCGACGAAATTCACCGAGGTCGGCTATGTCGGCCGCGACGTCGAGCAGATCGTGCGCGATTTGCTCGAAACCGCGATCCAGATGACGCGCGACCGGTTGCGCAAGGAAGTCGAAGCCAAGGCCGAACTCGCCGCCGAAGAACGCGTGTTGGAAGCCTTGGTTGGCGCCAACGCCTCGGCCGACACCAAGCAGAAATTCCGCAAAATGCTGCGCGAGGGCCAGCTCTCCGACAAGGAGATCGAGCTGCAAGTCGCCGACAACGCGGCCGTGCAATTCCCGATGATGGAGATCCCCGGCGCCCCGCCGGGCAGCCAGATGGGGATCGGCAATCTGCAGGAAATGCTCGGCAAGGCGTTCGGCCAGCGCACCAAGCCGCGCCGCATGAAGGTGTCGGAATCCTACGGCGTGCTGCTGCAGGAAGAAGCCGACAAGCTGCTGGACCAGGAGCGCGTGGTGAAGGAAGCCAAGCTCGCGGTCGAGCAGAACGGCATCGCCTTCATCGACGAGATCGACAAGATCGCCGGCCGCGACGGCGTGCGCGGGGCCGATGTGTCGCGCGAAGGCGTGCAGCGCGATCTGCTGCCGCTGATCGAAGGCACGACCGTCAACACGAAGCACGGGCCGGTGAAGACCGACCACATCCTGTTCGTGGCGTCGGGCGCGTTCCACGTGTCGAAGCCGTCCGACCTGCTGCCCGAATTGCAGGGCCGCTTGCCGATCCGCGTCGAGTTGAAGGGCTTGGAGAAGGACGATTTCGTCCAGATCCTGAAGGAGCCGGAGAACTCGCTGATCAAGCAGTACGTGGCGCTGCTCGGCACCGAAAAGGTGACGCTGCGCTTCGAGGATTCGGCGATCGACGCGATCGCGGATTTGGCGGCGGAAGTGAATCGCGGTGTGGAGAATATCGGCGCGCGCCGTCTTCACACGATCCTCGAACGCTTGCTCGAGGAGATTTCGTTCACCGCCACCGACAAGGGCGGCGAGACGATCGCGATCGACGACGCCTATGTCCGCGACAAGGTCGCGGGCCTGGCGAAGAACGCCGATCTGTCGAAGTTCATTTTGTAAGAAAAGGCACCGTCCTGGGCCGGCCGCGCGCAGGCAGGCTCGATCCCAGGACGGTGCGGGGCGCTACCTCGGTTCCCGAGCGCCCTATGCCTATTTCCGTGCGGGCTTCTTGCCGTCGCCCTCGATCGCGTCATAGGCGAGGCCGCCGGCCGTACCGACGATGCCGCCGATAACGGCGCCGGCCCCCATATCGAGGCCACCGGACATGGCGCCGATCACGGCACCCACGCCCGTACCGATCGCCGCACCGGTGACGGCGCGTTCCTCGGTCTTGTTCATCTGACAGGCGGAGAGCAGCAACGCCCCCGCGAGCGCAAAAGCCAGCGTGCCCGATCGCTTGAGAGTTAGAGCGGTCATGGTCGTCTCCTTTCGCTTATTTCTTTTTCGCCTGGTCGTAGAGCCAGCCGCCGGCCGCACCCACGCCCGCACCGACCAGCGTGTTGGTCAGCAGGCCGCCGCCGCCGATGATGCTTGCCGCCGCACCGACACCCGTACCGATCGCGGCACCGGTGGCGACGCGGTTCTCGGTCTGCGTCATTTGGCAGGCGGAGGTGAAAAGGGCCGCGGCGAGGACCAACGCAACCGCGGCCGAGCGCTTCAGCGAGGGACGCTTCAGGGACGAAACTTGGGGGGACATCGGGATTCTCCGTTCTTGTCGTTCCACGCGAACGAGTAGACCGGAGAAATCGGGCCGAAATAAGGAATTTATAAGCTAAAACAAAGAGTTACGAACGGGATGTTCGCGACCTTTTCGCCACAACCTGCGCGTTTTTTAGGCGTTCCAGGAGGTTTGCGGCATCCAGGTCCGACAAACCGTCAATTTTGTCGGCCAACAGGTTGGCAAGCTCCGTCCGGACGGGGTCGAGGCCGCGCGTATCGACCACGACGCGCGGATGCGACAGCCGCGCAAGGCGGTGCATCTCCTCGTAATCGTCCCAGATCAGATGGAAATATTCGCAGATCTGCACGAGCAGTGCGGGGCTGGGCCGCCCGCGATGGCCGTGTTCGAGGGCGGATAAGAACGCCTGGCTGATATCGAGGTCGCCGGCCATGCGCTTCATCGTGATGCCGCGCTCGCGGCGCAACGCACGAACCTTGGCGCCGAAGGGCGTCATCGCTTGCGCCGCAGCAGCACATAGAACGCGCCGCCGCCGCCATGGCCGCGCGCGGCGGTGACGATGCGCAAGATGCGCGACGCATAGGGCCCCGCCATCAGCCATTCGGGCATCTGCCGTTTGAGCACGCCGTCCCCGCCCTTGCCCTTGCCGGTGACGACCAGCAACACGCGCGAGGCTTGGTTCACATGCCGTCCGACGAAGCGATCGAGCGTCGTATGCGCTTGCGCTTGCGTCATGCCGTGCAGATCGATCGTCGCGTCGATGTCCAACAATCCGCGCGTGAGTTTGCGTTCGGTCGAACCGTCGAGCCCCGGCACTTGCGGCTTCGGTGCGGCGGCGGGCTTGGGCGATGGCGGCAGCCCGCGCGGCGCTTTCGCCGTGTAGAGGATCGGCTTCTCGACGACGGGCGCAACGACTTGTGCGGGCTTCGGCACGGCCCGCGCGCGACGCTTGGCCTTCAAGGGCTTCACGTCGCGCATCGAGGCTTCGAACAGATGCGCGTCGGGGACGATCGCCTTGCGCATCCGTCCTGTACCTAATGCCGCAGGCCGAGTTCGCGCTGCGCGTCCTTGCGCACGATCAGATCGCCCCGATCCAGCGTGCGCACATCGGTCTTGCCGCAAAACGCCATGGTGATGTCGAGTTCCTTGCGGATGATCTCCAGCGCCTTGGTGACACCCGCCTCGCCCATCGCGCCCAGGCCGTACAAGAACGCGCGGCCGATGTAGGTGCCCTTCGCGCCGATGGCGATGGCTTTCAGCACATCTTGGCCCGTGCGAATGCCGCCATCCATATGGACTTCAATCTTGTCGCCCACCGCATCGACGATCGGGGCGAGCGCTGCGATCGACGAAATCGCACCGTCGAGCTGGCGCCCGCCGTGGTTCGACACGATCAATGCGTCGGCCCCCGACGCGGCGGCGAGCTTGGCGTCTTCGATATCTTGAATGCCCTTCAAGATCAGCTTGCCGCCCCAGCGTTCCTTGACCCAGGCGACGTCGGCCCAATTCAGGGTCGGATCGAACTGGCCCGCCGTCCACGACGACAGCGACGATACGTCTTCGACGCCCGTCACATGGCCGACGATATTGCCGAAGAAGCGGCGCTTGGTGCCGAGCATGCCCAGGCACCAGCGCGGCTTGAAGGCGAGATTGATCATGTTGGCGAGCGTAGGCTTGGGCGGTGCGGACAAGCCGTTCTTCAAATCCTTATGGCGCTGTCCGAGGATTTGCAGATCGAGCGTCAGCACCAGCGCCGAGCATTTCGCCGCTTTGGCGCGGTCGATCAGCCGTTCCATGAATTTGCGGTCGCGCAGCATGTAAAGCTGGAACCAGAACGGCTTGTCGGTGTTCTGCGCGATGTCTTCGATCGAGCAGATGCTCATCGTCGACAGCGTGAACGGCACGCCGAATTTCGCCGCGGCGCGCGCCGCCAGGATTTCGCCGTCGGCATGCTGCATGCCGGTCAGGCCCGTGGGCGCCAGCGCCACCGGCATCGACACGTCCTGGCCGATCATCTGCGTCTTCAAGCTGCGGCCGTCCATGTTGACGGCGACGCGCTGGCGCAGGCGGATCTTGGCGAAATCCGACGTGTTCTCCCGATACGTCTGCTCGGTCCAGGAACCCGAATCCGCATAGTCGTAGAACATGCGCGGGACGCGACGTTGGGCCAGGCGTCGCAGATCTTCGATCGTGGTGATGACGGGCATTTCGGGGTTCCTCTTTTCCGGGCGGAGAATGCCCAGCGCGCTACGCCGATGCAACCCAATCGGCGAAGGCCGCCACGCGCGCGTCCTTGGCCGCCGCTTTGGGATGGACGACCCAATAAGCGAAGCCCGAGGGCAGTTCCAGATCGAACAGCTTCACGATCCGCCCTAAGGCGAGATCGTCGGCCAGCGGCACCGATCGTCCGATCCCCACACCATGACCCAAGCGTACGGCCTGAAAAATCGCGCTGCTGTCCATGAAGCCGGGCCCGCGCTGC
The DNA here is from genome assembly GCA_017308135.1 of Alphaproteobacteria bacterium. Taxonomy (NCBI): domain Bacteria; kingdom Pseudomonadati; phylum Pseudomonadota; class Alphaproteobacteria; species Alphaproteobacteria bacterium. The sequence goes on from JAFKFM010000006.1 coordinate 448,370, forward strand.
GCCAAGGCGCGCGGCAGGCCCAGCAGATCGAGCCACGGTTCCCAGGCGAGACGCGGTTCGCTGCGCCCGGCACTCGTGTCGTGAATCAGCGTCGCGCGCGTGAGATCGGCCGGGCGGCGCAAACCAGGTTTGCCCGCCACGAGCGACGGGGCGGCGGCCAAGAACAATGTCTCGCGTGACAACAGCCGCGATGCAAAACCCGCCGGGGCCGTCTTCGCGTAACGGACCGCAAGGTCGACGCCATCGCGCGCGAAATCGACCGTCGCGATTTCGGAGCGTATGTGCACGTCGATCTCGGGGTAAAGCCGCCGAAACGAGGGTAGGCGCGGCACCAGCCAGTTGGTCGCGAAATTCGGCAGCACCGATACGACGATGCGGCCCGCGCGCGGCCGTGCCCCCAGCCCGCGCGTCGCTTCGGCCAAGCGATCGAACCCGTCGCGCAATCCCGGCAGATAGGCGCTGCCCGCATCGGTCAACGCCACGCCGCGCGCGTGGCGACGGAACAACGCGACCCCCAGCCCGGCTTCGAGCTGCGCCACTTGCTGGCTGATCGCGGCGGGTGTCACGGCCAATTCGCGCGCGGCCGCCTTGAACCCGCCCAAGCGTGCGGCGGCTTCGAAGGCGCGCAACGCGCCCAAAGGCGGCAATCGGCGAGACATAGCGGTGCTTAGCCTTGGCTTCGAATTACCCGGTTGCGGGCGGCGTTGGTCCGTCTATACCGGAGGGCATGACCGTGCTCTACGACAATCTTTCCTCGGGCAACGCCTATAAGGTGCGGTTGATGCTGCACAAGCGGGGCTTGCCCTATACGCGCATCGAAATGGATATCGACACGGGCGCCACGCGCCGTCCCGATTTCCTCGCCCTCAATCCCGACGGGCGTGTGCCCCTGCTGGTGCTCGACGACGGCACCAAGCTGCCGGAATCCAACGCGATCCTCGCGTTTCTTGCCAAGGGCACCGATCTGTTGCCCGAGAACGCCGCCGATTTCGCGCAGGTACTGCGTTGGCTGTTCTGGGAGCAGTACAGCCACGAGCCGAATATCGCGACCGTGCGTTATTGGATCACGCACAAGGTCGAGATGACGCCGTATCGCAAACTGGCGATCGAGGATAAACGCGCGCGCGGCGTCGCGGCTTTGGGCGTGATGGAAACGCATCTCGCCGCGAACGAATTCTTCGCCGCCGGGCGCTTCACGATCGCCGACATCGCGCTTTATGCCTATACGCATGTCGCCGAAGAAGGCGGGTTCGATCTATCACCCTACCCCGCCCTTCGCGCGTGGCTGGCGCGCGTCGCCGCGCAGCCGCGCCATATTCCGATCACGGCTTAGAAACGCTTCCGTCATCCCGGGCAAGCCGGCGCGGCAGCGCCGGTGCGACCCGGGATCCCGGCTCTCGCTCACGCTCGGCCGGGATGACGAAATGTCAGGAACCGCGCATACGCCGTTCGGCGATCGCTTGCGGCAAGAGCAGCCAATAGCGGCCGGGCGAGCGCATTTTGCCCGCACGTTCGGCGGCGTCCGCCCCCGCGCCCCAGAACACATCGCCGCGCACGGCGCCGCGAATGGCGCCGCCGGTATCCTGCGCCATCATCATCCGGCGGATGCGTGTGCCAGGCGTCAGCGGGTCTTCGGCATCGAGCCAGAGCGGCAATCCCATCGCGATCAGGGACCGGTCGACGGCCAGCGAACGGCCGGGCGTGAGGGCGACACCTTCCGCCCCCAGCGGCCCGTCGCCGTCGAGCACGCGGAAGAACACGTAAGACGGGTTCGTTTCCATCACCGCACGTGCCTCGGCCGGGTTGGCGCTGAGCCAGGCGCGGATCGACTGCATCGATACGGTTTCGCGCGTCAGCGCACCGCGTTCGATCAGCGTGCGGCCGATCGCGACATAAGGCTGGCCGTTTTGCGCGGCATAGCCCAAGCGCAATACGCGGCCATCCGGCAGCACGACGCGGCCGGAGCCCTGGATTTCCAGAAAGAACGCATCGACCGGATCGTCGACCCAGACGAGCACCTCGGCGCGGTTGTCGATCGCACCTTGATTGATGCCCGCACGCGCGGGATAAGGCCGGAGATTGCCGTTCACCACATTGCCCGCGATGCGCTGGCCGCGCAGCTCCGGCCGGAACTCGCCCAGATCGACCATCACCAGATCGGCGGGGCGGGCGCGCAGCGGAATCGTGTAGGCGCCCGTGCGGGTCTGCGAGCCACGCAATTCCGGCTCGTAATAGCCCGTGAAAAGGCCATCGGGCCCGGCGGCTTCGTCCGACGCGAGGAACGGCCGGAACGCGGATTCGAGGAAACGCTTGGCCGCCACATGGTCGCCCATCGGGATCGCGGCGGCTTGCGCACACGGCGCACGCCAATCGGCGGCGCGCCCGCCCAACCCCGTTTCGCGATCATCGGGCAAGCGCGCGAGCCTTGCACAGGTGCGCGCAAACGCGGACAGGAATTCGGCGTGGCGGTCTTCGGCCCAGCCCGGCAGATCCGCGAACGAGGCCGCTGCCAGCGCCAATTTCGGCAACGGCGGGGCGGCGGGCGGCGGGGCTTCGCGCGGCGCGCAAGCGGCCAACGCCGCCAATGCGAGCGCCGCGACGAAACGCTTCAAGGTCAGGCCGGCTCTTCGGTGCGGACCAGGATCCAGTTCGGATCGCGGTTGCCGGTGTCGCGCTGGAAGGTCCATTGATCGGTGAGGCGCAGCACCTTTGCGGCATCGCCATCGACCACGTTGCCGTCGGCGTCGCGCGTCACGTTGACCTGTTCGGAGATGAACCGCACCGTGACCAGCGCGTTGCGGCCTTCCATCGTGGCGCCGACGATCTCGGCCGAGCGGATGCCGACCAGCGTCGTCTCGCGCGTTTCCTTCGCGGCGATGCGGTCCTTGATCGCGGTCTCGAAACCCTTGAACACATCGGCGGCAAGCAATGGCTTCAGCGTCGCCGTATCGCCTTGCGCGAAGGCGGTGACGATCATTTCGAACGCCGCCTTGGCGCCGCCCACGAACCCGGCCGCGTCGAAATCGCGGTCGGCGCGGCGGATATCGTCGATGCCCTTGCGCAGTTCCGGATTGCCGGTCGTATCGATGCCGGCGGTTTCGTTCGCGGTCTCGGCGGTCGGCTCGGCCGATTTCGGCGCGCCGGGGAATTGGGTCACGTTGTCGGGCACCTGCTCGGCGCGCTCCATCGTGCGCTCGGGCGGGCGGGCGCGCCAACGCTCGGCATCCTCCGCCCCGTTGCGACGGCCCAAGACCGAACGCAGACGCAAGATCAGAAACCCGGCGACGGCGGCGAATAGCACGATATCCAGAAAAGCCATGTCGCCCATCGGCGAAACCGTTCCTCTTTGGGGGGTGTGAAACTCCCGTTATAAATAGGCCCCTTGAATGCCCGCGACAAGCGGCGATCCCTATTTTCGGCCCCTTTGGGAGAGACCCCCCTTTCGTTCCCATGCTGTTGATTCGTCACGGACAATCGGAATTCAACGCGGCCTACGCGAAAACCCGTATCGACCCGGGAATCCCCGACCCGCGCTTGACCGAGGAAGGCAAGCGCCAAGCGCGCGAGGCCGCTGCCGTTTTGGCGGCGCATGGCGTCGAACGATTGCTGGCGAGCCCCTATCGCCGGGCCCTGGAAACCGCGTCGATCATCGCGCGCGAATTGCGCATCCCCATCGCGGTGGAACCGCTGGTGCGCGAACGCGCGGCGTTCCATTGCGATATCGGCACGCCCACGCCCGAGCTCGTCAAACGCTTCCCCGAGCTCGATTTCGCCCATCTCGACGAAACCTGGTGGCACGACCACGTGACGCTCGGCGTGGAGGAAAGCGAAGCCCAAATCATCGAGCGCGGGCGGCGCTTTCGCGAAGCCGCGCGCGGGCTTTCCGGGCGCGACAGGATCGCGGTCGTCTCGCATTGGGGCTTCATCCGCGCGCTGACCGGGATCGAGCCCAAGAACGGCGAGATCGTGCGCCTCGAATTCGCCGATTGAGCCCCCGCTTGAGGCTGCCACGGTTCCCGTGCTACCTCGACCCGGCTTTTTCTCGATAAGGAGATGTCCATGACCGACGCGGCTCAAGGCCAGCAAGGCCCGGTGTTCGGCGTTGTCGCCCAGTACCTGAAGGATCTGTCGTTCGAATCGCCGCGCGCACCGGACATCTTCCTCAATCAGGACAAGAACCCGCAGGTTTCGGCCGACGTGAAGACCGAAGCCCGCCCGCTTGCCGATGGCGTGTTCGAGGTCGAGCTGCTGATCGCCGCCAAGGCGATGGCCGGCGACGACGTCGTGTTCCAGATCGAATGCCTCTACGCGGGCGTGTTCCAGGTGCAGGGCGTGCCCGAGCAGCATATGGGCCCGTTCCTGCTGATCGAATGCCCGCGCATGCTGTTCCCGTTCGCGCGCAACGTCGTCGCCGACGCGACGCGCGAAGGCGGCTTCCCACCGCTGATGCTGCAGCCCGTCGATTTCGTCGAGATCTATCGCCGCCGCGCCGAAGCGCAAGCCGCGGCGGGCAATCCGCCCGCCCCGTCGGCACAAGGCCCGACGTCGAAGATCATCCTGCCGAACTGACGCGCGCTTCGCGCGTCAATTCATCCAGACCGGCGCTTTGAGCTTGGCGAGGGCCGCCGCATGCGCGGCGAGCTCCGCCTCGCTCGGCGCGTGCGGGCGCGCGGGCCGCGCCACGCGCTTGACCGCCACGGCGGCTTCGATCGCAGTCTTCTGCGCGCCGAATTCCATGCCCGATTGCCGGCCGCCGATCAGTTCGAGATAGACCTTCGCCAGCAGATCGGCGTCGAGCAGCGCGCCGTGCAGCGTGCGATGCGTGTTGTCGATTTCGAAGCGTTTGCACAGCGCGTCGAGCGACGCAGGCGAGCCCGGAAATTTCTGGCGCGCCATGCGCACCGTATCGATCGCGCGCGACATCGGCATTTTCTCGAACCCCAAACGCGCGAACTCGGCGTTGAGGAAGCCCATGTCGAATTCGGCGTTGTGGATCACGAATTTCGCGTCGCCGGCGAATTCGATGAACTCGGCGGCGATCTCGGCGAAGACGGGCTCCTTGGCCACGCGCTCGTTCGTGATGCCGTGCACGTTGGTCGCTTCGGCCGGGATATCCATTTCCGGATTGATGTATTTGTGGAAATGGCGGCCGGTCGGCACGTGGTTCATCAATTCGATCGCACCGATTTCGACGATGCGGTTTTTCGACGGATCGAGGCCGGTGGTTTCGGTATCGAGAACGATTTCGCGCATATGAATCAGCCCGTCATTCGGATCGCGCGTTTGAGCGCGCGCAAGGTGGGAAGATAGCCCAACGCCGTGACCGCGACGATATCCGCGCGGCGGCGTTTTTCGGAATCCGGCATTTGGCGGGCGAGGATGCCCGCAAGTTTTTCGTTGGTCATGCCCGGCCGCGAAAACGCGCGCTGGCGCTGGATCGCGGGCGACGCGCTGACCACGACGACAGCGTCGCAAACCGCGTCGAGTCCGGTTTCGTACAGCAACGGCACATCGAGCACGACGCGCTTGGTGTGGCGGCGGCGATGCTGGTCGAGAAACGCTTTCATATCCTGGCGCGCGAGCGGATGCAGAATCGCTTCGAGATGGGCGAGCGCCGTCGGATCGGCAAAAACTTTGGCGCCGAGTTTGCGCCGGTCCACCGCCCCGTCGACGATCGCATCGGGGAACAGCTTCGCGACGGGCGTCACGCCCGCTCCGCCTTTGGCTAACAGGCGATGGATCGTCGCGTCGGAATCGCGCACGGGCAGCCCCAAGCGCCGGAACATCTTCGCGGCCACCGACTTGCCCATTGCGATGGAGCCCGTCAGGCCGATGATTTTCATTTGATGCCTTCGCCCACGAACGCGCGCAGTTCGGGCGTCACGTCGGGCATCGTGCCGAACCACGCGGCGAAACCCGGGCGGCCCTGGTGCAGCAACATGCCAAGCCCGTCGACGGTTTTAAGGCCGCGCTTGCGGGCTTGGGCGAGAAGCGGCGTTTCGAGCGGCACATAGACCAGATCGTTCACGACGGCGTCGGCCGGCAAGCCCGCGAGATCGATATCGAGGGCCGGTTGTCCATCCATACCTTGCGTGGTCGTATTGACCAGCAAGCCCGCCTTGTCGAGCGCGGTTTCGCGCGCCGCCCAATCGACGACGCGGATTTTGGGCCCGAATTCCTTGGCGAGATTGTCGGCCCGCGCGCGCGTGCGATTGGCGAGGCGGATTTCCGGCACGCCGGCATCGAGCAAGCCGACCAGGATCGCACGGGCCGCGCCGCCGGCCCCCAGCACGACCGCCGGCCGATCCTTGCGCCAATCCGGCGCGGACTGCGTCAGATGCGCGCCGAAGCCGAACGCGTCGGTATTGCGCGCTTCGATTTTGCCGTCGGCATGGAAGATCAGCGTATTCGCCGCCCCGATGCGCTTGGCGCTGGCGTCGACGATATCGGCGAGTTTCAACGCCGCTTCCTTATGCGGCACGGTGACATTGGCGCCGGCGAAGCCGAGTTTCGGCAAAGCGCGCACCGCCGCGTCGAAATCCTCGGGCTTCACGGCGAGCGGCACATAGGCCGCGTCGATGCCGTAATGCTTCGCCCAGAAGCCATGCAGACGCGGCGAGCGCGAATGCTTGACCGGCCAGCCGATCACGCCCGCAAGCTTTGTGCTGCCCTTGATCATGGGACGAGCGCGCCGTTCGCGCGCAAGAAGCCCAGCAACGGCAACAACGGCATGCCCAGCACGGTGAAGTAATCGCCATCGACGCGCGTGAACAACTGCGCGCCCAGCCCTTCGAGCTGATAGGCGCCCACACTTCCCAGTGCCGCATCGCCCGTCGCGTCAAGATAGGTTTCGATGAATTCGTCCGTCAAGATACGGACAGTCAGCTTGGCGCTGTCAACATGATGCCAAACGCGCACCATGTTGCGATAGGCGACGGCCGCACTGACCAGACGATGCGTCTTGCCCGAGAAAGCGCGCAAATGCGCGGCGGCATGCGCGCGATCGATGGGCTTGTCGAACCACACGCCGTTGCAATCCAGCATCTGGTCGCAGCCGATGACGATGGCGCCGGGAAATTTCTCGGCGATGCGCCGCGCCTTGGCTTCGGCGAGTTTGACGGCCGCGTCCTCGACCTTGGCGCCCTCGGCACGCATGGCGAGTTTGATCTCGTCCTCGTCGACGCGCGCAGGGTAGGTTTCGACATGCACGCCCGCGTCTTCCAGCATTTTGCGCCGCGCCGCACTTTGCGAGGCGAGCACGATCGGCGGGCCGTTTTCGAGTTGCAGTTTCGTCATTTCGGGGCGGCTTTCTCGCGCCGTTCTTGAACCATGGTCATGATCTGCGCGGCCGTTTCCTCGATCGAGCGGCGGGCGACGTCGATCACCGGCCAGCCTTGCGAACCGAAGAAGCGTCGCGCCTCGGCGACTTCGCTTTTGACTTTGTCGAGGTCGGTATAGTCGGTTTCGCGGTTCTCGTTGAGAATATTGAGCCGGTTGCGCCGCAGCTGCACCAAAATCGTGGGATCGTTGGTGAGGCCGACGAAGATCGGCGGCTCGGCGCTGTCGATCAATTCGTCGATTTCCGACGGCAAGCGCACGCCGGGCACGTAAGGCACGTTCGCCGCCTTCACGCCGCGATTGGCGAGATAGATGCAAGTCGGCGTTTTGGACGTGCGGCTGACGCCGATCAGGATGACCTCCGCTTCGGTCAAGCCATGCGTCGACATGCCGTCGTCATGCGCCATCACCCAGTTGATCGCGTCGATGCGCCGGAAATACTCGGCGTCGAGCGCGTGCTGCCGACCCGGCAGATTGCGCGTTTTGAGACCGAGATAATTCGACAACGCACCCATCGTCGGATCGAGAACCGGGATATAGGGCACGCCCAGCGCGCGGCAGCCTTCTTCCAACGCGGCGCGCGCATGTTGTTCGATCAACGTGTAGAGCACGACGCCCTTGTTCGCGGCGATGCCGGAGAGCACGCGTTCGATCTGCCGGTCCGAGCGTACCATCGACCACATATGCTCGACGGGCTCGACCTCTTCGAACTGCACGAGACACGCGCGCGCGATGCCGATGAGCGTTTCGCCGGTCGCGTCGGAGACGAGATGCAGATGGAATCGTTTGATGTCGTCGGACATTCAGGACCGGGGATTATGGGGACCGCGGGGATAAACAGGGGTGTCATCCACAGGGGTCGAAAATCGGTCCCGAGACCCGTACACGTCAAGCCCGGCTTGACCCCATGGGGAAGGTCACAATCGGCATTCCGGGGATAACTGGGAAAACCGGGCGGTTTTGAATCTATCCCCGATTCACCCGTCGCTGTGATTCACAGCCCGTATGCTTCTGAATCGTCCGGGGCACGATGCTTTCCGGCAGTTGACCAAGCGATGATCCACATGCCGGCGACGCCCGTCGTTTCCACCGGACAAGACGACTAAAGGCCTGCGTCCCCGGTATCCACAGGCACCCATCCACTACCTCATCCTTTTAAGAATCTTATCTTTATGTTGGTTCCTTCGGAGCCGCGTGGCTACACTCCGCCCATTCTTGCGAGCAGGCCATGTTGACCCAACCAAAATCTTTCGTGCGCGCGATCCGAGGCGAAATTCAAGCGCGGCCGTGTTTCTGGCTGATGCGCCAGGCCGGCCGCTATTTGCCCGAATATCGCGCAACCCGGGCGCAAGCGAAGGGGTTCGTCGATCTGTGTTTACGCCCCGATTTGGCGACCGAGATCACGTTGCAGCCGATCCGGCGCTACGGCATGGACGCGGCGATTTTGTTTTCGGACATTCTGATGATCCCGCACGGGCTCGGCCAAAAGCTCGAGTTCAAGGAAGGCGAAGGCCCGGTGCTGGAACCGGTGACCGACGCCGGAGGGATCGCGGCCCTGGAAAAGGGGCTCGATGGCAGTCTTGAAAAGCTCGGGCCGATTTTCGAGACCGTCTCGCGGGTCAAAGCGGCCTTGCCGCTGGATACGGCGCTGATCGGCTTTGCGGGCGCCCCTTGGACCGTCGCGACCTACATGGTCGAAGGCGGCGGTTCGAAAGATTTTGCGAAGGTCCGTTTGCTTGCTGCGCGCGATCCAGCACTGTTCGAAAAGCTGATCGATTTGCTGGTCGAAGCGACGACGCGCTATTTGTCGCGCCAGGTCGAAGCCGGGGCCGAAGTCCTTCAGCTTTTCGATACCTGGGCCGGCGTATTGCCCGAAGACGAATATCAGCGCTGGGCGATCGAGCCGGTGAAGGAAATCATCGCCCGGATCCGCGAACGGCACCCATCGATCCCGATCATCTATTTCCCGAAGGGCTCGGGAATGCTTTACACCCACGCGGCCGCGGAAACGGGCGCGGATGCGCTGGGCATCGATACATCCGTGCCGATGGAATTCGCCAAGCTGTTGCAGCACCAGGTGACGGTGCAAGGCAATCTCGATCCCATCAAACTCGCTGCCGGCGGCAAGGCGATGGAGGATTCGATCAATCGGATCCTCGCGGCGCTCGCGGGCGGCCGGTTCGTGTTCAATCTCGGCCACGGCGTTATTCCGCAAACGCCGCCCGAACATGTCGCGCGTCTGGCAGAGATCATTCGCGGCTGGCGCCACCGGGCGAATTGATGCGGAAGATCGCCGTCGTCCTGTTTAATCTCGGCGGCCCGGATTCACCCGACGCGGTGAAGCCGTTTCTGTTCAACCTGTTCAACGATCCGGCGATCATTAGCGTTCCGAATCCGTTTCGCTGGTTGCTGGCGAAATTGATCTCCGGCCGCCGGGCGCCGAAAGCGCGCGGCATCTACGATCTGATCGGCGGGTCCTCGCCGTTGCTGGCGAATACCCAGGCCCAAGCGCGCGCATTGGAAGCCACCCTCGCCGATCTCGGCGCCGTCAAATGCTTCGCGGCGATGCGCTATTGGCATCCATTGACCGAAGGTGCGGCGCTGGCCGTGCGTGAATTCGGGCCCGAGCGCATCGTGCTGCTGCCGCTTTATCCGCAGTATTCGACGACGACGACGGGCAGCTCGAAGAAGGCTTGGGATCGCGCGGCGGCGCGATTGGGCTTGAACGCGCAGACCGCGTCGGTGTGCTGCTATCCGACGGAACCGGGTTTCGTGAAAGCGGTCGCCGATTTGATCCGGCCGCATTACGACGCCGCGTCCGCGCATGGCAAGCCGCGCGTCCTGTTCTCCGCGCATGGTTTGCCGAAAAAAGTGATCGACGCGGGCGATCCCTACAAGGTTCAAGTCGAGCGCACCGCCGCCGCGATCGTCGCGGAATTGGGCATTCCCGATCTCGATTCCGTCGTTTGCTATCAAAGCCGCGTCGGTCCGCTCGAATGGATCAAGCCCTATACGGAAGCCGAGATCGAACGCGCGGGCAAAGATAAGGTGCCGCTGGTCGTCGTGCCCGTCGCGTTCGTGTCCGAGCATTCGGAAACGCTGGTCGAGCTCGACATCGAGTATCGCGAAAAAGCGCATGAAGACGGCGTGCCGCATTACGAGCGCGTCCCCACGGTCGGCACGCATCCGGCGTTTGTCGAAGGCCTCGCCAAGATCGTGCGCGCGGCGGTGAGCGGCCCGGCCCGCGAATGCGCGGCGGACGGGCAAGGCCGCCTGTGCCCCGCCGAATGCGGCAAATGCCCGCTTAAAGCTTCGTCGCCGTCTGGCTAAGCCGGCGCAAGGCGGGGTGGAATTCCCCCGGCCCGAGCGCACGCATCCAATCGTCCCAATCGGCGGCCATCTCGACCAGCGTATCGCTGATCGGATTGACCGGCAGCGTCTCGGTCCACGCCGCCAGCGGGCCGGAGCCGAGAACAAGCATCGCCAGTGTCGCCGCGACGATCGCGATCGAGACGTCACGTAACGGGCGCGCAGGCGCACCGGCAACAGGCTCGATCGGCGGGCGATATTGGATGATGCGCTTCATGTCAGAACTGGAAATAGATGAAAGGCGCGACGCCCGCCGGGCCGATCGCGTCGATGGCGACGATCGCGGCCCCCAGCGCCAGCCCTTGCGCCCAGGCCGGCAGGTCCATGACGCGCGCCTCGGCGCGCGCCAGACGATCCTTGGGCAGGAATTGGCTGGCGATGCCAAGCGCGATCAGAATCATCACGAAGCCGCTGGCATGGACCGGCAAGGCGAGGTGTTGCAGCCCCGCGAGATAGTCGAGCGCCTTGCCCGAATCGCCCGCGCGGAAGAACACCCAGGTGACGCAAACGAAATGGAAGGTCAGCGCGGTCGCCAAGGCGCGCGGCAAGGCGATGGGCCAAGCGCGCGCGATGATCAGGGCCGCACCGTGCAACGCGCCCCAGATCACGAAGTGCCACGCAGCCCCGTGCCAGAGCCCGCCCAGCAGCATCACGAGGGCGAGGTTCGCATAAGTGCGCGCCCCCCCCGCATCGCCACCGAGCGGGATATAGAGATAGTCGCGCAGCCAGCTCGATAGCGAGATATGCCAGCGCTTCCAGAATTCCGACGGCGAGGCCGCGCGATAGGGCTGGTCGAAATTGACCGGGAAGCGATAGCCGAGCAAGGCGGCGACACCGACCGCGATATCGGTATAGGCGGAGAAGTCGCAATAGATCTGCAGCGCATAGGCGTACATGCCGAGCAGCAGATCGCCCGCCTTGTAGAGCGACGGATCGCGGAACATCTCGTCGGCTTGCAGGCCGGCAAGCCATGTCGCGACGAAGACCTTCTTGAACAGACCGACCGCGATCAGCAGGAAGGCGCGCGTCATCGCGATGCGGGTCGCATCGGCCGGGGCGGCGATCTGCGGCAGGAAATGGGCGGCGCGCACGATCGGCCCCGCGACGAGCTGCGGGAAGAACGACAGATACAGCGCCATGTCGAGCAAGCCGGCGGCTTGGTGCACATGACCGCGATGGATGTCCACGAGATAGGAGATCGCGTGGAAGGTGAAGAACGAGATCGCAACCGGCACCACGAGCGACAGCAGCGGCAGATCACGCCCAAGGCCGGCGGCGTTCAACAGGCCTTCGAGCGAGAGCAGGAAGAAATCGGCGTATTTGAAAAAGCCGAGAACGACAAGATTGAGGGCGACCGCGCCGAGCAGGATGGGTTTGCGCGCTTCTTCATCCGGCGTGTTGGCGAGGGCGCGGCCGACCGCCCAGTTGCCGACGCTCGACAGCGCCAGCAATACGCAAAACCGCCAGTCCCACATCGCATAGAAGCCGTAGCTGGCGGCGACCAGCAGCAGCTTGCGGCTATCGGTGCGTTTGGCGAGGGCCCAGCTGGCGAAGAACACGGCCAGGAAGAACAGGCCGAAATTCAGCGTCGGGAACAACATTTAGCGGGCCCGATTCCACGCGTCGTAATTCGCCATCAGATCTTCGAAGAGCCGTTCGGCGACGGCCGAATAGCCCAGTGTAGTGAAATGCACGTGATCGGCGCGCGCCAGCGGCGGATTGGCGCGCACCCAGCGGCGCATGGAATCCGCGCCGCCCATCGAGCCCCACCAATCCCAAAACTCGTAACCGAGCTTGGGCGCGTTGGCGATTTGGATGTCGCGCACCAGCGCGATATTGGCGGGGGTGGCCCAATTGCAGGCAAGGCCCTGGCAGCGCGGATCGGATTTGCGCGCCGCATCTGGCGGACCGACGACCAGCACCGACGCGTTGGGCACAGCGGCATGCACCGCGCGCACGCGCTGCGCCAAAGCTTCGGTATAGCTCGCGGCGTCCAGATCGTTGCGGAAGCCCTCGTTCGTGCCGAAAACGAGGATGACGAGCGACGGTTCGCGCGCCGCAAGCTCAGCCGCGGCCGCGGCTTCGTCCCAGCGCAAGGTGGTGAGGTAACTTGCCCCCACGACGCCGAGAGAATCGTAGACCAGCCCCCGCATCGCGCGCTCGATCCCCCAGCCCAACAGCGTGACCGGTTTGCGATCGAGCGTGGTGATGCGCAATGTGCGCGAACCCGACGGCACGTCGCGGCGGAAGATCTGCACCGGCCCGCGCAGTGTGCTTGTGTCGAGGGTTGCGAGATCGCGGCCATCGACGGAGATGCGCACGCGCCCGCCATTGGGCTGCGGGCGCAAGGCGACGAAAATCTCGTCGAAGCCGCGCTCGTCGGTCGTATCGAGGGCGAGCGACGCGCCCGCCGCCCCGGTCTTGGCGGCGATGCCCGCGAGCGAGAACGGGCCGCTGGAACGCTGGTTCAGCGAGAATTCGTAGGCCCAGCGGCCGGTCTCCTGGATGGTCAGGCCCGCATGGCGCACGGTGGGATAAGGCTTGCCCGGCGGCATCCAGCCGCGACCGGCCGAACCGAAGCGCTGTTGAAGGAGTTCGCGCAGGCGTGCGCTCATCACATCGCCCGCCGTGTGGCTGTCGCCGATCTGGACGATACTCACCCGCCGCCGCACGCCTGTTTCGAGCGATGCGAGATCGGCGAAGAACGGGTCGAGCCGGCTGGTATTGCGCGGGATCACACGCGGGCGCGCCGCCCCCGGCACCATCGCCGCCATCAGATCCGTCGCCAGCGGCGCGAAGCTTTCGTCGGCCGGCGGCAAGGGCACGCTTATCGCGGGGGTTGTCGGCGACGAAGGGGGTGCGGCCGGTTGTTGTGCCGCACAGCTCGCCAGCAACAGGAAGGCGAGGCACGCGGGCCCCAAACGACCGCGTGCGAAGATCATGTCAGCGCGGCTGGGCGGTTTCGGGCAAGCGCGCCGAGGCTTCCGCCTGGCCCGCTTCGAAACGCCGGATCGCGGCCATCGCCTTGTTGGCGATGATGTCGTAGCCCGTGCCGATGAAATGCAAGCCATCGTCGCCGCGCACTTGCAGGCGCCGCCCGTCGGCACTGGCGAGATGCGTCGTGAACGCGCCCTCCGGCCCCAGGAAATCGTCGTAGATCGGCACGAAGGCGATGCGCGCGCGCGCGGCCGCTTCGGCGTAAAGCGAGGTCAGATGCTTGGCGCCGTCGTTCTGTTCGGGTTTGCGGAACACCGGCAAGCCGATCCACACGACGTCGTCCGCCTTGGCGCGCAAGCGCGCGATCAGCTGGTCGATGCGCTTGGCGTAGGCCGCGTTCCACGCGTCGGTGCCGTAGACGCGCCCGCGCCGGTCGTCGCGAAAATCGCGCATGTCGTTCAGGCCGAACATGACCACGACATGGCGCGCGGGGTTCGCGTCGAAATCGGCGTCGATCTGGTCGAGCCAGGCCGAAAAATCGGAGCGCGTCAGACCCGTGCCGATCGACGAACGCCGCGTGGCGATCCAGCCGCCGGGCTCGCGCTTCAAGCTGCGGGTGAACGCGTCCCACACGCCATCGGCGAGGGAATCGCCATAGACGGCGATATTGCGCGTGGGGCTTTGCGCGCCGGCGGGCGAAACCGCGGCGAATGCAAAGGCCAGGAATGTCAGGGCACCCGCCCAGCGGGTGAAAAATCCGGAAAAGCGCCGCATCTTGATCTCACGAAGGGTGTCCTTCGGCACCCGTCCTAATGCCCCTGTTCACATTACAGGACAGTTCCGTCGCAGGACGGATCGGCATTGCGTCGTTGGATATTGCGCGGCTCGGTGCGCGGATATAGTGAAACACGCGAATGCGGCGGACAAGTGGCATTCCGTTCGCCGCGCGCGAATTTTTCGAAAGGGCCGGTCGTGTTCGAGACCATTCAGGAAATCGTCTACGTCGCCTATGACTGGATCAAGTGGTTGCACGTCGTCTCGGTGATGGCGTGGATGGCGGGGCTGCTCTATCTGCCGCGCCTGTTCGTCTATCACTGCGCGGCACCGGCGGGCACGCACACCTCCGAGACGTTCAAGGTCATGGAGCGCCGCTTGCTGCGCGCGATCATGGGACCGGCGATGATCGCGACCTGGGTGTTCGGCCTGCTGCTGGCCAGCGTCCAGGATTGGACGTCCGGCTGGCTGATCGCGAAATTCGTGCTGGTCCTGATCTTGAGTTGGCACCACCATGCCCAGGCGCGCTGGCGCAAGGATTTCGAGGCCGATCGCAACACGCGGCCCGCGCGCTTCTACCGGATCCAGAACGAGATCCCGACCCTTCTGATGATCCTGATCGTGCTGTTCGTGATCGTAAAACCGTTTTGAACGAAGGGGTTGCGACCCTCCGCCCGCGTTTGGGGGATTGACAGGGTCGGGGAAATCGCTAGATTGGCAAGCGGATGGGGGTCGCCCCTATCTTCGAGGCCGCGTTCTGCGGCCGATTTTCCCGCTGATATCTTCGATTATTCGAGCGAGCCTTAACGGCACCGCTCGGTCCTTCCAAACAGGACGAATTCAAATCGGATACGGCGGGGGCGCGGGCCCCTCGAATCCTCCTCCTCGGCCGACACCTCCCCTCGCGGAACACCAAGACGATGAATCTCCAAGAACTGAAGCGCAAAACGCCGGCGGAGTTGCTGGCTTTCGCGGAAGAGCTGCAGATCGAGGGCGCTTCGGCCCTTCGCAAGCAAGACATGATGTTCGCCATCCTGAAGCGGATGGCCGACAACGACGTCGCGATCTACGGCGACGGCGTGATGGAAATCCTGTCCGACGGGTTCGGCTTCCTGCGCAGCCCCGAATCGAACTACCTGCCCGGCCCCGACGACATCTACGTCACGCCGCAATTGATCCGCCGCCACGGCCTGCGCACCGGCGACACGGTCGACGGCCAGATCAAGGCGCCCAAGGACGGCGAGCGTTATTTCGCACTGACCACCGTGCGCGCGATCAATTTCGACGAGCCGGACGTCGCGCGCCATCGCATCAATTTCGATAACCTCACGCCGTTCTATCCGACCTCGCGCTTGCAGCTCGAGGTGACGGACGACAGCCCCGAAGCGGCCCCGCCGCCGATCCCGAAAAAGGCCTCGCGCCGCCCGCAGGGCGACGAAGAGGCGATCGCCCTCAAAGGCACGCTGTCGGCCCGCCGGACGGAGAAGAAGGAAAACGCGCCGTCCGGTCCGCGCCGCGACATCACCGGCCGGATCGTCGATCTGGTTTCGCCGCTCGGCAAAGGCCAGCGCGCGCTGATCATCGCCCCGCCGCGCGTCGGCAAGACCGTGATGTTGCAGAACATCGCGCATTCGATCGCGACGAACCACCCCGAGGTCTATCTGATCGTGCTGCTCATCGACGAGCGGCCGGAAGAAGTGACCGACATGATCCGCTCGGTGAAGGGCGAGGTCGTGTCCTCGACCTTCGACGAACCGGCGCAGCGCCATGTGCAGGTCGCCGAAATGGTGATCGAAAAGGCCAAGCGCTTGGTCGAGCACAAGCGCGACGTCGTGATCCTGCTCGATTCCATTACGCGTCTGGCGCGCGCCTACAACACGGTCGTCCCCTCGTCCGGCAAGGTGCTGACCGGCGGCGTGGACGCCAACGCGTTGCAGCGCCCGAAGCGCTTCTTCGGTGCCGCGCGCAATATCGAGGAAGGCGGGTCGCTGACCATCATCGCGACGGGCCTGATCGATACCGGCAGCCGCATGGACGAAGTGATCTTCGAAGAGTTCAAGGGTACCGGTAACTCCGAAATCATCCTGGACCGCAAGCTCGCCGACAAGCGCACCTTCCCGGCCATCGACATCACCAAGTCGGGGACCCGCAAGGAAGAGCTGCTGGTCGATAAGGCCGTGCTGTCGAAGATGTGGGTCTTGCGCCGCATCCTGATGCCGATGGGCACGACGGACGCGATGGAGTTCCTGATCGACAAGCTGAAGCACTCGAAGACCAACAAGGATTTCTTCGAGGCGATGAACACCTAGTTCGCGAACCCCCGCCCGACCGGCGGGGGTTTTCGTTTGGGGACGCGCGCGATGCTGATCATGGTGGCGGGGCCGTTCTCGGCCCCCGATGCGGCCGGGCGGGCCGCAAATCTCGCCCGGATGAACGATGCGGCCGTGGCGGTCGCCAAGGCCGGTCATATTCCCGTGATCGGCGTCAACGCGGCCTTGCCCGTGCTGGAAGCCGCCGGGTTGCCGCCGAACCACGCCTGGATGATGGAGATTTCCCTGGCTTTGGCCGCGCGCTGCGACGGCTGCCTGGTGATCGCGTCTTCGCCCGGAGCGGACCGCGAAGCGGCGGTTTTGGCGGGTCTTGGCCGCCCGGTTTGGCGGCGGATCGAAGACCTGCCGCCCGTTTGATCCCGGCGCTATAGTCGCGCAAAGGGGGCACCCGAGTACGATGACGGTTGCCGACGAGCGCGACGAACTGGACCTATCGCCGAACGCCGCCGATCTGGCGCGCATGGCGATTTTGGAGACGGATTCGCACGGCAGAATCCGGCGCGCCAACGCGCATGCCGCGCGGATGTTCGGCTATGAAAGCCCGGCCGCGATGATCGCGGGCGTGGCGCATTCGCGCGATCTGTTCGTGCGCGAAACCGACCGCGCGGCCTTGCGCGCGCGATTGGCGCGCGGCGAAGCCGTGGACAATGTCGTGGTCGAAATGCGCCGGCGCGACGGCAGCGCGTTTTGGGCGGTCCATGGCGTGACGGCGAAGGCGGGACCGGACGGGCCGCTCGACCGGACGGTCGGCTGGATCGTCGAGACGGGCAACGTCGTGGATCGCAAGTCAGCGGTCGAGCCGATCGAGCGGCATTTCGCGGAATCGGAATTCCTCGCTCAGCTTTTCGGCGCGACCGATATCGGCATTTACGAAGCCGACGACCATTGCCGTATTTTGCGCGCCAACGAAGCTTTCGCGCGGATGTTCGGCTACGCCTCGGCCGACGAAATGCGCCGCGCCTTGCCGGATGGCAGCGAGGCGATCTATGCGGACGCGGACGATCACACGCGGCTGGTCGACCGGCTGATCAGCGAGGGCACCATCCGCGAAGCCTTATGGCAGGCCCGCCGGCGCGACGGGACGCCCTTCTGGGTGCGTCAATCGGCGATCCGCGTCGATGGTCCGCCGATGCGGATGATCGGCACCGTCGCGGACGTGACGCAGCTCGTCGAAGCCTGGGCCGAGGTCCAGCGCGCGGAAGCCAATTACCGCTCGATGTTCGAAAACGCGAGCCACGGCATCTTCCGTTCGTCGCGCGAGGGCAAGCAGTTGCGCGCCAACCCGGCGTTGGTCGCCCTCAACGGTTACGACACGGAAGAACAGCTGCTCGCCGCCGTCAACGACATCGCCCAGGAATGGTATGTCGAGCCCGGGCGGCGCGACGAATTCATCCGCTCGGTAGAGCGCGACGGGCGCGTGCTGGATTTCGAATCGGAAGTCTACCGCCACAAGACGCGCGAGCGCATTTGGGTCTCGGAAAGCGCTTGGGTCGTGCGCGGCCAGGACGGGCGCGTGCTCTATTACGAAGGCATGATCGAGGACATCACCGCGCGTAAGCGCGTGGAACTGGCCCTCGCCGCCGCGAAGGCGGAAGCCGAGACCGCGGCGGCGGATCTGCGCTCGATCTACGACAACGCCAATGTCGGCATTTTCCGCACGATCCCGGGCGGGGCGCAGACGCGTTCCAATCTCGCGCTCGCCCGATTGAA
The DNA here is from genome assembly GCA_017308135.1 of Alphaproteobacteria bacterium. Taxonomy (NCBI): domain Bacteria; kingdom Pseudomonadati; phylum Pseudomonadota; class Alphaproteobacteria; species Alphaproteobacteria bacterium. The sequence goes on from JAFKFM010000006.1 coordinate 466,828, forward strand.
CGGATTCGACACGGTCGAAGAACAGATCGAAGCGGTGCGCGCCTCGCTGGTCGACGGCAAGACGACCGGCTGGTATGTCGACCCTGCGCGCCGCGACGAGTATCGCCGTCAGATGCGCGAGAACGGGCGCCTCGACAATTTCATCTCCGAGGTGCGCCGCCGTAAGACGGGCGAACGCATTTGGATCAGCGAGACCGCGTGGGTCGTGCGCGACGCGGCCGGCGCCATCGTCGCCTATGAAGGCACGGTCATCGACGTGACCGAGCGCATTCTGGCCGAACGCGCCTTGGCCGAAGCGAAGGCCGAGGCGGAGCGCTTGGCCGAGGATTATCGCTCGATTTTCGAGAACGCGAATTTCGGCATCTATCGCACGGACGCGAATTGGCGTCAGCTCGCGGTCAATCCGGCCTTGCTGCGCATCAACGGATTCGAGCGGCCCGAACAGCAGATCGCCGCGAACCCGGCGGCGGGCGAGAAACGGGAAAGCTGGTACGTGGAACCGGGGCGGCGGGAATTGTTCCGCGGCATCATGGCGCGCGAGGGGCGCATCGCCGGGTTCGAATCCGAAGTCGTGCGGCGCACGACGGGCGAGCGGATTTGGGTCAGCGAGAACGCCTGGGCGGTGCGCGATCGCGACGGCAAGATCGTCGCCTTCGAAGGCACGGTCGAGAACGTGACCGCGCGTAAACATGTGGAGGCGGCGTTACGCGAAGCGAAGGCGGAGGCCGAAGCCGCTTCCGCCGCGAAAAGCGCATTCCTGGCCGTGATGAGCCATGAGTTGCGCACGCCGCTGAACGCCATCATCGGCTTCGCCGAAGTGGTGGCCGGGCGATTGTTCGGGCCCAACGACGCGCGCTATTTCGAATACGCCGAATATATCCGCCAATCGGGCACGCATCTGCTGAACCTGATCAACGACATTCTCGACCTGTCGAAAATCGGGGCGGGCCAGTTCGACTTGCAGGAAACGGAATTCGATCTCGATCGATTGGCGGAAGAAGTGGTGCGCCTGTTCGCCGCGAATGCGAGCAAGAGCGGTGTCGCCTTGATTCTGGAGGACGGTTTTCCGCAAGTTTGCGTTCGCGGCGACGCGTTGCGCTTGAAACAAGTGCTGATGAATCTGGTGTCGAACGCCATCAAGTTCACGCCGCAAGGCGGCTCGGTCACGCTGGCGGCGCGGTTGACCGACACGACGCTGTGCGTTTGCGTGACCGATACGGGCATCGGCATGACCCCGGCCGAGGCCAAACGCGCCATGGAGCCGTTCGTGCAGATCGACGACGGTCTGGCGCGTAAACATGGCGGTACGGGCTTGGGCCTGCCGATCAGCAACCAGCTGGTCATGCTGCATGGCGGCCGGCTGGCCGTCGATAGCGAAAAGGGCAATGGCACCAAGGTGACGGTCGAGCTGCCGCGCGAGCGCATCGTGGCGCCGGTTTGATCGGCCGGCGCGGGGCTAAATGTTCGATCCGTCCTTGCGCTTATAGGTCCACGCGGCGGCGGAACTGGCCTGAAGATCGTCGTCGGGATAGACGACGCTGTCGCCCGGCGTGCGGTCGCCGACTTCCAGATAGACGACATCCGTGTCGGTTTCATTGACCAGGCAATGGCCGTTCGCCTCGCCCGCCGGGAAACCCGCGCACATACCGGGCTGCAACACGTGGCGTTCGTTATCCGTCACCAGCGTGGGCGTGCCCGAAACGATGTAGACGAATTCGTCCTGGCGCGCGTGGTAATGGCGCAAGGCGCTGGCGGATTTCGGCGGGATGGTCGTGAGATTGACGCCGAAATTCTTCAAGCCCAGCAAGTCGCCGAGCGCGCGCTTGGCGCGCCCGGCGATCTTGGCTTGGAGATCGGGCGGATAACCGGTCGCCACACGCGCCGGCACATCCGCCGGGTCGACCACCTTCGCCATTACGGCACCAGGATGACCGAGCCGGTCGTCTTGCGGCCTTCGAGATCGGTGTGGCAGCGCACCGCGTCCTTCAACGCGTATTCGGCCGAGGTTTCGATCTTCACGATGCCCTTCGCGACCACGTCGAACAATTCGTTCGCGGTGGCGACGAGGTCTTCCTTCTTTGCGATATACGTGAACAGCGTCGGACGCGTGAGGAACAGCGAACCCTTGGCCGCCAGCAAGCCCGTGTTGAGCGGCTCGACGGCGCCCGAGGATTGGCCGAACGACGCGAGCAGGCCCAAAGGCCGCAAGCAATCGAGCGACTTCAGGAACGTGTCCTTGCCGACGGAATCGTAAACGACCGGCACGCCTTCGGGGATGATCGCCTTGGTCGCGGCGACGAAATCCGTGTCGCGATAGAGAATGGTGTGGGCGTAGCCGTTGGCGTGCGCGAGCTTCGCCTTTTCAGGCGAACCGACCGTGCCGATGACGATGGCGCCCAGATGCTGGGCCCATTGGCCCGCAATCAAACCCACGCCGCCGGCCGCCGCGTGGAACAGGATCGTGTCGCCCTTCTGGACCTTATAGGTGCGGCGCAGAAGATATTGCGCGGTCATGCCCTTCAGCATCATCGACGCGGCTTGCTTGTCGGTGATGCCGTCGGGCAGCTTGACCACGCGATCGGCGGGCGCGTTGCGCGCTTCGCTATAGGCGCCGCCGCCCGGGATCACATAGGTGACGCGATCGCCGATTTTGAAATCGGTGACGCCCGCTCCGACCGCGGCGATCGTACCCGCGGCTTCGTTGCCCGGCGCGAAGGGCGTAGGCGTGGGGTAAAGCCCCGAGCGCATATACGTGTCGATGAAATTGACGCCGATCGCCGTGTGTTTGATCTGCACCTGGCCGGGGCCCGGCGGCGCGAGGTCGATATCCTCGTAGACCATCACCTCGGGACCGCCGGATTTTTGCGCGCGAACCGCTTTGACCATGGAAATCGTGCTCCTTAGACGAGATTGGTTTTGAAGAATTCGGCGGTGCGCGCATTGGCGAGCTTGGCCGCGTCGGCGTTCCAGTGCTTGCCGCCTTCGCGCGCGAAGGCGTGGTCTTGTCCCGGATAGACATGGATCGTCACGCTGGAATTGCCAGCGAGACCCGCCTTGATCTTGGCTTGCGCCTCGGGCGGCACGAAGCCGTCCTTCTCGGCGATATGCATCAGCAGCGGCTTTTTGATCCCGCCGGCGATGTCGAGCAAGCCGTCGAGCCCCACGCCGTAATACGACACGGCCGCATCGGCCGAGGTGCGCGCCGCCATTTGATAGGCGAGATTGCCGCCCAGGCAGTAACCGACCGCGCCGACTTTTCCGGTCACCGCCGGATGCTTGCGCAACGCGTCGAGCGTGGCGCCGAGATCTTCGACACCCAGCGCGAAATCGAAGCCCTTGAACAGCTCGAACGCGCGCGCCCATTCGGCGTCGGTCTTGTCGGTGATTTGGATGCCGGGCTGCTGGCGCCAAAAAATATCGGGGCAGGCGACGACATAGCCTTGACGCGCGTAGCCGTCGGCCAGATCGCGCATCACTTGATTGACCCCGAAAATTTCCTGGATCAGCACCAAGCCCGGACCCTTCCCGCCCGGTGGCAGCGCCAGATAGGCCGTGAATTCCGTGCCGAATTGCGGGGACGCGGTCTTGGCCGCGATCGTGAGGTCGCTCATGGGGGTACTCCCGGGAAAAACTGCGGGGCGGAGCGTGCCAGACCCGGCGGGGGAATCGCAAGCCGGGGTTAATCCTTACGAAAGGATCGATGCGGGATTATCGCCCTTAAGATGAATACTCGCGCCCGCAAGCCCAAGATCGACACGCCCGAGACGTTCGAGGCGCGCGGTGTGTGCGTGCCCTTCGCGCATCGCCAATTGCGCCATATCCGGGCGCGCGCGGAACCCGGCAAACCGCCCAAGGAATGGGAAGCGTTGTTCGCCGATCCGTCGGGCGATTCCGGCCGGCGCATGATCATGCCGTGGACGCAATTGCCCGGCTGGATGCAGTTTCCGCCGCGCGATATGGGGTTGTATTTCGCGCTGTCGGCGCAGGCCGAGCACGGGCTGGACCCGCTGACCGTGAAGCGCCTGTCGGCCGAAGCCGATCGCGACCAGGGTGCCGACGATATCGCCAAGGCGCGCTATATCGTCGTCGAGCAGGAGGAAAAGCTCGAGCGCTTCAAAGCCTATATCGCACTGCTGGTCGCCGCGTCGCGCGAGGCGGGCGACGCGTTGGACAACGCGACACTCAAAGCCGCCGACAAGGCCAAGATCATGGCCGAAATCCAAGGCGACAAAGCCGCTGCCAATGCGACGTCGGTCGTGTTCGGCTATTTCGCCAAGCTGGCGGGTTGCAAGGAGAACGAGATCGCGCAGCGTTTGGAGAAATTCGCCGAATTGATCGGCCCGCTGGGCGTGCCGAGCGACGATCCGGCGAAATTTCCGACGGAGGGCGCGTTGGGCCGCGCGGCGACGCGGCTCGACGAGTTTCGCGATCAAGTGCGCGCCCATGAACGCCGCGTGCGCGATCAGGCCGCGCAAAACGCGCTGCTCGTCGCTTTTGCCGCGACCCAGTTCCGCGATTTGCTGCGCAACGAATATTTCAAGCTCTCGGCGGTGACGAAGGACCTCACCCGCGCCCTCGCCAAACCCGAAGCGGCGGTGGAAACGCTCGCCCTTGTCCGCCGGCGCGTTTCCTTCGCGCTCGACGGTTGGGAAGAGTGCATGAATGTATGGGACGAAAGCATTCGTCTGCGCGACGACGGCAAATCGGGCGCGGCGCCGCTCGACGCGATCGAGTATATCGTCAAGATCATGCCGACCTTGCCGCGCGACGAAGCCGAGGGCGTGGAAGAGGCGACGTGCTGGAACGGCATCGATCTCGCAAGGTCGAAAATGGTCCGCAATCTGGTGAATTGGATCGACGGCAAGGAAGACGGCGAGATGAAGCAGCGGATCGAAGGAAAGCGCCCATGACCGAGCAGCGCCGCGCCGAGCGTGTTTCCGCCGAGGGCGCGTTCCTGTCCGCCAAGGGCACGAAGCTGGCGCTGGCCGACCTGTCGACCATGGGGGCCCGCACGCAAGCGCCCTTGCCGGGCTATGGCGAGGGAGATTCGCTGATCATCACGTTGACGGTGCCGGGCCGCAGCGCGAAATCCAAACCGGCGGAGTTCGTCGTCCCGGCGATGGTCGTGGCGAATGGCGAGCGCGGGCTGATCGTGCGGTACTCCACGCTCGACCCCAAAGCGGCGGCGGCGATCGAGAAGTTCCTCGCCCGGGGCGCTTAGAAGCGGGTAATCTGACGGCTCCGCGCGAAGGAGCCGCCAGCCCCGATGAAGATCAAGATCGATATCGATTGCACGCCCGAGGAGGCCCGCGTTTTCATGGGCCTGCCCGATTTGAAGCCCATGCAGGACGCGCTGATGGCCCAAATGCAAGGCCGCATGGAACAGGCGATGAAGGCGATGGACCCCGAAACGCTGTTCCGCCAGTGGTTCACCGGGGCGGGCATTTCCGAGATGCAGAAATTCTGGACCAATCTCGCGAGCACGAGCAGCGACAAGAAATGACCACGCGCAATCTGCCGGGCGATCCCGCCCAATTCTACGAAGCGCATATCTTCGTCTGCACCAACGAACGGCCGGAAGGCCATCCGCGCGGTTCGTGCAAGCCCAAAGGCTCCGAACGCCTGCGCGACTATATGAAGGCGCGCGCCAAGGAACTGGGCATCAAGAACGTCCGGGTCAATTCGGCCGGTTGCTTGGATCGCTGCGAGATCGGGCCGTCGCTGGTGATCTACCCCGAGGGCGTCTGGTATCAGCCCCGGACGACCGAAGACATCGACGCGATCCTCCAGACCCATGTGATCGACGGCAAACGCGTCCTGCACCTGTTGCGCCAACCCGAAGACGGTCCCAAGCCCAAAAAATGAAGAATCAGCGCCGCATTCGCTTCATTCGCCACGGCCAGTCCGAGTTCAACGCCGCCTTCGAATTGATCCGCCCGAAAGATCCGATGATCTTCGACGCGCGCTTGACCGAGAAAGGGCGCGGCCAAGCCAGCGCCCTGTCGGGCCAAGGTCTGTGGCACGACGTGCAGCTCGTCGTCACCTCGCCGCTGACGCGCGCGATCGAAACCACGCTGTTGGCTTTCGCCGGCGTGAACGTGCCGATCCGCGTGGAAGCGCTGCATCGCGAACGCGTGGAGCATTCGGGCGATCTGGGCCGGCCGCGCGCCGCGTTGGCGGGCGAGTTCGGGCATCTGGAATTCGGCGCGTTCCCCGAATTCTGGTGGCATCACGAAGAGGGCCGCCCGCACGAGATCGCGATCGAAAGCGAGGAAACCTTGGGCGCCCGCGTGGCCGATTTCCGGGCATGGCTTGCGGGCCGGCCGGAACGCAATATCGCCGTGGTCGGCCACGGCACGTTCCTCAACCGCTTGACCGGCCACAGCTTCGCCAATTGCGAAGTGCTGGCGCGCGACGACTTCTAAAGTCAGGGCACAGCGATTGCACATCCCGCCTTCGAAGAACAACCGAAGGAGGCGGAGATGGCGAAGCAATTGGCGCGGCGCGGGTTCTTAGGCTTGGCGGGGGCTGCGATCGCGGCGCCTTACGTGTGGGCGCAAAGCGGCGGTGTGCCGATCAAGTTTTCGCTGAACCTGCCGCGCAACGGCACCAACTCGCCGTTCATCCACGCGCTCGAGAAAGGCTATTTCGCCGCCGAGGGCATTCGCATCACGGCGATGGACCCGGCCTCGGGGGCCGACGCCATGCAGCGCGTGGCGACCGAGACCTACGATATCGGTTTCGCCGACTTGCCCGGCATGTCGGAATTCTATCTGAAGAACCCGGATTCCACACCGCTGGGCATTTTCAACGTCTATCGCACCACGCCGGCCGCGATCGTGTCGTGGGCGAGTGCCGGCATCAAGAAACCCGCCGATCTGGCCGGCAAGACCGTGGGCGGGCCGCTGACCGACAACGCTTTCCGCCTGTTCCCGGTGTTTTTCCGCGCGAACAACCTCGATCCCGCGACGGTCAAATTCAACAACATGGATTTGCGCTTGCGCGAGGCCGTGTTCATGCGCCGCGAGGTCGACGCGATCACCGGGTTCGATTCGACCGTGTGGTTGAACCTGAAGGGCTTGGGCGTGAAGTTCGAGGATATCTCGATCATGGCTTACGCCGATCATGGGCTCGACATGTACTCGAACTCGCTGCTCGCCAGCCGTAAGGCGCTGCGCGACAACGAAGCGGTTCTGCCCGGGCTGCTGCGCGCGTGCCTGCGCGGCTGGCGCGACGCCATCGCCGACGCCAAGCCTGTGACGGATTCGCTGTTGAAGGCGGACGGCCTCATCAATCACCAATTGGAGCTCGAGCGCCTGGAATGGGTCATCAAGCACCAGGTGATGACCGAAGAAACCAAGCGCACCGGTCTTGGCGATATCGACAAGACGCGGCTGCAAAAATCGATCGAGCTGCTGGCGATGGGCATGGGCCTGCCCAGCGTCGTGCCGGTCGACAAGATCTGGACCGACAAATACCTGCCCGACGCCGCGACGCGCCGGGTGACGTAATCCACGAATCTATCGCTGGGATTCCGGCAAAGGCCGCGCGATAGTGGGGGTCTTCGGACCCCCTTTTCGCCGGTGTGCGCCCATGTCCCTCGGTCTCCCTGAAATCGCAATTCTGGCGGTGATCGCGCTGCTGCTGTTCGGCGCGGGGCGTATCCCGAAAGCGATGGGCGACCTCGCCGGCGGGATCAAGGCGTTCAAGCGCGGCATGAACGATCAGATGGCCGAGACCAAAGCCGACACGGCCAAGCCGGATTCGGCGCCCAAGGCCTGATTGCCGTCTGAGACGTCAAAAGACACGATCTACGCGCCCGCGACCGCCACCGGCATCGCCGGGGTCGCGGTCGTGCGCGTTTCGGGTCCCCAAGCCGGGGCGGCCTTAACGGCGTTGGGCGGCAAGCGGCCCCTGCCTCGCATGGCAACGCGCGCGCGGTTGATCGATCCAGACGATCGCGCACCACTCGACGACGCGTTGGTGCTGTGGTTCCCCGGCCCCGCGAGTTTCACCGGCGAGGATGTCGCCGAGCTCCATCTTCACGGCAGCCGGGCGGTGATGACCGGCGTGCTCGCGGCGCTTGCCCGCCTGCCGGGGTTGCGGATGGCGCGGCCCGGCGAATTCGCGCGCCGCGCCTATGACGCGGGGAAGCTCGATTTGGCCGAGGTCGAAGCGCTCGCCGATTTGATCGCCGCCGAAACCCGCGAACAGGCCCGCCAGGCTTTGGCGCAATTGGGTGGCGCGTTGGGCGCCCAGGTGGAAGCCTTGCGCGACACCGCGATCAAGCTGCTGGCCCAAGCCGAGGCCGAGATCGATTTCCCCGACGAGGGCGACGTGCCCGGCGGGGCCATTGCGGCGATGAAGGCGCCGATCGAGGCCTTGGCCAAGCGCATCGCAGCGATCCTCGATGACGGCCATCGCGGCGAGATTTTGCGCGACGGGTTTTCGGTCGCGATTCTGGGCCCGCCGAATGCGGGCAAGTCGTCGCTGCTCAATCGGCTGGCCAAGCGCGACGCGGCGATCGTGTCGGAGATCGCGGGCACGACGCGCGACACGATCGAGGTGCGGCTCGACCTAAAGGGCCTGCCGGTCGTGTTGTGGGATACGGCGGGTTTGCGCGGGATCGACGAAGCCGACCCGCATCACGCGATCGAGCGCGAAGGTATGCGCCGCGCGCGCGAACGCGCCGATCAGGCGGATCTGAAACTGCTCGTGCTCGATGCGCGCGAGCCGGCGCCCACGGGCGAGCTTGCCGATCTTGCGCGCGATGCGCTGGTCGTGCTGAACATGGCCGATCTCGCCCCCGCCGTGAAGGGTCTTGCCGTCAGCGCGTTGACCGGGGCGGGCATCGAGGCGTTGGAAAACCAGCTCGCCGCGATCGTCGGCGAACGTCTGGGATCACGCGACGGTGCCGCCCCGCTCGTCACCCGCGCGCGTCATCGCGAGGCGTTGGAGGATGCGCAAGCCGCGTTGTTGCGCGCGCGCGATCTCGACGTGGCGGAGTTGATCGGCGAAGAGCTGCGCGCCTGCCTTGCCGCATTCGGGCGCATCGTCGGGCGCGCGGGCGTCGAAGATGTACTCGACGTATTGTTCGGCGAGTTCTGTATCGGAAAGTGATTAGCGGCTGAGGGCCGGCGAACGCGTGACCGTGCCGAACGGCTTCACCGGTTCGGGCGCGCGCAGCAATTGCTTTTGCTGCAGCTTCAAACGCGAACGCTGATTCCACAGTACCAGCCAGCCGGGCCCGTGTTCGCTCGCGGCCTTGTCATAGGCGGCGGCGGCGGCGGCGAAATCGTTGCTCGCGTAGACCGGCTTGCCCGGCGCGTTGGGTCCGCCATTGGGCGGGTAGAACTGCACGAGATAGGTTTCGTTCGCCATCTTGGGCCTCACGAAAGCGACGAGCAGGGCATGAGGGTTATGCCCTGCGGTGTGGATAAGTTACGGCGATGTGAAAAATTTGTCTTGAGATAACGGTTTGAAACCAGACGATAATTCCGAAATTCGCATTTTGCGAATTTTGCACCTGCGTAAACCCCTTGATATAAAAAGATAATTTTCGCTGTTTCTCGAGAAACAGATTCCTGGATTTGACGGATCGGCCCTAAATCCGTAGGTTCCGCGCCCGTGAGCAATCCCCTTCCCCTTCCGGCCGCACGTTACGACGTCCCCCGCTACGACGTTATCGTCATCGGCGGCGGCCATGCCGGCTGCGAAGCCGCGGCCGCGTCGGCGCGCGCCGGGGCCAAAACGCTGTTGCTGACACTCGACACCGCCAAGATCGGCGAGATGAGCTGCAATCCGGCGATCGGCGGCTTGGGCAAGGGGCACCTTGTCCGCGAGATCGACGCGCTGGACGGCGTGATGGCCCGCGCGATCGACCGCGCCGGGATTCAGTTCCGGATGCTCAACAAATCGAAGGGCCCGGCGGTGCGCGGCCCCCGCTCCCAGGCCGATCGCAAGCTCTATCGCCAGGCGATGCAGGCGATCCTGGCCGATCAGGCCAATCTGGATATCGCCGGTGGCGAGGCTGCCGATCTGGAACTCGACGCCGAGGGCCGCGTCGCCGCCGTGCTGACCGAAGCCGGCCAGCGCATTCCCTGTGGTGCGGTCGTGCTCACCACCGGCACGTTTCTCAACGGCCTGATCCATATTGGCCTCGAAAAGACCCCGGCCGGCCGGGTCGGCGAAAAGCCGAGCCTGGGCCTGTCCAAGACGCTCGCCCGGGCGGGTTTCGCGCTCGGCCGCCTCAAGACCGGTACGCCGCCGCGCCTCGACGGGCGCACAATCGACTGGTCGGGGCTGGAAATGCAGCCGGCCGACGACCCGCCGATCCCGTTTTCGACCCTGACGGCCAAGATCGAGGTGCCGCAGATCGAGTGCGGCGTGACCTATACGTCCGAAGCGACGCATGCGCTGATCCGCGGCAATCTCCACCAGGCGCCGATGTATTCGGGCCAGATCGAATCGACCGGGCCGCGCTATTGCCCGTCGATCGAGGACAAGGTGGTGAAATTCGCCGGCCGCGAGCGTCACCAGATCTTCCTGGAGCCCGAGGGCCTGGATGATCCAACCGTCTACCCGAACGGCATTTCGACCTCCCTGCCGCGCGATATCCAACTTGGAATTCTCAAGACGATTCAGGGGCTTGAGAATTGCGTGATGATCCGGCCGGGCTACGCGATCGAGTATGATTTCGTCGATCCGCGCGAGCTTTACCCGAGCCTGGAGACCAAGCGGGTACCCGGGCTTTATCTCGCCGGGCAGATCAACGGGACGACCGGCTACGAAGAAGCGGCCGCGCAAGGGATCATGGCCGGCTGGAACGCCGCGCGCCGCGCGGGCGGCCAGGAACCGATCCTTTTGGACCGGGCCGAGGCCTATATCGGCGTGATGATCGACGATCTGGTCACGCACGGCACACGCGAGCCCTATCGGATGTTCACCAGCCGGGCCGAGTATCGCCTGTCGCTGCGCGCCGACAACGCCGATCAACGTCTGACCGATAAGGGCATTGCCGCCGGCATCGTCGGTTCGGCGCGCCAAACCGCCTGGGCGGATAAGAAATCGCGCCTCGCGGCGGCGCGGGCGCGGGTTGCGGAACTCGCCGAAAGCCCGCCGAAGCTCGCCAAGCGCGGCTTCGCGGTCAATCAGGACGGCGTCATTCGCGGAATCACCGATTTGCTGCGCCTGCCGGGCATCACCTGGGACCGCGTCGCCGCCGAATGGCCGGAGCTGCGGACCTGGGCGCCGGACGTGGTCGAGCAGATCGAGGTCGACGCGCTGTACCAAGGCTATCTCAGCCGCCAGGAAGCCGAGATCCGCGCCTTCCGCCGCGACGAGGAATTGGCCCTGTCGCCGGACCTCGACTATGCCGCCATCGCCGCTTTGTCGAACGAACTGCGCTCCAAGCTCGCTGCCGTGCGCCCGGCCACGCTGGGCCGGGCCGCGCGCATCCAGGGCATGACACCGGCGGCATTGACCGCCTTGCTCCGCTACGTCAGAAAAGCCGCGTGACCCCCGACGATTTCGCCGCGAAGACCGGTGTTTCTCGAGAAACGATCGAGAAACTTAAGCGATATCAATCGCTTCTCGAAAAATGGCAGGCGAAGATCAATCTCGTCTCGGCCACGACGCTGCCGGAGATTTGGGAGCGGCATTTCTACGATTCCTGGCAGATCGTCCCGCATCTGGGCGATGCGCGCGTGCTGGCCGATATCGGCAGCGGGGCGGGCTTTCCCGGTCTGGTGATCGCAATCTGCCGCCCCGATCTCGAAATCCATTCGGTCGATTCCGACAGCCGCAAGATCGCCTTCCAGATCGATGTCGCGCGCGAGCTCGGCCTCAAGATCAAATTCCACGCCGCGCGCAACGAAGCCTTGGCCGGAAAAATCATGGCCGACGTGATCGCGGCGCGCGCCCTCGCCCCGCTGCCGCAATTGCTCGATTGGGCCACGCCGCTGCTCGTCCCCGGCGGGTTATGCACGTTTCTCAAGGGCGCGACCTATGCGGACGAATTGACCGCAGCGGAAAGCGCGTGGCACATGGATGTGCAGGTCGTTCCCTCGCGCAGCGAGTCCGGCGCCGCCCTGCTCCTGATCCGCGATCCGAAACCGAAATGACCGATCCCGTGAGCAAAGCCCCGCGCATCCTGGCGATCGCCAACCAGAAAGGCGGCGTCGGCAAAACCACGACCGCGATCAATCTCGCCACGGCTTTGGCCGCCGTCGGCAAGAAGGTGCTGGTCGTCGATCTCGATCCGCAGGGCAACGCGTCGACCGGTTTCGGCATCCCGTCGAGCGAGCGTCATGTCGGCACCTACGACGTGCTGATCGGGGACACGGCGCCGATCGAAGCGATTCTGCCGACATTGGTGCCGGGGCTTTCGGTCATGCCGGCGACGACCGATCTGGCCGGTGCCGAACTCGAACTCGTCGACCTCGAGCGGCGCGAATATCGCCTGGCCGAAGCGTTGCGCGATTCGTTGTCGGGCATGGGGCTCGATTACGTGATGATCGACGCCCCGCCGTCGCTCGGCCTACTCACGCTCAACGCGCTGATCGCCGCCGATGCGGTGATCGTGCCGCTGCAATGCGAGTTCTTCGCCCTGGAAGGCTTGGCGCAGCTGATGCGCACGATCGATTTGGTGCGCGGCCGCTTCAACCCACGGTTGAGCCTGCAGGGCGTCGTGCTGACGATGTTCGACAAGCGCAACAACCTGTCGGAATCGGTCGCCGCCGATGTGCGCCAGCATCTGGGCGAAATCGTCTACGAAACCGCGATCCCGCGCAATGTGCGCATTTCCGAAGCGCCCTCGCACGGCAAGCCCGTCCTGCTTTACGACCTGCGCTGCCCCGGCAGTCAGGCTTATGTGATGCTCGCCTCCGAACTCATCCGCCGCGAATCGGCGCTCGCGGAGGCCGCATGAGCCCCGCCGACGCCAAGAAGGGTTTGGGCCGCGGCCTGTCGGCGCTGCTGGGCGACGCCGCCGCGCAAGGCAACGCGCCCGCCGAAGGCCCGCGCGCCGCGCGGTTGATCCCGGTCGCCAAGATCCATCCCGGCAAGTTCCAGCCGCGCCGGCATTTCGCGCCCGACGCGATGGCCGAGCTCGTCGCCTCGATCAAAACCCAAGGCGTGCTCCAGCCCATTCTGGTCCGCCGCGACGCCAAGCATCCCGGCGATTACGAGCTGATCGCGGGCGAACGCCGCTGGCGCGCCGCGCAAGAAGCGTCGCTCCACGAAATCCCGGCGGTGGTGAAGGACCTGTCCGACCGCGAGGCGCTGGAAGCGGCCCTGGTCGAGAATCTTCAGCGCGCCGACCTCAACGCGATCGAAGAAGCGCTTGGCTACAAGCGCCTGCAAGACGAGATGGGTTTCAGCCCCGAGCGCGTGGGCGCGGCCGTCGGCAAGAACCGTACGACGGTGATCAATTCGCTGCGTCTTCTCTCGTTGCCGGAGCCTGCGCGCAAACTGATCGAGACCGGCGTGCTGACCGGGGCCCATGGCCGCGTCGCGCTTTCCGCCCCCGATCCCGGCGCCTTCGCCGAGATCATGGCGCTGGAAGGCCTGACCGTGCGCCAGGCCGAAGCGCGGCTTAAAGCCGGAGCCGATCCCGCGACGGTCAAAACGAAACTGAAGCGCCCGGCCAAGGGCGTGGTGCGCGACGCCGATACGCGCGCGATCGAGAAGCGTCTCGTCGAAGCGCTCGGCATGAATGTCGAGCTCAAGCCGCGCAAGAATGGCGCGGGCGAGCTCGTGCTTCACTATTCCAATCTCGATCAGTTCGACGATTTGTTGTCGCGCCTGGAGCGCGATCCGGGCTAAGCCGTTTTCGCCGATCCGTCCAAACGATCCAGCGTCAGGCGCAGGATCGCGGCTTCGCCATTGATCGCGCGGCTCCACACCCAGCCCGCGATCCCCAGATGGTCGTCGAGCTGGGCGTAGATCTCGAAGCTCGGGCTGTCTTCGGCGAAAGGCGGCTCGTCCACCACGACAAGGAACAGCGCGATCGCCGCGGCGGGCAACGCCGCGAAGGCGCGCCGCGCAGGCCGATAGCGGATCGCGACGGCGAGCAGCAGACTCGCCAGCGACGCGGCATTGGCGATGATCGCCAGCAGCGACACGGTCATCGACATCGGCGGCAGGAACAGCGCCGAGACGGCCTCGCGCAATTGTTCGGGCGACGCGGCCTCGGCGGCGAGCAAGACATGCGCGGCGGCTTGCGGCATCGGCAATCCCATCGCACGCGCGGTTTGCGCCTCGGCGATCTTGGCGCGGATCTGCGCGATTTCCTTTTTGTCGCCGGTCAGACGCGCGGCGAGATTGACCAGCGCCAGACGATTGACGTCGTCGAGGCTGCCGTCGCGGCCTTTGAGTTCGGGATTGTCGATGGCGCCGGCGAACACCGCTTGGCGGTAAAGGCCGAGCAACAGGGCCTCGCGCTGCACCGATTCCGGAATCGAATCGAGCACGCGATCGTAAAGCGTCGACAAGCCGCCGAAGACCAGCGCCCAGAGCACGACGAAGGTCACGGCCAAGCCCCAGCGCACGCGCCGCCAGATCGCCGCGAAGAACGGGCGCAAGACGAACAGCGCCATTCCGAACGCGCCCAGCACCTTCCCGTAGAACACCAGATCGTCGATCCGCGCGCGGTCCGGTTCGGCGGCCGAGGCGGCATCGACCAGATTCAAATTGAACGCGACTTCGAAGCCGACATAGAGCGCCAGCATCACCGCCATCGTTGGCCACGCGAAAGGCCGCGCCAAGCCGTGACTCCGGCCGCGCGTGCGCAACTGCGTCAGGCTTTGGACAATGGGCACGCGGCGCTCCGGCGTCGTTCTATCGGCTACCACCAGAGCATGGTGCGGTGCGAAACGCTGTGACAGGCGTCACGGGTAACACCAGATTGGCTTCGTGTAACACCGCGCTACCGGCAAATTTCGCCCGGCGGCGGCAGGAAATGCCGCCTTGGCTAATTTTCACCGCCGCTAACCCATTGAAAAACCGTCGCGACCCTGTGGCCCGGCGGCTGCAATTAACCTTGCCGAAGTTTGTTTCTTTCCCGTTCGAGGTACCGAATATGGCCCAATCCGCGACCGCCGATCTGCCCCCGCATCAAGGTCTGTTCAATCTGGGCACCGGCCCCAGCGCCCCCGCGCCGAACACGGCCCCGGCCGCCCGCTTTCCCGGTGCGGCCGCGATGGGCCAACGGATCGAGCCGCGCTTGGTCGCGACCAACCCCGCCCCGGCCCCGGTCGCCAAATCGACGACGGCGAGCCAACCGCCGTTGAAGCCCGCTTTGTCGCTCGCCCCGTCGGCCGCCCCGGCCGCGAAGACGATCGCCTTGCCCGGCGGCAACGCCCAGGTACAGCCCAAGCCCGAAGCCGCCCCCAAACGCGTGCAGGCGGATGGCGAGCCGATGAGCCGCGGCCGTTTCCTCAAAACCATCGAGCATCTCGCCAAGACCGAAGAAGCGAAGGCGATCAACGCCGCCGTCGCGCGCGTGAAAGTGCGCGAAGTCGAACTCGCCGTGCAGCACGCCGCCAAGGCGCGCGCGCGCTATCTCGCCAGCGTCGTCGATCTGGGTGCGAACCGCACGCCGTTGACGCGCGCCAACGTCGCCGAGCTCGCCGAGCTGCGCAAAGCGCATGAGGAACTCGAGCAGGGCATCGAAGCGCTGACCAACGCAATCCGCGAAGGCCTGGTCGAAATCAACGGCGTGGGGGAGTGACGACGCTTTACGGGTCGTCCGACCAGAAGCCGAACAGGCCGGGGCCTTGGCGCGTCGGGCCGCCCGACACGACATTGGTCGGGTTGTTCGTCGTGGTCATGGCAAGCGCCATGGGATTGCGCGAAGCACTCGAACCGAACGGCATTCCGCCGCGCAAATTGCCGAGCAGCGGCTCGGCGAGGAGTGCGAACGCCATCACTGTTTCGGCGCGCAAATGCGTGCCTTTCAAACCGAACTGTGCGGCGAGCGCTTGCAGCTGCGGCGGCCAATCGGCCGAAGCCGGACGGCGCGGGGCCAAGCCCGGCGGAGCGGGTGCGGTTTCACGATCCTGCGTATCGACCGTCGCGATTTCCTCGCCCATTTTCTTGGCGAAGAAATCGTAGATCTGGCCGAGCGTGCGCGCGCGTCCGCTCGACGGATCGTAGAACACGCCGCGATTGGCGTTGGCCGCTTCCGGGAACAGCGAGGCGCCGATCTTTTGCGGATCGTTGCGATAATTCTGCAGGAAGCGCGAAGCGCCATTCGCACCCAGAAAATGCGCCAAATAAAGATCGGTCGAGTTGATGCCTGAACCCAACGCGCCCTCGAGCTGCGCGTGATTCGACTTGGTGAACTCGGCCGCCATGGCGCTGGCGATCTTGGGATCGAAACGCAGATCGAGGATTTGGCGGCGCGTCATCGGATCGCGCACGCGCGCGGCTCCGCCGAAATCGTCTTCGATCGAATTGGCGAGATCGCCGATCCCGTATTTGGCACCATGCTGGCGCACGGTGCTGAGCCAAGTGCTTTCGATGAATTGGTAGAGGCCCGAGGCCGACGACGTGCGGGCGCGGATACTCGGATCGAGGCTCGATTCCGTCTGCGCCTTGGCCAGCATGAATTTGAAATCGACGCCGGCGCGTTCGCTCGCTTGGCGAATCGCGTCCACGACTTCTGTGCGGCCGGGGGCGGTCTGCCCCACGCCACGGAAGGGCCCGATCGTCGACATGGGCGGCGATCCTAGCCGAAATCCGTTAATTTTTCGACAAATCCGGTGGAAAGCCGCGCCGGATCAACGCCTTGCACTCTGCGCGGCCATCTGGGCCAGCGCCAGCAGGCAGCGCTGGGCGACCAAATCGGCGGGAATGGCACCCGAGGATTTGCACTGAATTTCGGCCTCGAGCAGACGTTCCAACGCGATCTGGATGCGCGGCAACGGCCAGCGAGTGAGCTGGCTCTTGAACGGCTCTTTCTCTTTCCAGAACACCGGCGGGAACAGCTTGCCCATCGCGGCGTCGCTGTCGAGCCCGTGGCTCATATGCCCGGCGGCGAGTTGCAGGCGCAGGAAATGCCGGCCGAGGGCGCGCAGAATCATGATCGGGCTGCCGCCCTCGCCCTCCAGCTTGGCGAAGGCGCGATCGAGCGAGGCCATGTCGCCGAGCGCGGTGGCGCGCGATAGATCGTCGAGATCGATATCGGCCGAATCGCCGATCAGTGCACGCGCGTCGTCGAGCGTGATCGTCCCGCCTTTGCCCGCGTAAAGCGCCAGCTTGCCGATCTCCGAGCGCGTGATCGCGCGATCGGTGCCGAGACGCCCGGCGAGCCATTCGACCGCATCGGACGAGGCTTTGACGCCCTCCGCCGCCAGCGACTCCGCGATGGTCTTGCCAAGCGACGCGCCCTCGTCGCGATAGCAGGCGATGGCCGCACCGTTCTTCACGGCGGCGGATTCGAACAGCTTGCGCAGTGCCGATTTGGAATCGAGATCGCCCGCCTCGATGATCACGAGGCCATCGCCCTTGGCGTCGTCGAGGAAATTCTTCGCGGCGGCGACGGTCTCCGCCCCCGCCCCGCGCACGCGCACCAGCCGCCGCCCGCCCATCATCGAGATCGACGCGGCTTCGTCGGCGAGGCGGGCGGGATCGTCCTTGAACGCTTCGGGCCCCAGATCGGCGACGCGGAATGGGTCGGAAAGGTCCGGCACGACCGTCTTGCCGATGATTTCGGCGCGTTCGCGCACCAAACCCGCATCCGGCCCGAACAGCAGGATCGCACGGATCCCCGGATCGGGTTTTTTGACGAAGGCCGGAATGGCGCGCGTATCGATTTTCATAGTGCCGGGAGGATAGCAGTTTGCTACTCCCGCTCCATGGAAAAGCCGACAGCCGCCCAGGCCTACGACCACGCGCGCGCCGCCCATGCGCGCGGCGATTTCGACACCGCTCTCGGGGCGTATAATTACGTGCTCGTCGCCGAGCCCGCCCATATGGGCGCACTCGACGGTATGGTCGCGATTCTGGAAATGGCGCGCACGCCCGGCTTCAGCCCGACGCTGGCCGCACTGCTCGAGAAAGCGCTCGCCGCCGAGGGTGCCGAAACCGAAGCCTTGTCGCTGTCGGCGGCCCACCAGCTGATCGTCAAATACCGGATGACCGATCCGGGCCAATCGCCCAGCCGCGATCTGTTGGCGGCGATGGCCAAGGACAAGCTGCTACTGCTGGCGTTGACGCGCACGATTTGCCGCGACCCGCGCTTGGAAGGTTTCATGTTCCGCGTGCGTACGGCGCTGTGCGCGGCCGATGCGCCCGCCGCGTTGTTGCCGCTGGCGATCGCGTTGGCGCATCAAGCCTACAACAACGAATATGTCTGGGCGCAAAACGCAAACGACGCGGCGGCGTTGCCGCTCGATACGTTTGGGCATGCCCGCCGCGCGATGTTCGCCCCCTTGGCGGACGAAGCCGCGAACGATCCGGAACTCGCCGCGCTGGCGCAAGCGACGACCTTGTCGCAAGCGGCTGATCGCGCGGCCGCCGCGCGTATTCCCGAATGGACGTCGATCGGCGACGCGACCAGCCAGGCCGTGCGCGCGATGTACGAGGCGAATCCCTATCCGCGCTGGCTGCGTTTGCGCCGGACGGAGAAGGTCGATATCCGCAAGGCCATCGCCGAACGTTATTTGCCCGGCGAAACCTTGCCGGAATTCGCCACGCCCTTGCGCGTGCTGATGCCGGGGGCGGGGACCGGCCAGCATCCGTTGTCGGTCGCGGCGAATTACACCGATGTCGGCGTCGATGCGGTCGATCTGTCGAAAGCCTCGCTCGGCTATGGCTTGCGCCAGGCCGAAGCGCATGGCGTGACGAACATCAATTTCGTCCAGGCCGATATTCTCGCTTTGCCGAGCCTCGGCTCGACCTGGGGCCATATCGAATCGGTCGGCGTGCTGCACCACATGGCGAGCCCGCGCGCCGGGCTGGAAGCGTTGACGCAAGTGCTTGTCCCCGGCGGATTGATGCGCTTGGCGCTTTATGGCGAACACGGGCGGCGCATCGTGGTCGAAGCGCGCGAGGCGATCGCCAAGCATGGTTATGCGGACGATCCAGCGGGGTTGCGCCGGTTCCGCAGCGACGTGCTGACCGGCAAGCTTGGGCAGACGCTGCAAAAGGAATTGCCGAACTGGCCCGATTTCCATTCGGCGTCGCTGCTGCGCGATCTTTGCTTCCACGTGCAGGAAACGCGCTACGACATTCCGAAGCTCAAAGCGCTGCTCGCCGGATTGCCGCTGCGCTTCCTCGGTTTCGAATTCGTCCGCGGGCGCGTGCAGCAGCAAGATGCCGATGCGCCGGCGTTCCGCGCCTATGCGAAGAAATTCCCGAAGGACAAGGCGATGGCCGATCTCGATCGCTGGGAAGCGCTCGAGAAGGCCGATCCGTCGTTGTTCCCCGGCTACGCGTTCTGGCTGCTGCGCACCTGATCGTCAGACGACGATATTGACGATCTTGTTCTTGACCACGATCAGCTTGCGCACGGGCTTGCCCGCCATCGCGGCCTGAACGGTCGCGATCGCCAACGCGGCTTCGCGCACGTCGTCTTCGCCCGCGTCGCGCTTGGCGTCGATCGTGCCGCGCAGCTTGCCGTTGACCTGCACCGCCAGCGTGATCGTGTCGTCGACCAGCAACGCCGGATCGGCTTTCGGCCACGGCTCCAGCGTTAGCAGCGTGTCGTGGCCCAACGCGGCCCACAACTCCTCGCCCAGATGCGGGATCATCGGGCCGACCAGCTTCACCAGCGCTTCGAAGCCGTTGCGGCGAACCCAATCCGCACCCTCGGCCTTCGGGTCGAGCTCGGCCAGCGCGTTGGTCAGCGTGCGCACTTGCGCGACAGCCACGTTGAAGCGGAAGCCTTCCAGATTTTCCGACACGGCGGCGATGGTCTTATGGACCTGACGCCACGCGGCTTCGACCGCCGGCGCGAAGGCGTTCGGCTTCGCGGCCCCCTTCGCGGCAAAGGGCGTTTCGGGCTCGAAGATCTCGCGCCACAAACGCTGGATGAAGCGGAAGGCGCCATCGACGCCAGCCTCGCTCCATTCCAGATCGCGCTCGGGCGGCGAATCCGACAGCATGAACAGCCGCGCCGTGTCCGCCCCGTATTCGCCGATGATGCGCACCGGGGCGACGACGTTCTTCTTCGACTTGCTCATCACCTCGCGACGGCCGACCGTCACCGGCTTGCCGGTCGCGATCTCGATCACGAGGTCGTCGGATTTGCGCTCGATCTCTTCGGGATAGAGCCACTTGCCGTCCGCACTCTTGTAGCTCTCGTGGCAGACCATGCCTTGGGTGAACAAGCCGGCGAAGGGCTCGCTCAGCTTCACATGGCCGGTCTGCTTCATCGCGCGGGTGAAGAAGCGCGAATAGAGCAGATGCAGAATCGCGTGCTCGACGCCGCCGACATATTGATCGACGCCCATCCAGTAATCGACCGCGTCGTGATCGACCGGCTTGTCGCTGCGCGGCGAGCAGAAGCGCGCGAAATACCACGACGAGTCGACGAAGGTGTCGAACGTGTCGGTCTCGCGGCGCGCAGGCTTCCCGCATTTCGGGCAATCGACATGTTTCCAGGTCGGATGATGATCCAAAGGATTGCCGGGTTTATCGAAGCTGACATCGTCGGGCAGCTTGACCGGCAATTGATCCTTCGGCACGGGCACGACGCCGCAGGAATCGCAATGCACGACCGGGATCGGGCAGCCCCAGTAACGCTGGCGGCTGACCAGCCAATCGCGCAGACGCCACACGGTCGTGGGCTCGCCCGCCCCCAGCGTTTTCAAGCGCTCGCCGACTTTGACCTTGGCGGTTTCAACGTCCAGCCCGTCGAGGAAATCCGAATTGAAGATCGTGCCGGGGCCGACATAGGGCTCCTTCGACACGTCGGCGGCCCCGTCGGGCGCCTTGACGACCGCGACGATCGGCAGACCGTATTTCGACGCGAAATCATGGTCGCGCTGGTCGTGGCCGGGGCAGCCGAAGATGGCACCCGTGCCGTAATCCATCAGCACGAAATTCGCGACCCACACCGGTACTTGTTTGCCGGGGATCAGCGGATGCTGAACCTTCAAGCCGGTGTCGAAGCCGAGCTTCTCCTGCTGCTCGATCGCCACGGCCGACGTGCCCATGCTCTGGCATTTGGCGACGAAGGCGGCGAGTTCAGGGTTCTTCGCCGCCAGTTCCGTCGTCAACGGATGGTCGGGCGACAACGCGACGAACGAAGCGCCGAACAGCGTGTCGGGGCGCGTGGTGAAGACTTGGATCTTGTCGCCGCGGCCGACGACCGGCCAATGGACGTAAGCGCCCGACGATTTGCCGATCCAATTGTCCTGCATCAGCCGGACCTTTTCGGGCCAGCGATTCAGCGTGGAAAGTGCATCGAGCAATTCGTCGGCGTAGTCGGTGATCTTGAAGAACCACTGCGACAGTTTCTTCTTCTCGACGGGGGCGCCGGAGCGCCAGCCCTTGCCGTCGATCACCTGTTCGTTGGCCAGCACGGTGTGGTCCACCGGGTCCCAGTTCACGAACGCCTCTTTGCGGTGGACCAGGCCCGCCGCGAAGAAATCGAGAAACAGGGATTGCTGCTGCGCGTAATAGCCGGGATGGCAGGTCGCGATCTCGCGCGACCAATCCAGCGACAGGCCCATGCGCTTCAACTCGCCGCGCATATTGGCGATGTTGTCGTAGGTCCATTTCGCGGGATGGATCTTCTGGTCGCGCGCGGCGTTTTCCGCCGGCAGGCCGAACGCATCCCAGCCCATCGGGTGCAGCACGTTGTAGCCGAGCGCCCGGCGATGGCGCGCCACGACGTCGCCCAGCGTGTAGTTGCGCACATGGCCCATATGGATGCGTCCCGACGGATAGGGAAACATCTCGAGCACGTAGTATTTCGGGCGCGAATTATCGACGGCCGCGCGGAAGACGCCGTCGTCTTCCCAGCGCTTTTGCCACTTGGCTTCGGATTCGGTGAAATTGTAGCGGCCGGCCATCGTTCGTCGGATTCCCTAAGGAGGGCCTATGAAATGGGGGCCGAACGATTAACCCTTCAAGCCGGCGCTGTGAAGAGTCTTAAGCTCAGCGCGCGCCGGCCGATTGGCGGATCTGGCGCGCGCGGTTGAGGATCGCGTTCTCGACCTGCGTCGCCGTCGCGGTTTCGGTCGACGCGTCGACCCAGTTGCCCGTGTTGTCGCGGCGCTGGCGGAACACCGTCGCCTTCACGCCGTCGGCGCGGAGCTGGCGGCCAAGAATGTAGAGATTGAGCTTGAACCGCTCTTCGGGCGTTTCGGCCGGCGTGTACCAATCGGTGATGATGACGCCACCGAACGGATCGGCGGACACGATCGGCATGAACGAGATCGTTTCGAGCGACGCACGCCACAGCAGCGCGTTAACGCCGATCCCGCCACCATCGTCGTTCTTCTTGCCGCCGCCGCCGCCGAACAAGCCGTCTTCGCCGAACAGGCCGCCGCGTTGGATCTGATCCGACGGCACGTAGCGGCCGTCGGAGCCGGGGACTTCCACCGGGTAATTGTATTCGACCTTGCGGCCGCTGCAGGCCGCAACGGCCAGGATAGCCGCGAAAGCGACGCCCAAACGCAGGGTGGAACGAAGCGAAACGGCTCGAAGCATGGCAAATCCTCAAATCCGGCCGCGACCAGCGCGGTCAGCGAAGCGGTTCGTCATTATACCGCCCTTTCCTGCTTGTAAACCATTCAAAGGGCGCGGTGTTCAGCGCTTTAACGGTAGCAAAGCGCCGACCCTGGGTAAGCCCCCGAACGCCGCCTGATCGCCCTCTGATCCGGATATTAATTTCTTGATATTATGATATAAAATCCCGATTCTTTGGCGAAGGGTGAAAGGAAAGATTGTGGCGAAGTTGCCACAGTCGCGCCCGTTAATCGCCCAGGCAGGGTGACTCCAGTTGACCCCCTACGCGCCGGTTTGGCACAAACACGGTGCCATAGCGGGCGGCAGTACGGCCGCTAGGCCGTACACATGTCCGAACAAGGAGAGGACCTTATGAAGAAGACGCTTTACGGGACCACGGCCATCGTTGCCCTGGGCCTCGCGATCGTCGCAGCGGCTCCGGCCAGCGCCCAGGCGCCGGCGCAGGGCTTCAGCTCGACGAACTTCCAGTTCACTGTTGGCGGTCTTGCCCGCGGTTTCGTCGGCGGCGTGAGCCAGCACGACAACATCGCGACGTGGACGGCCGGCAACAACGCCGCTCCGGCGGCCGGCAACGCCGGCACGACGCAGCGCTTCGACGTTCAGCGCGACTGGCGCTTGGACATCACTGCCGCCGCCAACCTGTCGAACGGCCTGCGCGCCACGGCGGTTGCGCAGCTGCAGCAGCTGTCCGGCCCGGCCGGTGGCGCTGGCCAGGAAACGCACCTGCGTCGTAACTGGGTCGCTCTGTCGGGCGCCTTCGGTGACCTGCGCATCGGCGCGCTGGACAACGTTGCCTTCCAGATGGCGCAAGGCGCGATGGACGCCTTCACCGCTGGTTCGGCGCGTACCGGCAAGATCTACGAGTACACCCAGACCGCCAGCGTGTACGGTCGCGATGACTCGGGTCTCGGCGCTTCGAACAACATCCGCCTCTACGATCGTTCGGCGGAGAAGATCGCGTACTTCACCCCGCGTATCGAAGGCTTCCAGCTCGGCGTGAACTACACGCCGGAAGCTTCGAAGGACCGTAACGGCGCGCTGGCGACGGCCGCTGGTGGCGTGTATCAGCGTGGCTATGCCGCCGCTGGTAACTACGTCAACACGTTCTCGGGCGTTGGCGTTCGCGCTTCGGCCGGTTACGCCAAGTGGAGCTCGGCTGACAACACGGTCACGGGTGGTGCGAACCTCCCCGACCCGTCGGCTTGGGGTCTCGGCCTCGGCGTGAGCTACATGGGCTTCGACGTCGGCGGTTCGTACGGCAAGTACAAGGACGTCGCTTCGGGCACGAACCGTTTGGAAGCGTTCGGCACGGCGCCGGCGACCAACACGAACCGTTTCCTGGCTGACGGCCGCGGTTACGAACTCGGCGTTGGTTACACGACGGGTCCGGTTCGCGTGTCGTTGAACTACTTCAACGGCGAAATGAACAACGTGAAGAACGGCGCGGTCTCCGCTCCGGTCGCGATCACGAACGCCGGCAAGGACAAGCTGCAGACCATCGCGCTCAACGGCTCCTACACGATGGGCCCGGGCGTGAACCTGGAAGCTTCGGTGTTCAACATCCGTTCGTCGGCTCCGTTCACGGCCGCCAACGTGCGTAACAGCCAGGACTCGACCGGTGTCATCACCGGCCTGATCCTGTCGTTCTAATCCCTTCGGGGATTGGTTCGGGAAAGGGGCGGCTTCGGCCGCCCCTTTTCTTTTGTCCGCAGTTTCGAGAAAGCGGCAGTATTCGCCGCCGATCAGCGCGCGATCATTCTCGCGCCAGCATTCGCGTGAATGCGTCGGTCATTTCCAGCGCCAGGCTCGATCCATCGGCCAGCGCGCTTGCCCGCATCCGCACGGCCAAGTTCTTCGCCAAAACGGCCAGCCTTTCCGGCTCTCGGGCGAAGCCGATCGCCGCATCGCGATAATCATCCCAACTCTGCGCGACGAACCCGGCATTCGGCACACGCGACAATAGCGATGCGCCCACGCGCCCCGCATGGCGCGATCCCGCCAATGTCAGCAGCGGCACGCCCATCCACAGCGCTTCGCAGCTCGTCGTCGTGCCGGCATAGGGGCCGGTGTCGAGCGCCAGATCGATTTCCTCGTAAAGCGCTAGATGCGCCGCCTCGTCGTCGACGAACGGCACAAGCCGCACGCGCCCGGCGAGCCCCGCCGCGGCCAAACGCGCGTGCCATGCGGCCATCGTCGCCGGGTCCTTCAGCGCGAATGCTTTCAGCAGTAAGGTCGCGTCGGGTACCGCGCGCAATATCGCCACCCATGCGTTCCAGCAGGGCGCCGAGATTTTCTCCAGCATGTTGAACGATCCCAGCCGCAAGCCGCCGCCGGACTGCCTGCGCGCCGGAACCGGGACATCATCGAGGGCTGCGAAACGTAGGAATCCGCCCCCGAGGCGCCAAAGTTTCTCGGTGTAGTACCGGTCTTGCCCCTCGGGATCGGCGATCACATCGGTGAAGCGCCAATCGATCCGCGATAGTCCCGTCGTGTTGGCGTAACCAAGCCACGAAACCTGCACGGCGCAGGGCTTACGCGCGAACACGCCCAAACGATTATCGGCGGTGTGACCGCTTAGATCGACCAGCACGTCGATACGATCGCCCGCGATCTTGCGCGCCAACGCGCCGTCATCCAGGCCGCGCGTTTCGTGCCATTCGGCCACAAGACCGCGCAAACGCGCCGTGATCGCGTCCGGCTTTTCGACGTCCGAGTAACAAACCGCCGCGACGCGCGCCGGATCGAAGGCGGCGAATAACGGCAGCAGAAAATGCGCGCAAGAATGGCGTTTGAAATCGCCGGAAACAAAACCGACGCGAATTGCGCCGCCATCGTGCACACGCATCGGCGCGTTCATCGGAATCAGCGCGCCTTCGAAGAAACCGCCCCACAGGCGATGCAGCTCCGCCAAACCTTCGGGCGCGTCGAGATCGTAATTCGCGCCGAACAACGTCGCCGAATTCGCTTTCGCCGACGGCACGGCCTCGCCGTCCGTCAGCGACTCGCGATACGCGGCCAGCGCATCGCCGACATTGCCCAGCCGTGCGAGGACACGTGCAAATTCGTCGATCCGCGCGCGCCGCTTGGCCGGCACGGCCGCAAGAATCGCTGCCCCCCGCGCCGCATCGCCGTACTTGGCCTCGAGCAAGCCAAGATTGATCTGACATTCGAGAAAATCGGGTTTCAAGCGCAATGCCTGCTCGAACGCTGCGCGTGCACCGGCGACGTCACCTTGCGCTAGCAACGCATTGCCCAGCGCCTGATACGCCGCGACGAGCCCCGGTTCCAACGCGATCGCTTTACGCGCCGCATCGACGGCACCACCCGCGTCCGTCGCCGCCAAGCGGGCATGGCCGAGATTGGCGAGATAGGCGGGATGATCGGGTTTCAGCGCCAGCGCCTTCTCCAACGCCACGACCGCCTCCGCCGCGCGCTTGGCGCCCCGCAACGCCTCGCCCAGATTGTTGAACGCATCGGCGAAATCGGGGCGTTGCTCGCAAGCGCGGGTCAGAAACGCGATGGCCTGATCGTGGCGCATGGCTTGATGCAGCGCCACGCCCAGCAAATAGGTCGCGTTGGGCTCGTCCGGCATTTGCGCCAGAACGGCGCGATAGCGCGTCATCGCCTCGTCGAATCGCCCGCCTTGGTGCAGCGCCAAAGCGTCGCGCAAAACTTGCTTGTAATCGTCCATCGCGGATGTGGTAAGGCGAAGCGGGAGGCCCGTCCAGTATGATCTCCGCGCAACTCGATGAAATCCGGTCCCGGATGTGCGCCGCACTCGAACGTGCCGGGCGCGCACCCGATTCCGCCATGCTGATTGCCGTCGCCAAGACGCACCCCGCCGAAGCGGTCGTGGAAGCTTTGGCCGCGGGCCAGCGCGTGTTCGGCGAGAACCGCGTGCAGGAAGCGATGGCGAAATATCCCGCCTTACGCGCGCGCCATCCCGATCTCGACCTGCATCTGATCGGCCCGTTGCAGACCAACAAGGTCAAGGAAGCGGTCGCGACCTTCGATGCGATCCACACCGTCGACCGGCCGAAGCTCGCGGCGGCGTTGGCGGCGGAGATCGCGCGCAGCGCCAAGCGGCCGCGTCTATTCGTGCAGGTGAATACCGGGGCCGAACCGCAAAAGGCCGGCGTGTTGCCCGATCAGGCGGACGCGTTTATCGACGAATGCCGGACGGCGCATAAGCTCGTCATCGACGGCTTGATGTGCATTCCGCCGGTCGTGGACGTGCCGGCGCCGCATTTCGCGTTGTTGGGCCAAATTGCCAAGCGCAACGGCATCGCGATGCTGTCGATGGGAATGAGCGAGGATTTCGAAACCGCGTTGGCGTTGGGGGCCACGCATGTGCGCGTCGGCAGCGCCATTTTTGGCGCGCGGCCGCCGATCGCTTAGGACCCCAGATCCTTCTGGCGCTGCATATCGCGATAGCGATCGAGACCGGCACCCATCATCATCGCGACCCAACCTTGTTCGCCGCCGGCGGTGTTGCCGCCGCTATTGGCGCCGAGCTGCGCTTCGAGGGCGGCGGGCAGGCCGGTCGGTTGCACATTGGCCTGTGCCAAGGCTTGCGAAACCGGCGGCTTGAACGCATTCGCTTCGCGATAGCTCGCCAAAGTGCGGCGCGCGTTTTGACCCGCAATGGGGTCGCTCGCCACCGGCATGCGCACCATCGGCACCTCGGCCGATTGGGCGTTGGCGCGATAATCGGCGAGGGTGCGAACGCCGCGTCCCGCCGGCACCCCGCCGCCGGTATCGGGCGCCATCGCGGCGGCTTTTTCGGGCTCGGCGGGCGACACGCCCTTCGTCGGTTGGATCGGCGCCGCAGCCGGGACGGCTTGCGCGGTTTGAACGGGTGCCGCTTCCGGCTTCGGCGCGGGGCCGGTGAACAGCGAGGCGAGCGCCATCTTGCCGTCGCTCGGCACCAGCGACGGGCCCTGGGGCGTCAAGTTCTGGCGCAGATTGGCTTCGAAGATTTCGGGCGCTTGATTGCGCGGCGCGGCGCTGCCGCCGGCGATCCAGGTCGCGAGCAAATCGTTCGATTCGAATGCGCCGTCTTGGCGCAAGGCTGCCAAATGCACGCCCGATTGCGCCGCGTCGCCGGTCGGCGGCGGCGCGATATTGCCCTTCTCGGGCCCCGAAACCATCGCGAGCATATGGCCGCCGATGTCCTTGCCGCTGCCGTCCTCGACGATCGCGTTGACCAGCGCGCTGGCGATTCCGATCGGCCCGCCATAGATGAAGCCGCCCAGGACCCGTGCCGACGGTTCGATCGATTGGCCGGTCAATTCGCGATAGATCGTGCCGACGATCGGCAGGTTCTGGAGCGGGTTCAGCGCTTGCAGCAGATCGCCGAAGCCGCGCGATCTGCCGTCGGTCAGGACGACTTCGTCGGGCGCATCCGGATTCCACGCCTTCGCGGCGCTGGACCGGATTTCGAACTTCGATGATTGGATGGCGGTGGCGGACATCTTGCCGGAAGCATTGCAAGCGCCGAACCAGGGATCACCTTTGTAAATTCAAAGGGTTAGATGCCAATCGCGTGACGCTTCCAGGCAAAAATTGCCGGTCCTAGCGATCTCTGCCGGGTTCCATCAGGCGCTGCTGGTTCGGATCGACGATCGTGAACCGATCGGGCGCAATAGTCACGCCGTCGCGCGGATCCAGCAAGGTGATGCGCGTCGTCAGGCCCTGGCCGTCGACCACCCGCCAGCTCGACAGCTGGAACGGCCGCTCGGCAAATTCCAGGATCAGCCGCCCGGCGCGCGGATCGCTGGTCTGGACGATGCCCACGCGCAGTACGCCGGGGCCGCGTTCGATCCCGGTCACGGTCACGTCGCCCGCGAGTTTCACGTCGGCGCGCACCAACACGCCGGCCGGGGTGGAATCGAGCGGCAGATACGAAATCGTTTTCAGCGAACGGTCGATATGCGCGAGGGCCCGCCCATCGGCGATCAGCAGATTGGGGTTGGGCGCGTCGTAATCGAGCCGCAGCTTGCCCGGTCGCGACAGATAGAATTTGCCTTCGGCGGTCGAACCGTCGGGGCCGATCTGCAGGAAACGCGCTTCCAGCGTTTTGATGCCGGCGAGATAGGTTTCGACGCGCGCGATATCCGCGCGATCGGCTTCGTTGCGCGCGGGGCTTTGCGCGGCAACGGGCGCGCTTGCTACAACGGCAAGCACGGCACCGGCGATGAAGAAGCGGCGGGAAAATCCGTCCATGACCGGTTCTTTGCCAGCGCTTTGTGGCCCGAGCAAGGCAAAACCAAGGAGCGATTCGCCATGTCGATCTACCGCAATCTCGGCCGTTCGGGCCTGAAAGTCTCGCCCTTGTGCTTGGGCACGATGATGTTCGGCGACCGCACCGACGAAGCGGAGGCCGCGCGCATCGTTGCTTCGGCGCGCGAAACGGGCGTCAATTTCATCGACACGGCCGATGGCTATGCCGGCGGCGAATCCGAACGCATTGTCGGTCGCCTAATCGCCAAGGAACGTGCGCGTTGGGTGCTGGCGACCAAGATCGCCAATCCGGCCCCCGGCGACGATCCCAATGCGCGGGGCACTTCGCGCCGTTGGTTGATCGCAGGGCTCGAGGCGAGTCTCCAACGGCTCGGCACCGATCACATCGATCTTTATTACCTGCATCGCGACGACATGACGACGCCGATGGAGGAGACGGTCGAAGCCTTGGGCGGGCTGATCCGGGCGGGCAAGATCCGCTATATCGGCTTGTCGAATTTCCGCGGCTGGCGCATGGCGCGCTTCGTCGCCCTGTGTACGGCGATGGGCGTGCCGCAACCGATCGCGAGCCAGCCTTGGTACAATCTGTTCGATCGCCAGGCGGAAACCGAAATCCTGCCCGGGGCGGCCGAACTTGGCCTCGGCAACGTGCCCTACAGCCCGTTGGCGCGCGGGGTGTTGACCGCGAAATACGATTCGATCGACACGCCCGATCCCGCCTCGCGCGCCGGGCGCGGCGACAGGCGGCTGCACCAGACCTCGTTCAAACCCGAAGCGATCGCGTTGGCGCGGAACCTTGCCGATCTCGCCAAAGCGCGCGGGACGGATGCCGCAACGCTGGCACTGGGCTGGGTGATGGCGAATCCGCTGATCACGTCGGTTTTAGCGGGGCCGCGCACCCTGGCGCAGTGGCAGGCCTATGTTTCGGGAAGCCAGCGGCCCTGGAATGGGGCCGACGAATCGGCGGTCAGCGCCCTCGTCGCGTCAGGCCATCCCGCAACCCCGGGTTTCAGCGACCCGCAATACCCGATTCTGGGCCGTCCGGCCTGAATTCTTCCTGTCGCACGCTCAAAACTGTAACCCCCGTGCCACAGTCGGCATTGAAACCCATGGCTGTGCCTTGGGTAAGGGCTTCAGTTGCAGAATTCATGTTGCGGTAAGTCCGAGCCTTGCAATAGAACCTCCAAGACAGGCTTGAGGAGCAAAAACATGAATATTCGCAAAGGCTTACTGACCATTTTTGGTGCAACTGCACTGATTTTGGGCGCTAATGTGACGCCGGTTTCGGCACAAATCGAAACTTCGGTCGGCACCTTCTCGCCGACGATCGCCGTCACCTCGAATTATCTGTTCCGCGGTATCTCGCAGAATGATCGCCGCCCGGCTCTTCAGGCCGGTTTGGAATACGGCTACACGGTCGGCATGTTCACGCCGTACCTGGGCACCTTCATTTCGAATGTCGGCTTCCCGGATGGCGCCGGCGGCTATCTGCGTCAGCGCGTCGAGCTCGACCTCTACGGTGGTCTGCGCGTCACGCCGATCGACAATCTGACCCTCGACGCCGGCGTGATTGCCTACACTTATCCGCGCAACTCGGTCGAAAAGCTGCCGAACCCGCAAGGCGTGGGCAACCCGTCGTGGACCGAAGTCTACGGCAAGGCAGCCTATGATTTCGGCTTCGCCAAGGTCGTCGGCTCGGTGTTCTACACCAGCGCCTTCTCGGCCGCGTCGGGCACGGGTTGGTACTATGAAGGCGGCGCCGATGTTCCTCTGCCGATTTGGGACCTCACCGCGTCCGGTCGCGTGGGCCGCCAGACGGTCGATAAGAACGCAAATTTCGGCTTCCCGGACTACACGACCTGGAACCTGGGTCTGTCGCGTAGCTTCTTCGGTATCCTCGTGGCCGCGACCTACTCGGACACGAACATGAAGGAAAACGCCGCGCTGGGCCGCGACATCACCAACGCCAACTCGACGTTGACCAAGGACAACTACAAACTGACCCGCAATCAGTTCGTCCTGTCGCTCACGAAAGCCTTCTAAGCCTTATTTCGTAGGGCTTTGCGATCAAGACCGCCGGTGGCAACGCCGGCGGTCTTTTTCTTTGCGCCCTGGTCATTTGATCGGCGGATTGGGTTAGGCTTGAGCCCATGACCGCCGCAAGGCTGCTTTTGCTCGCCCCGGAGCTTTCCTCGCGCGTCCTTGGCGAAGGCCTGCGGGCGCACGGCTTCCGTGTCGAGACGACGCAGGAAGCCGACGCCGCTTTGGCGCTGGCCGAAGGGGTGGGCTTCGACGCGGCGATCCTCGATCGTGCGATCGCATCGGGCCGGGCGCTGGGCGCTCTGGTCAAACGCCTCGCCGTGCCGGTTTGTCTGCTGGGTCTCGACGCGCGCGGGCGCGCGCCCCATGGCGTGGCGGCGGCCTTGGCCAAGCCCGTGCGGCTCGACGATCTTGCGGGGCTGATGCACGGTCTGGTTCGCCCCGCCGCAGCACCCGAAAAACTCGGTCCCTACGCGTTCGACGCGATTTTGCGCCGCTTGGTCGAACGCAAGAGCGCGCGTGAGATAAGGCTCACCGAACTCGAAACCGCCTTGCTCGATATGTTGTTGAAAGCCAGGGGCGATCCGGTCCCGCGCGCGGAATTGCTTCGCGCCGTTTGGGGGTATAAACCGGGATTGACGACGCGCACGCTGGAGACGCATGTCTACAGGTTGCGCCGCAAGATCGAGCGCGACCCGGCGCGCGCGCGGTTGTTGTTGACGACGCCGGGCGGTTATCTTGTGCCGACGGCACGTAAGGGAGCACGCGCGAAGTGACGACCGACCGACTCTCCGTAACGTTTTGGGGCGTGCGTGGCTCGATCGCGTGTCCGGGTCCGGCGACCGCCGGCTATGGCGGCAACACCGCGTGTCTGGAAATCCGTGCGGGCAACAAGCTGCTGATTTTCGATGCGGGCACGGGCTTGAAGCCGTTCGGCGGGGCGCTCGCCAAACAAGGCGGGCCGCTCGACGTCGACTGGTTCTTCACCCACACCCATTTCGACCATATCCAGGGAATTCCGTTTTTCTCGCCGCTCTACGACCGGCGCAATCGCTTCCGCCTGCGCGCGGGCCATCTCATTCCCGAAATGAACCTCAAACAGGTTTTGTCGGAAATGATGTCGGCGCCGTTGTTCCCGATCCCGATCGGCATCTTCGCCGCACAGATCGAGTTCGCCGATTTCCGCGCGGGCGAAACCCATGATCTGGGCGGCGGCGTGGTGGTGAAGACGGCCCCGCTCAACCATCCCAATCGCGCCACCGGCTATCGCGTCGAGGTCGCGGGCAAATCGATCTGCTACGTGACCGACACCGAACACGTGCCCGGCCGTCTCGATACCAATGTGCTGAAGCTGATCGAGGGTGCCGACATCGTCGTCTACGACTGCACCTATACCGACGAAGAATATCCCGCCCATGTCGGCTGGGGCCATTCGACCTGGCAGGAAGGTATTCGCCTGGTCGAGAAGGCGGGCGCCAAACGCTTGGCGATCTACCATCACGATCCCGACCATGACGATACGTTCATGGACAAGATCGCGGCCGACGCCGAAAAGATGCGCCCCGGCACGTTCGTCGCCCGCGAAGGCACGACGATCGAAGTTTGATGGGTGCCGGCCGCGGCCATTGGTTCCAGTTCCTGACCGCGCTGGGTGCGAAGCGCGGTTTCTTCGTGCCTTATCGCCATGCTGCGGAAGTCGCGCCGCCGCAAGCCTATAAGGGCCTCGAAAAGATCTTCGCCGACGCGCTGCCGCAATTCGCGGCGTGGGGTGCGCGTATCGACGCCTATCGCGCGCAGCTTCAAGGCTTCGGCGCCGAGCCGCCGCCGGCCCCGCGCTGGAACCAGGATTGGTTCACCGGCCACGATGCCGCCTTCGCCTATACCTTCGTGCGCGAGACAGCCCCCAAACGCATCGTCGAAATCGGATCGGGCCATTCGACGCGTTTCATGGCGCGCGCGATCCAAGACGGCGACCTGGCGACGCGGCTCGACTGCATCGACCCGGCTCCGCGCGCGACGCTGACGGGTTTGCGCGTCGATTGGACGAAAGCGCGGCTGGAGACGACCGACTATCCCTTCGCCGAATTGGGCGAGGGCGATGTCGTGTTCGTCGACTCCTCGCATATTCTAATGCCAGGCACGGATCTCGACATTCTGTTCGCCAATGTGCTGCCCGCGCTGAAGCGCGGCGTCGTGCTGCATTTCCACGACATCTTCCTGCCCTGGGCCTATCCCGACTCATGGGCGTGGCGCGGCTATAACGAGCAGAACGCCGTCGCCGGCTTGTTGGCGAGCGGCGCGTACGATCCGCTGTGGTCGTCGGCTTATGCCGCGCGCCATCTGCGCATCGCGGCGCTGGACGGCCTGCCGATTCCCGATACGGCGTTCGTCTCCAGCCTGTGGCTGCGGAAACGCTATTTGTAAGGATCGGCGGCGTCGCGCAAGCCGTCGCCCAGGAAGTTGAACGCCAGCACGGTGACGATCACCGGCACGACCGGCAGCAACAGCCACGGGTAAAGCGCCACGACGTTGATGTTCTGCGCTTCGGTCAGCAACACGCCCCAAGACGTGATCGGCGGGCGCAGGCCCAGCCCCAGGAACGACAACGCCGTCTCGCCCAGGATCATCGTCGGGATCGCCAGCGTCGCCGACGCGATCAGATGGCTCATGAAGCTGGGCACGAGGTGGCGGAAGATCACGCGCTTGGGGCTCGCCCCCATCAGCGTCGCGGCCGTGCAGAAATCCTCCTCGCGCAAGGCTAGCAGCTTCGAGCGCACCGCGCGGCCCAGGCCCGTCCAGCCGATCAGGCCCAGGATCAGCGTGATGCCGAAATAGATGTAGATCGGGCTCCACGACACGGGCAGGGCGGCCGACAGCGCCATCCACAGCGGCAATTCCGGGAAGGAGCGGATGATCTCGATCATGCGCTGGATGACCATATCGACCCAGCCGCCGTAATAGCCGGCGAGCCCGCCCAGCACGATGCCCAGGATGAATTTCACCATCACGCCGATCAGGCCGATGGTCAGCGAAATCCGCGTGCCATAGGCGAGACGGCTGAACATATCGCGCCCCAGCCGGTCGGTGCCGAGCAGGAAGAACGTGCCGCCTTCCGCGGCACAGACGAAATGCCAGGAACCCGGAACCAAGCCCATCCATTCCCACGAATCGCCTTTGCAGAAAAACCGCAACGGCTGAACCTTGGCGGGGTTCGGCGTGTACTCGCGTTTCAGCGTGTCGAGGTCGAGCGTGTAGTCGAAGCCGTAGACGAAGGGCCCGACGAAGCGCCCTTCGTGGAACAGATGCACCGCCTGCGGCGGCGCATAGATATGGTCGATATTGCGCGTGCCCACGCCGTAGGGTGCAATCATCTCGCTGAACAGGATCGACACGTACAAGAATACGAGCAGCACGCCCGACCATAGCGCGAGCTTGTGGCGCTTCAGCTTCCACCACATCAGCCGCCATTGCGTGGCCATGTAGTAGCGCTCGAGCTTGGGGTCGAGCTTCTCGCCGTCATACGGATCGAATGTCTCGCGCCGTACGTAATGCGCCAGCTTGTCGCTCTCGTTCGCGCGGGTATCGGTCATTTGCCGGCCCCGCCATGCAGACGGATGCGCGGGTCGAGCGCGGCCAGCGCCACGTCCGACAGAAACACGCCCAGCACGATCAGCACCGCTTCGATCATCAGGAACGATCCGGCCAGGAACATGTCCTGGCTGCGCAAGGCCGCCAGCAGCATCGGCCCGTTGGTCGGCAGGCTCATCACCACCGAAACGATCGCAGCGCCGGAGATGAGCTGCGGTAGCAAATCGCCGATATCGGCGATGAAGGGGTTCAGCGCCATGCGCAACGGATATTTGAACAGCGCGCGGCCCGGCGGCAGACCCTTGGCGCGCGCGGTGACGACGTATTGTTTTTGCAGCTCGTCGAGCAGATTGGCGCGCAACCGGCGGATCATCGCGGCGGTGCCCGACGTGCCGATGACCACGACGGGAATCCAAAGATGTTCCAGCACCGACAGGAACTTCGCCCAGCTCATCGGCTTGTCGACGAATTCGGGGTCCATCAAGCCGCCGATCGCCGTGCCGAACCAGATATTGGCGAGATAGAGCATCACCAGCGCGAGCAGGAAAGACGGCGTGGCGAG
The DNA here is from genome assembly GCA_017308135.1 of Alphaproteobacteria bacterium. Classification (NCBI taxonomy): domain Bacteria; kingdom Pseudomonadati; phylum Pseudomonadota; class Alphaproteobacteria; species Alphaproteobacteria bacterium. The sequence continues at coordinate 501,962 of JAFKFM010000006.1, forward strand.
GCCCAAGAAGCCGAGGAAGGTGAGGCCGTAATCGCCCCAGGAATATTGGCGCGTCGCCGAATAGATGCCGATGGGGAAGGCGACGGCGTAAGTGAAGATCACCGTCGCGAAGCCGACGACGAAGCTCAAGATCAGCCGGTCGCCGATCACCACATTGACCGGCAGATCGTATTCGAACGACCAGCCAAGGTCTCCGCGCAGCAGGCCGAACAGCCAGATGAAGTAGCGCTCCACCGGCGTCTTATCGAGATGGTATTGCGCACGCAGATGTTCGATCTGCGCCATGCTCGCGGCTTCGCCTTGCGCGCGCAACTCGGCGATCTGGTTCGACAGGTAGTCGCCCGGCGGCAATTGGATGATGAAAAACACGATCGCGCTGATCGCCAGCAGCGTCGGTATCATCACGAACAAGCGACGGACGAAATACGCGAGCACGTCGAAGCGACCTTCCTACTTACCGGCCGGAACCGCGGCGGTGCTGCGCGGGGCGCCGCGCTCGCCATCGAACCAGAACGCGTCCATGCGATGCACGCCGAAGAAAGCGCCCGGATCCCAATTCCATACGCCGTCGCGCGGCACGTTGCGCAAACGATTCGACACGACGACCGGCTGGCGCACATTGGCGACCAGACCGATGGTCCAGACGTTGTCGGCGTGGTTCTGCAGCATGCGCCGCCACGCTTCTTCGCGGCCGTTGCGCGTCGCCGCGTTGCGCCAAGCTTCGGATTCGCGCACCAGATCGATCGCCTCGGACATGTCGACCGGTTCGCCCGACGTGCCGCCGGTCTCGCGATATTGGCCCCATTTGGGCCATTGCAGCCGGTCTTGCATCGTCGGCGCCAATTCGTCGGGCGGCGAGTCCGGGTTGGCGAGCGCGTTCTCGATCCCGAACCACAGCGCCACGCGCGTTTCGCCCGAGAACACGCGGTTGCGCAGAATGTCGCGTTGCTGGGGCCGCGAATAAAGCTTGATGCCCGCCTTCAGCCAGGAATCGTGGATCAGCTCCAGCACGTCGGTCTGCTCGACATCCTCGCCCGCGGTTTCGACCACGATTTCCATCGGCCGTCCGTCGGGCAGCAGGCGCACGCCGCGCTCGTCGCGCTTGGTGAGGCCGATCTGATCGAGCAACGCGTTCGCGGCCTTCAGATCGAATTGATGCCACGCGCTGCGGTATTCGGGCCGGTACATCGGGCTTGCGGGCAGCAGCGTATTCGCCCCTTCGACCGCCAAACCGAAATAAACGACTTGATTGATCTCGCGCCGATCGATCGCCATCGACAACGCGCGGCGAAAGCGCACGTCGCGGAACAGCGCGCGCCAGCCCAGATCGTTGGTGTTGAGATTGGGATGGATCGCGATTTGCGAACCGCGCGCGGTCGACCACAGCCGCGTATCGAAATCGTTCCGCTTCCCGGCTTGGCGCAGGAAGGTGTAGTTCGCGAAGTTGAGGCCGCGCGCTTGCAGATCGACCTCGCCCGCACCGGCCTTGGCGGCCAGAATCTTGCCGTCGGCGACGTTCATGATCAGCCGATCGATATAGGGAAGCTGGCGCCCGTTCGCGTCGATGCGGTGGTAATAGGGATTGCGGTCGAACACGAAACGCTCGGCCGGCGCCTTGGTGCGCACGACCCACGGATCGAGCACGGGCAGATCCGGGTTGTCGTTGCGGTCGAGCTTGTCGAGCCGGTTATGCAATTGCGACCAAGTGCGCAGATTGGCGCGCTGCACGGCTTCGCCCAGCGCCTTGCGGTCGGCGTAGCGATGGTGGAATTGGCGCAGATAATGCGCCGGACGATAGATGAAGACCGGGGCGGGGCCCGCAAGGGCGGGCAGGAATGCGGCGTTGGGCGTCGACCATTCGTAAACGACGGTGCGCGCATCCGGAAAGCTGACGACGGGTTTCTCGTTATCGACCAGCAGCGCCTTGGGCGGGCCCGCGGGCGTCAGCGCCTTCTCGTTCGCGACATCTTCCCACCAATAGCGGAAATCCTCCGACGTGAAGGGCGCGCCGTCAGACCAGCGATGATTTTCGCGCAGCTTCAGCGTGAAGCGCCGCCCGCCATCGACATCGACGCTTTCCAGAATATCGGGCGTAAGCTCGAGATTCTTGTCGAGCCCGACCAAGCGCGAATATCCGTAGACGGAAACGAGGCGCACATCCTGCGTACGGCCGATTAGCATGCGCATCTCGCCGCCATGCTTGCCCGGCTGCCATTCGGGATCGTCGATCGCCGTCACCAGCGGATTCGCCGGCAAGCGATCATGGATCGACGGCAACTTGCCCGCGATCACATCCAGCGACAGGTTCGGCGTTTCGATCAACTCGCCGGCATTCGCCGAACCGACGAAAAATGCCGCGGCCAGCAGGGCCGCACTCAGCGTTTTGAACTTCATGCGACGACCTCCCGCGGGCGGGCGAGGGCGCGCAAGCTGTCGGGCGAAGCCGACAAATGCGCGCGCACGTAATGACCATGGCCGAGATCGATCAGCCCCACCGGCGTCTGGCCATCGACCGTGAACGGCGCGGGCCACAGGCTTGGGCTCGACGCGCGGCCTTCCATCAAGGCGGCGAGGTCGAGCGGCCGGTCGATATCCGGTTCGGGCACGGCGGTCAGCAGCGCTTGCGTATAAGGATGGATCGGTTCGCGGAACAGCCGCTCGCGCGGCGCCACTTCGACCAAGCGTCCGGCGCACATCACGGCGATCCGGTCGGCCATATAGTCGACCACCGCGAGATTATGGCTGACGAAAATGTAAGTGAGGCCGAGCGCCTTCTTGAGATCCTGCAGCAGGTTCAAGACCTGCGCCTGGATCGACACGTCGAGCGCCGAGACGGGCTCGTCCAGCAGCAGCAATTCCGGACCCAGGGCCAAGGCGCGCGCGATGCCGATGCGCTGGCGCTGCCCGCCGGAGAAGGAATGCGGATAGCGGTTGAGGGCGCGATCGTCGAGCCCGACCACGCGCATCAATTCGCGCACGGTGGAACGGCGCGAACGTTCGTCGCCGATGCCGTGGATCAGCAGCGGTTCCGACACGATATCGCTGACCGTCATGCGCGGATTCAGCGACCCGAACGGGTCCTGGAACACGAATTGGACCTTGCGGCGATAATCGAACAATTCGGCGCCGTCGAATTTGCGCGCGTCGCGGCCTTCGAACAGGATGTCGCCCGAATCCGGCGTCAGCGCGCGCATGATCATTTTCGACACGGTCGTCTTGCCGCAGCCGGATTCGCCGACCAGGCCCAGACATTCGCCGCGAAATACGTCGAAGCTGACGTCGTCGACCGCCAGCACACTTTGCGCTTGGCCGCCGCCGAACATGCCCGATTTGCGGATCGCGTAGCTTTTGCGCAAATGCCGCACCGACAAAACCGGCGTCGCGCGGTCGGCGGCGTCGAGCGGCGGCTTGGGCGCGCCGGTCTTGTCCTTGCGGCGGACCATTTCGCCAAGATCGGATTTGATCTCGCGCAGCGGAATCAACTTTTCGCCCGGCTTCATGTCGAAGCGCGGCACGGCCGCCAACAGCGCCTTCAAATACGGGTGTTCGGGCTTGCGGAAAATATCCTCGCGCATGCCCGCTTCCATCACCCGGCCGCGATACATCACGACCACTTCGTCGGCCATGTTCGCGACCACGCCCAGATCGTGTGTGATCAGCAGGATCGCCATGCCGAGATCGGCTTGCAGATCCTTCAGCAGCTTCAGGATCTGCGCTTGGATCGTCACGTCCAGCGCCGTGGTCGGCTCGTCGGCGATCAGCAAAGCGGGGCGGCAGACCAGCGCCATCGCGATCATCGCGCGCTGGCGCAAACCGCCGGACAACTCGAACGGATAGGTGCGCAGCGCCTTGACCGGATCGGGGAAGCCGACCCGGCGCAGCATGTCTTCGGCGAGGTCGAGCGCTTCTTGGCGGTCGCGCGTGCGGTGCAGGCGCACGGCTTCGGAAATCTGGTCGCCGACCGTATGCAGCGGCGACAGCGACGTCATCGGTTCCTGGAACACGATGGAAATGCGCCCGCCCCGGATCGCGCGGAACTTGGCGCCGTCGGGGTCGAGCTTGGCGAGGTCGGTCGTCTTGTCGCCGTCGCGAAACAGCATCTGGCCGCGCGCGATGGCGCCGGCCTTGGGCAGAATGCCCATCAGCGCTTGGCTGATGACCGTTTTGCCGGAGCCGGATTCGCCCACGACCGCGACCGTGCTGCCAGGCCGCACGCGGAAATCCACGCCGTCGACCGCCTTCACCCGCGTATCGTGCACGCGGAAGTCGATCGCCAGATCGCGGACTTCCAGGAGATTCACCGCGCGATCCCCAGGGCTTTCAGATTTTCGCGGCTGGCGGCATCGACGGAAACGCTATGGCGTTCGGCCTCGGCGAACGCGGCCGACACCAAATCGGCGAAGCCCTCGCCCGAGGAATCCGCGTCGATCCGCGCCCCATCGCTGGACAGCTTCAGCTGCATCCAACCCCCCGTGCGGTCCCGCGTCGTCGAGAAAAAAGCGAGTTTAAAGGACCGCAATTCGTTCCAGTCGAGCCTAGCCGCTCCCGGTCCCGAAAGCGATACACCGATTGCGTCCCAGGTTACGGATTGGCGACCGCGCCGCCAGGTCTTGTAGCCGAATCCGGCGAACAGAACGGTCAGCGGCAGCAGGAACCCATGCGCGATCGACCATTCGCCAAGCCCGATAGCGGGAGTCAACGTCAACGCGACGCCGATGCCCGCGCGCGCGTAGTCGCCGGCCAGCGCCTTGGCGGGGTAGCGCAGCGTGTTCACGAAAAAATCTCGGCGGGATGGCGCCAATTCACGGCCGGGTGTGCCGCGATACGGCGCAAGGCGGCGTCGGTGAAGTCCCAAGCCGCCTCGTCATGCGCCAGATGATGGGTGAGAAACCCGGTCGGCTCGTCCGGATCGGCCTTGCCGTCCAGCTTCGCGGTCAGATGTGCCACCAGCGCGCCCAACGCCAAGCCTTCGCCGCCGAAGCCGCGCGTATGCCAATCCATGATGTCGCAATGCGTGTTGATCTGCGTAAGGCCCGGCCGCGCTTTCTTGCGCGCGTTGAAGGTCGATAAGCCGCGATAGCCCGCTTGCGCCAGCAGATCGGCGGCATCGTCCGAGATGCGGTTATGCGGCGGGACCAGAATGGGCAGCGGGGCCGCGAACAGCGATTTGATTTTCAGCCAGCCGCGCGCGAGTTCGCCCATCACCACCGGCAACGGGCGATGGGCGCCCAGCTCGGCTTTCGATTGGCCCAAAGGGGCGTGATTGTCGTGATTCCAGCCATGCTGGCAGACGACCAGATCGGTCAGCGCCGCCAATTCGCGCGTCGCGCGCGCGGGGATGACCGCGATCAGCGGCACGATGCCGGTCGCGGCGGAAATCGCGCGCAAGCGATCAAGCGCGGGTGTGGGGCGGGTGGCGTCGTCGTCGCGCCACCACAATTCGGCCATGCGGCCGGCGGTGCCATAGGAATCGAGCACGCGGAACAGCGTGACCCAGTCGGCGGGAGGCGGGGTTATAGCCATTGTGAAACGATACTGACCGTGGCGGCGACCCCTTCGCAAGAGATCGCGTGCGGTTGGGGCGATTTCGCGGCGCCGATCGCGGTATCGAGCGACTCCGGCGTCAATCCGGCCTCGTCGGCGATCGTCGCAAGACCGGCGGCGGCGAACGCCTGGGCGCGGATCGTCTGTTCGCGCTCGTTGCCTTCCGCGAAGGGCACGAGGATGGCGGGCACGCGCGCGCGCAACAAATCGATCGCCGTGTTGTAGCCCGCTTGGCTGATCGACAAGCGGCTGCCTTTCAGCAAGCCCGGAAAATCCGGCCGGTTGCGCTCGACCGCGACGAAATCGTTGGGGGCGGCGATCGTCGCCGGTTGTTCGCCGGTCAGGATACGCCAGCGCTCGCCCGCATGGGCGCGGCGTGCGGCGAGCTTCAAACTCGAATCGAGCAACTTCGCCCCGGCCGCGCCGCCGCCGACCGAGACGACGATCTCGTCTTGGCCCGAAGCGGGTTGTTCGTCGCCGGCGACATAGCCCGTGTGGATCAGCTTGGCGCAGATCCGCGCCAATTCCGGGAAGCCTTGGGTCGCGGGCAGAAAGCTTTCATCGCCATGCGCCAACACGGCGGCGAAATCGCCCAATGCCGCCAAGCGCGCTTCAATTTTCGCGTCGGATGGGCGCTGCGGCACGTCGCGGATCGAAACGAGTTTCGGGATGCGGCTTGCGCGCGCGATCAACGGTTCCAATTCGAAGCGCAGCAGCGCACGGCCGAGCGGATAGAGCTCGACGATCAGCAGATCGGGCTTGAACGCGGCGTAAAGGTCGAGCGTGGCTTGTGCGCGTGCTTCACGCCACGATTCATCGACCGCATCGCCGTGCGCGTCGATCAAAACCTTGAATGTCGTATCTTGCGCGCGGCAGGCGGGAAGCTGGATCAGCTTCGCGGCGCCGATGTCGAGGCGCAATGGCATGCCGCCGCTTGCCAGAACCGTGTCGTGGCCCGCTTGCGCCAATCCGTTCGCGATTGCCGCCATGCGCCGTGCATGGCCCGTGCCCAGCAGATGCTGGACATGGATCAGGATTTTCGCCATCGCCGCTTCAGCGCGAGGTTGAGATCGACGATGCGCGGATGGCCATCCTTGGCGAGTTCGAGGACATGCATCGAATAGAGATCGAGCTTGTCCGGCGGGTCGCCTTTCATGTCCCAGCCGCGCGCCAGCGCATAGACCGCGCGGAACACGCCGCGATGGGTGACGCACAGCGTCGAACGACCATCGGCGGCGAGTTCGGCCAATAAGGGGCGCAGGCGGTCCTGCACCATGCGCGGCGATTCGCCGTCGGGCGGCGTGAAATCGAGCCCGCGTTGCTCGTTCTCGACGAACGCGTCGCCCATTTCGGTGCGGATATCGTCGATCGTGCGGCCTTCGAATCGGCCCCAATGCATTTCGACCAAGCGCGGCTCGAGTTCGAATTTGAGGCGCAGCAACTCGGCCGTTTCGCGGCAGCGGCGCAACGGCGAACACAGCACGCGCCAATTGTCGAATTCATGCGGAATGCGCCGCGCTTGCAGGAATTCGCGCGTGCGCGGCGTCAACTCGATATCGGCGCGGCCTTGCAGACGCTTGGCGCCGTTCCAAGCCGTAGGGCCGTGGCGCATGAACGCGACGTAAGTCATGCCGCCAATCCCCGCACCAATGCGTCGAGCGTCGCGGATGCGCCGTCGAGCCCGTGTTCGCGTTCGGCTTTCAGGCGCGCCGCGTCGCCCATCGACTTTCGCAAATCGGGATCGTCCAACAGCGCGGCGAGCTTGGCGGCGAAGTCATCCGCATCGCCGGGCGCCGTTAGGAATCCGGTTTTGCCGTCGGCGAGGATCGAACCCACGCCGCCGAAATTTCCGGCGATGGCGGGCAGGCCCGACGCCTGCGCTTCCAGCAGCGCCATGCAGAAGGCTTCGTTGACCGCGGGCCAGACGAAGATATCGGCGTTCGCGTAATCCTGCGCCAGTGCTGCTTCGTCGCGCAGGCCCAGGAAGGTCACGCGATCGCCGAATGGCGCGAACAGCTTCTCGATATCGGCGCGGGCCGGGCCATCGCCCGCAATCGCCAAACGCCAATCGCGCGCGCCAAGTTTCGTCAAAGCCGCCGCGAGAATCTCGTAGGAGCGTTGCTTGTCGCCGTGCCGCAACATGCCCACGGCCAGCAAGCGCAGGGTCGATGCCGCGCCGCGCGTCGCGCGATAGACGCTGGGATCGAGGAACGGCGCCAAGGCGACGCGCCGGCAATTGGGCCGCAGATATTTATCGAGGGCGGCATCGTCGCGCGCGTTCAGCGTGACGATCGCGTCGGCCGCACGCAACGCATCGATGCAGGCGCGATGGCCGATATCCCAGGGCCCGTTCGCGCGCTTGTTCGCGATCGATGCTTCGACCGCGACATAGGGAATCGACAATGCGCGCGCGACGCGCGGGCCCAAATGATCGGGCGCCTTATAGTAAAGATGATACGTGAGCCACAGCGCGGGCGCATTGCCGTGCGCGCGATAGCGGCGCAGCAGCCGATCGGCCATGCGTGCGCCGATCCGCGCGATCCGCGCTTGGCGTGCCATATCGCCCCGTCGATCGAAACTGCGCAGGCGCGAGGCAATATCGACGTCGTGGCCCGCCATGCGCAGCGCATCGGTCAGCAAGCGCGCCACGCGCCGGTCGCCCGACGGGGTCGGGTGATCGGGATGTTTCAGAGGCGCGTAGACGGCGATCCGCATTGGCACAACAGATCATGCAGTTTGTCGCGGTTCGCCGCGAAGGGAAAATCGCGCCGCACCTTCAACCCGGCGGCTTCGCCCAGCCGAACGCGCAAGGCGGGATCGGCGATCAGCCGCGCCAGCGCGGCCGCCAGCCCGGCGCGGTCGCCCGGTTCGACCAGAATGCCCGTTTCCGCATCGACGAAATCGGCGATCGACCCGGCGGAGGTGGCGACGAGGGCGAGATTTTGGCTCGCCGCTTCCATCAGCACATTGGGCAAACCGTCGCGGTCGCCGTCGGATGTGACCTTGCTGGCGAGCGCGAAGATGTCGCCTTCGCGCAACGCGGCGAGCACCGAATCCTGATCGCCCGCCCCGCGAAATTCGACGCGGTCGCCCAGCGGTGCCGCTTGGGCGCGCATCGCGTCTTTCAGCGGCCCGCCGCCGACATGAACGAAGCGCCAATCGAGATCGGCGGGCAACATCGTCAACGCTGCGATCAGATCGTCATAGCCCTTCTTGGGCACCATCCGCCCGACGGAAACGATGGTGACGGTCTTGCGCCCGTCGCGCGACGGCGGTTCCGGCCAGCGCGTGGCGTCCAGCCCGTGCGGCACATAACGCGTTTTGCCGGGTGCGAGCGCGTCGAGATGTTCGGCCCCTGCCTTGGTGCAGGTCGCGCACCAGACCATTGAGGCGAGCTTCTCGCGCTTCTCCCAGTCGGGTGTGGTCCAAATATCCTTGGCGTGCGCGAAGGCCGACCAGGATGCGCCCCTTATCATCGCGGCATAGCGCGCGACCGACCCGGGCGTGTGGATGAAATGCGCATAGAAATGCGCGATCGCCGGATCGGCCTCGGCCGCCAGCACGCAGGCCTGGAAGAAGCGCCGCCCCCGATTCGGCGTGAGATCGCGCCGCCAATCGCGGATGAATTGCGCGAAAGCGGCGCGATAGCCGGGCAGGGTTCGGGCTTTCCACCATCCTCGCGCGACTCGACCTGGCGCGCGCCACAGATATTCGGGCAGATAGCGCACTTGCGCCTTCAGGCGCTTGGCGAGCGCATGGACCTTCTTATCGGTCGGGTGGCGCAACGACCAAAGATCGAGTTCGAGGCCCTTTTCCTCGAGCCCGACCAGTTCCTGCGCCACGAAGGTTTCGGAAAGTCGCGGCCATCCTTTGACGATTACGCCGATGCGGGACAAAGTGGCGCCGTCATTCCTGGGCCATCAGGCCCTGCCGCAGCACGCTGTCGGACAGGACCGGATAGCGCCGTGCGTCGAAGAGCTGATAGTGCCACCATTCGCGCGAGTAGAAATCCCATCCCGCCGCCGACATCAGGCCGAGCAACAGGAAACGGTTGCGCTGCGCCGTTTCGGATACTTGCGTGTCGCCGTGATAGGACAGGGGCGTGAACGCGTCGAATTCGGTGCCCATGTCGAGCGCTTCGCCGCTTTTGGCGTCGATCAGCGTGAGATCGACGGCGACGCCACGCGAATGGGGCGAGCCGCGCCGCGGATCGGCAAGGAAATCGGGATCGGGACGGAAATTCCACAGCTTCCATTGCGCTTCGGACGGGCGGAACGCGTCGAACAGCCGGAAGCGCAGGCCCAACGCGGCGGCCAGGTCGATCGCGCGCTTCAAATGCTTGGCCGCGTCGGGGTGCAGAAACGCCGCCGCGCGGCCATAGACCGGCTTGCCGGTGAAGTTGCGCGGCGTGGCGTAGGCCAAGTCGAATTCGACGTCGAAAGCCGGCGGCGTGATGGCGACCAAAGTCATGCGCCGTTTCTAGCACCGGCGGGCCAGGCATGAAACTCCTCGCCCTCGATTCGGCGTTTGCCGCCGTCTCCGCCGCCGTTTGGATCGACGGCCGCATTGTTGCGGCGAATCATACGCCGCTGTCGACCGGCCACGCCGAAGCCTTGCTGCCGCTGATCGCCAAAACGCTGGGCGAGGCGGGGATCAACGCCCTCGACCTCACGCGTATCGGCGTGACGATCGGGCCGGGGCACTTCACCGGCTTGCGCGCCGGGTTGGCCGCCGCCCAAGGCATCGCGACCGCCTGCGGTACGGAATATGCCGGCATCGATTGCTTTTCGGTGGTCGCGTCGGCGCTGGCCAAACCTACGCCCGGCGAGCGTTTACTGATCGCCTTCGATTCGAAGCGCGAGGAAGCCTTCGTCCGCGTTGATGATGAAACACCTTATGCCGCGACACCGTCGGGCTTCGTCGCATCCGGCGATTCGTTCTTGGTCGGCGGCGACCGCGCGGCGGAGTTCGTTGCGGCTTTGACCGCCTCGGGCAAGCGCGCGCGCGTGGCCGAAGGCCCGGCCTTGCCGCGTGCCGATCTGCTTGCACCGCTGGCGGCGCAGGCCGCCCCGGTCGCGAAGCTCGTGCCGCTTTACATTCATCCGCCGGCGATCACCCAGGCCAAACCGCGATGATCGAACTGCGCGTCGTCGATCGAACATACGGCGAAGTGCTGTCGGCGCTGCATTGCGCGTGTTTCGACGATGGCTGGGGCCCCAACTCGATGGACGAGGTGCTGCGCTCGCCCGGCGTCTACGCGATCCTCGCGGCCGACGGCGAAATGCCGGCCGGCATGGCGCTGGGGCGGCTCGCGGCCGACGAGGCCGAGTTGCTGACGATTTGCGTGGCCGAGGAATTTCGCCGCCAAGGCCTGGGCGAAGCCTTGGTGCGCGCGGTCGCGTCGGTCGTGCCGCGCGCGCGGGCCCTGCATCTGGAAGTCGCGGCCGATAATCGGGGGGCGATGACGCTTTATCGGATGCTCGGCTTTCGCGAGATCGGGCGGCGCAAGGATTACTATCGCCGCGCGGGGAATTCGCTGGTCGATGCCCTGACGATGATGATCGAGCCCAAGAAAATCGCGCCGCCAATTCCATAATTTATTTGGGTTGTTCGGTAACGGGTCAGCGCCTATATCGCCGGGATGACCGAATCGAAACAAGCCGATTTGCTGGCGCTGACGGCGAATATCGTCGCGGCGCATGTCTCCAAAACCACCGTCGCGGTGGACGATCTGCCGGCCTTGATCCGCCAGGTCCATCGCACGCTGAACGAAATCGGCCAGGGGGCGGCCCCGGCGGCCGAGCGCCCGTCGCCCGCCGTGCCGATCAAAAAATCCGTGACCAGCGACTTTATCGTCTGCCTGGAAGACGGGAAAAAGCTCAAGATGTTGAAAAGGCACCTGAAAACCGCCTACAACATGACGCCCGAGCAATATCGCGAAAGATGGGGTTTGGCGTCGGATTATCCGATGGTCGCCCCCAATTATGCCAAGAAACGCAGTCAGTTAGCCCGCGATTTGGGGCTTGGCACCAAGTCCAAGCGCAAGCGCGGCGCGGACTGATTTACCCCGGATACGTCGACGGCCGTCATCACCCCGCCATATAATGACGGTACATCCCTCGCGAACTTCTCCAGGCCCCCGATTCGCTTCCGGAGGACGACGTATGGATGGCATGGCGTATCCGCCCAACGACATCGGAGAACCCCGACGCATGCCGCGCCGCCTGGAAGCCCTCTGCATTGAAAAAGGCCTGAAGATGACCGGTCAGCGCCGGGTCATCGCCAAGGTCCTGTCCGACGCCGACGACCACCCGGATGTGGAACAGGTCTATCGCCGCGCCGCGGCGATCGATCCGCGCATCTCGATCGCCACCGTCTATCGGACGGTGAAGCTGTTCGAGGAAGCGAACATCCTGACGAAGCTCGATTTTGGCGACGGGCGCGCGCGCTACGAAGAAGCGCCCGAGGAACATCACGACCACCTGATCGACGTGAAAAGCGGCCGGGTGATCGAGTTCCATAACGAAGAGATCGAGCAGTTGCAGGCCGAGATCGCCCGCAAGCTCGGCTACAAGTTGATCGGGCATCGTCTGGAGCTTTACGGCGTGCCGATCGACACGCCCGAACCGGAGAAACCCAAGCAATGAGCGCATTGCCCAAAAACGACGGTCTTATCGACGCCGATTTCGCGCCGATCGTTTCGGGCGATCTTGAAGTGCGCCTCGCGCGCGACGTGGCCGAAATCGAAGCGGCCCAGCGTTTGCGCTATCGGGTTTTCGTGGACGAACTCGGCGCCAAGCCCGATGCGGCCGCTTTGGCCACGGGCCGCGACGCCGACAAATACGACGAATATTGCGATCATCTTCTGGTGCTCGATCGGTTGAAGGGCGAAGGGGCGGCGGCGATCGTCGGCACTTATCGTTTGCTGCGCCGGTCCGTCGCCCGCGCGCATGACGGTTTCTACACCGCGACCGAGTTCGATATTTCGCGCCTGGAATCGGTCGAGGGCGAGATCCTGGAGCTCGGCCGTTCCTGCGTCGATGCGGAACATCGCACCCGCGCGGTGATGCAGCTTTTGTGGAAGGGCATCGCCCATTACGCCTTCCGCCACGGCATCAAGGTGATGTTCGGCTGCGCCTCGCTGCCCGGCACCGATCCGCAAACCCACGCGGCGGCGCTGTCCTATCTGCACCATAATCACTTGGCGCCCGAAGCGATCCGCACGCGCGCCTTGCCCGAACGCTATGTCGATATGAATTTGCTGCCGGCGGGCGAGGCCAAGCATGAAGCCGCCGCCGCCGCGTTCGATGCGCGCGCCGTGATCGCGGCCTTGCCGCCGCTGATCAAAGGTTATCTGCGCCTGGGCGGTTTCGTCGGCGACGGCGCCGTCATCGATCGCGAGTTCAACACGATCGACGTCTGCATTCTGGTCGTGACCGACGATGTCACCGCGAAATACTTGAAGCACTACAGCCGCCCGTCCGGCGACGCGAGTTGATCAATTGAACCAAGCCGGCTCGCGCGCTTTGGCCGTCGTGCGATTGACGGTCTATCTCGTTTTCACGCTGACGCTGATGCCGGTGCAGGCGGTGTTCGTCGCATTCGGCTCGCGCGGTGCCGGGACGCTGCCGGTTTTCTATCACCGCAACTGCGCGCGCATTCTGGGCTTCGATATCAAGGTGACCGGCATGCCGTCGCAAGCGCGGCCGACCTTGTTCGTGTCGAATCACATCTCCTATCTCGACATCACCGTTCTGGGCGCGCTGACCGAACTCAGCTTCATCGCCAAATCGGAAGTCGCGCGCTGGCCGCTCTTCGGCTGGCTCGCCAAGTTACAGCGCACGGTGTTCGTCGCGCGCCGGCAGGCCAGCGTGGGCAAGGAACGCGACGCGATCGCCGCACGCCTCGACGCGGGCGGCGCGCTGGTCCTGTTCCCCGAAGGCACGACCGGCGACGGCAATCGTATCTGCCGGTTCAAAAGCGCCTTGTTCGCGGTGGCCGAACGGCCGGAAGGGGCGGCGCCGATCGTCGTCCAGCCCGTCACCATCGCCTGGACCCGACTCGACGGCATGCCGATGGGCCGCTATTTCCGCCCGGCGGTAGCATGGTACGGCGATATGGATCTAGGTCCGCATCTGCTGCATGTCGCCGGGCTGGGCCGGATCGAGGTCGAGGTGATCTTCCACGAACCGACCACCTTGGCCCAGGCCGGATCGCGTAAGGCTTTGGCACATCACTGCGAATCGCTGATCGGCCGAACCCTGACCGCGACCCTGGCCGGGCGCGGGGCCGGGCCCTTGCCGGTCCCGCCGCCGCATGCGACACACGCCGCCCCCGCCACCGTCTAGGGGCTTTCCCCAGGGGGAGGCGGCGAGTACCATTTGTCCTTGGATTCCCGGCCTTACGTGAAAAAGCTCCATATCAAGACCTATGGCTGCCAGATGAACGTCTACGACTCCGCGAAGATGGCGGATGTCCTGGCGCCGCTGGGCTACAGCCAAGTCGAGACGCCCGACGGCGCCGATCTGGTCATCCTCAACACCTGCCATATCCGCGAGAAGGCCGCCGAGAAGGTGTTCTCGGAGCTCGGGCGCCTGAAACCGTTGAAGGACGCGAACGGCACGCTGCTCGCGGTCGCCGGTTGCGTGGCGCAGGCCGAAGGCGAGGCGATCCTGGCCCGCGCCCCCTATGTCGACGTGGTGCTGGGCCCGCAGGCCTATCACCGCCTGCCCGAATTGGTCGCGCGTGCGACGCGCGGGGCCGGGGCGGCGCTGGACACCGATTTTCCGGTCGAATCGAAATTCGACCATTTGCCCGCCCCCGGCGCCAATCAAGGTGTGGCCGCGTTCCTGACCGTGCAGGAAGGCTGCGACAAATTCTGCACCTTCTGCGTGGTTCCCTATACGCGCGGCGCGGAATTCTCGCGCGACGTGGCCGCGATCGAACGCGAAGCGCGCGCGCTGGTCGCGAACGGCGTCGGCGAAATCACGCTGCTCGGCCAGAACGTCAACGCGTTCCATGGTGTGGACGAGGCGGGTAACGAGCTTGGCCTTGGCGCGCTCGCGCGCCGCTTGGCGCGGATCGAAGGTCTGCATCGCATCCGCTACACGACATCCCATCCGCGCGACATGGACGACGATCTGATCGCCGCCCATGCCGATACGCCCGCTTTGATGCCGTTCCTGCATTTGCCCGTGCAGTCGGGTTCCGATCGCTTGCTCGAAGCGATGAATCGCGGCCACACGGCGCGCCAATATCTCGACCTGATCGCGAAGCTGCGCAAGGCGCGCCCCGACATCGCGCTGTCGAGCGATTTCATCGTCGGCTTCCCCGGCGAGACCGAGGCCGAGTTCGAAGCCACGCTCGACCTGATCCGCGCAGTCAAATTCGCGCAAGCCTTCTCGTTCAAATATTCTCCGCGCCCGGGCACGCCGGCGGCGTTGCTCGACAAGCAGATCCCCGAAGCGGTGCAGGACGAACGGCTCTACAAGCTGCAAGCCTTGCTGCGCGAACAGCAGGACGCATTCAACGCCGCGACCGTCGGCGCGATCGTGCCCGTGCTGTATGAACGCCCCGGGCGCAATGCCGGCCAGCTGATCGGCAAAACGCCGTGGCTGCAAGCGGTGCACGCGCAATTGCCGGACGATGCGGCCGGTAAGGTTCTTCCCACCCGAATTCTCGCCAGCAGTTCGAATTCGCTGTCGGGGGTCGTCCACGATCAAACCCAGGAAAGGTTGTCGGCTTGAGCGGACCCATTCATCTGGCCTTCGACGACAACCGACTTCTTTCCTCGCTCTACGGCGAGCATGACCGGCACCTCGCGCGGATCGAGCAATTGCTCGGCGTGGACATCGCCTCGCGCGGCAACGAGGTGCGGATCCAAGGTCCGCATTCGGCCGCCGAGGCGGCGCGCGACGCGCTGAACGCGCTCTACGCCAAGCTCGTGAAGGGCCTGCCGATTGACCTTGGCGAGGTCGAAGCGGCGGTGCGCTTCACCACGCCGAGCAACGGCGGCACGGGCGAGCGCGAATTGTTCGACGCCGACGCGCTGGCCATCGCCACGCGCAAGCGGCGCGTGGCCCCGCGCACGGCGACGCAAGGCGCCTATCTGAAGGCGCTGAAGCAGAACGAACTCGTCTTCGGCATCGGCCCGGCGGGTACCGGCAAAACCTATCTCGCCGTCGCGGTCGCCGTGGATCATCTGATCACCGGCAAGGTCGATCGCATCATCCTGTCGCGCCCCGCGGTCGAAGCGGGCGAGCGGCTCGGCTTCCTGCCGGGCGACTTGAAGGAGAAGGTCGATCCCTATCTGCGCCCGCTCTACGATGCGCTGCACGACATGCTGCCGCCCGATTTGGTGGCCAAGCGTTTGACGTCGGGCGAAATCGAGGTCGCCCCGCTCGCCTTCATGCGCGGCCGCACCTTGGCAAATGCGTTCGCGATTCTCGACGAAGCGCAGAACACCACGCCCATGCAGATGAAGATGTTCCTGACCCGCTTGGGCGAGGGCAGCCGCATGGTCGTGACCGGCGATTTGACGCAGATCGATTTGCCGCCGGGCCAGAAATCGGGTCTCGCCGAAGCGCTCGACACGCTGACCGGCGTGCCGGGCATCGGCATCACGCATTTCACGGGTGCGGACGTCGTGCGCCATCCGCTGGTCGGGCGCATCGTCGAAGCCTATCGCCGGCGCGAAGAGCAGAGCAAATGAACGCGCTTCTGTCCGTCTCCGTCGACGATCCGCGATGGCGACGCGCCCTGCGCGGACCCGAAACGGTCGTGCGCAGGGCGGCGAATGCGGCGTTGGACGGGGCCGCTTCGCGCGGCGAGATCCGCTACGTGCTGGCGGGCGACACGCTGCTGCGTTCGCTCAATCACGATTTTAGGGGCAAGGACAAGCCGACCAACGTGCTGTCCTTCCCCGACGAAACGCCCGGCACGCTGGGCGACGTCGCGTTGGCTTACGAGACTTGCGCCGCCGAAGCGCGCGCGCAAGGCAAGACCTTGGGGGCGCATCTCGCCCATCTCGTCGTTCACGGAACACTGCATTTGCTCGGGTGGGACCACGAGACAGTGCCCGAAGCGCTGGCGATGGAGGCGCGCGAACGCCGCGTGCTCCGCCGCTTGCGCATCGCCGATCCCTATCGAGTCCATCAGGTGAAAGAATGAGCGAGTCGCAAACAAGTTTCGCGGATCGATTGCGCGGGCGGCTGCGCGATCTGCTGCGCCCCAAGGGGGATGCGGCGGAAGAGCAGCTGCGCGACACGATCGAAGAAATCATTGAGGAAAGCGAAACGCCGGCCGAACCGATGGGGGCGGCCGAGCGCGCGATCCTGTCCAACGTGTTGCGCTTGCGCGAGGTCACGGCCGAAGACGTGATGGTGCCGCGCGCCGATATCGTGGCGATCGAGCTGGAAGTCGATCTCGACAAGCTGGCCGCGTTCCTGGCGCGCGAAGCGCATAGCCGCGTCCCCGTCTATCGCGGCACGCTCGATGACGTCGTCGGCTTCGTGCATTTGAAGGACGTGCTGCGCGCGCGCGAAACGAAATCGGGCGCCAAGCTCGCCGACGTGATGCGCAAGGTGATCTTCGTCGCCCCGTCGATGCGCGTACTCGATTTGCTGCTGGAAATGCGCAAGACGCGCACGCATCTCGCGCTCGTTGTCGACGAATTCGGCGGTGTGGACGGGCTCGTCACCATCGAAGACGTGGTCGAAGCGATCGTCGGCGACATCGAAGACGAGCACGACGTCGACGAACGTCCGCGTTTGCAGAAGGTCGCCGACGGGTGGCTGGTCGATTCGCGCGTGTCGATCGAGGAATTCCAGAATCAGACGGGCCTGACGCTGGACGACGAAACCCGCGAAGCCGATATCGACACGGTGGGCGGCGCCGTCGCCGCCATGGCCGGCCGTGTCCCCGGCCGGGGCGAAGTGATCCGCCATGCCGGCGGCTGCGAATTCGAAATCATCGACGCCGACCCGCGCCGCATCAAACGCTTGAAGGCGCGCGCCGCCCAAGCGGCACCCAGCCAAGAAAGCGCCGCCGAGTAGCGTGAATTTCATCGCCGACATCGCGCGGCGCCTGCAAACCGCGACCGGCTGGCGGCGGCGTTTCTATGCCGCGGGGCTTGGCATTTGCGCCGCATTGGCGCTGCCGCCTTTGGGCCTGGTGCCGCTCGCTTTCGTCGCGTTCGCGGGCCTGCTGCTGCTGTTGCAAAGCGACGATCCGGCGAAACGCTTCGCCGGCTTCGCCACCGGCTGGTGGTTCGGCTTTGGCCTGCATGTCGTCGGACTTTACTGGATCGCCAACGCGCTGCTGATCGAATGGGAACGCGTCGGTTGGATGATCCCTTTCGCCGTGTTCGGCCTGTCGGGATTCTTGGCCGCGTTCATCGGTGTGGCGACATTCGCGGTGGTGCGCGCGGGCGCGCAAGGTGTTGCAGGCGCCATCGCCCTCGCCATCGCCTGGACGATCGCCGAATACGCGCGCGGCCATGTGCTGACCGGTTTCCCGTGGAATCTGATCGGCTCGATCTGGAGCGTCGCCGATGCGCCGCTGCAATTCGCGGCGTTGACCGGCGCCTATGGCTTGTCGGCGATCACGGTGTTGATCTGTGCATTGCCCGCGACATTGCGCCTTCGGCCGGTGCTGGCCGCGATCGGCTTGCTCGCCGCACTTTGGATCGGCGGGCTCTGGCATCTTTCGACCGGTCCCACGAACAACGTACCGGGTGTGGCGCTGCGCTTGGTGCAACCGGTCGTGCCGCAGGAATTGAAGTGGGACGCGTTCGCGCGCGAAGGCAATCTCGCGCGCACGATCGCGTTGTCCAAAGTGCCGGGCTGGGAAACGCGCACCCATGTGATCTGGGCGGAAACCGCCACGGCGTTTCCGATTTGGGGGACGAACCCGCGCATCGCCGAACGCCGCCGCCAAGTCGCGGACGCCGCCCCGCCCGGCGGCATGTTGATCACCGGTGCGGTGCGCCTGGAACTCGACGGGCAGAACATCGCCGCCGCCTATAACTCGCTGCACGCGATCGACGGGGCGGCGAACATGCTCGCCAACTACGACAAGGCGCATCTGGTACCGTTCGGCGAATACGTGCCGCTGCGCGGGCTTCTGCCGATCGAGCGCATCGTGCCCGGCAGCGGCGATTTCGCGCGCGGTCCTGGCCCCGCAACCATCGCGATCCCCGGCTTGCCGCCGGCGGGCGGGTCGATTTGCTACGAGATCATCTTCCCTGGCCGCACCGTGGATGAAGCTGCGCGACCGGGATTCGTCCTCAACGTCACCAATGATTCCTGGTTCGGCTATTCCGCCGGACCGTTCCAGCATTTCGCCGCCGCGCGGTTGCGCGCGGTCGAGGAAGGACTGCCGGTCGTGCGCGCCGCCGGTGGTGGTATTTCAGGTATCATCGATGCGCGCGGGCGTGTGCGCGCCTTTCTCGGTCTTGAAATCGTCGGCGTGCTCGACGCCGATTTGCCGCAAGCGGCCGCGCCAACACCCTATGCGCGATGGGGCGATCTAATGCTGGCGGCGTTGTTGGCGATTTTCGTCGCGATTTGGCTTCGCGCGCGAGAAAACGGGATCGCCTGACGGTCGTTTCTGAATCGAACCTCTTCCCTTCTAAGGTACTTTCTTCCTACAAATGTACCCGGAACGGCGCGCAACGTAGTCGTGCGTTCGTCCGCAGCGAGGATTCGAACATGGCAGCGAAATCGAAGAAACGGCGCGGCAATCCCCTTGGCCGGCGCGGTCGCGCGTCGCCGGGGCCGAATCCGATCGACATCCATGTCGGCAAGCGCTTCCGCGAACGCCGCACCGTGCTGGGCCTGTCGCAGCACGACGTGGGCAAGATGCTGGGCGTCACCTTCCAGCAGGTGCAGAAGAACGAGCGCGGCACCAATCGCTTTTCCGCGTCGCGCCTTTACGAAGCCGCGCGCGTGCTCGACGTGCCGGTCGGCTATTTCTACGAAGATATGCCGGGCGAGGTCGCCTCGCATGGCCGCAAGCATATGCAGGGCGTGGCCGAAGGCCCGACGCCGGCTTTCGACTTGGACCCGATGGCCAAGCGCGAGACGCTGGAGCTGGTGCGCGCCTACTACGACCTGACCGACCGTCAGGTGCGGATGAATATGGTCACCATGATGCGCACTTTGGCCAAAAACGACCCGGATTCGCGGGTCCATGACCGTCCGCGCCGCGGCCGCCCGCCCAAGAAAAGCTAAAGACCGGCCCCCTCAACCGTGTGGTTGACGGGGGGCCCGAACCTTGCCACAAACCCCGCGCGTGAGGGGCCCTGGGCGGGAATGCCGGGGGCTTCGTGCGCGTTCATGTTTCCGGGCGGAAAATCCGCCCGGCGGCCGGGCGAAAGATGCGCCGGCCGTTCAACGTTCCCGGTTTTGGAGGCCGGCCCATGCGCAAGGGCGAGTTCGTTTTCACCAGCGAGTCCGTGTCCGAAGGCCACCCCGATAAGGTGTGCGACCGTATTTCCGACGCGATCGTCGACGCGTTTCTTTCGGTCGATCCTTATGCGCGTCTGGGCTGCGAAACCCTGGCGACGACCAACCGGATCGTGATCGCCGGCGAAGTCCGCCTCGACGCCAAGAAGTGCGGCCCCAAGGCGCCGATGCTCAAGGGCGGCAAGGTCAACGCGCCGCTGATCGAAAAGATCGCGCGCGAAGTGGTCAAGGAAATCGGCTACGAGCAAGACGGCTTCCACTGGAAGAAGAACAAGGTCGAAGTCCTGCTGCACGGCCAGTCGGCGGACATCGCCATGGGCGTGGACGCCGCCGGCAACAAGGACGAAGGTGCGGGCGACCAGGGCATCATGTTCGGTTACGCGACGAACGAAACCGAAGAATTGATGCCGGCCCCCTTGCAGTATTCGCACAATATCCTTCGCCTGATGGCCGAAGCGCGCCACTCGGGCAAGGAGAAGTATCTCGAGCCTGACGCGAAGAGCCAGGTCACCCTGCGCTACGTGAACGGCAAGCCGGTGGGCGTGTCGGCGATCGTCGTGTCGACGCAGCATTCGGCCAAGGTCGATCAGGACGACGTGCGCGAGATCGTCCGCCCCTATGTGCAGAAGGTTCTGCCCAAGGGCTGGAAAATCCCGGAAGCCGAGTTCTACGTGAACCCGACCGGCCAGTTCATCATCGGCGGTCCGGACGGCGACGCCGGCCTCACCGGCCGTAAGATCATCGTCGACACGTATGGCGGTGCGGCCCCGCATGGCGGCGGCGCGTTCTCCGGCAAGGACCCGACGAAGGTCGACCGCTCGGCCGCGTATGTCGCGCGTTATCTCGCCAAGAACGTCGTGGCTTCGGGCCTCGCGGAACGCTGCACGATCCAGCTCGCCTACGCGATCGGCGTGGCGAAGCCCCTGTCGGTCTATGTCGATACGCATGGCACCGGCAAGGTCGACGAGGGCAAGTTGTCGAAGGTGCTGCAGGACCTCGTGGACCTCAGCCCGCGCGGCATCCGTACCCATCTGCAGCTCAACCGCCCGATCTATCGCCGCACCTCGTCTTACGGCCATTTCGGCCGCAAGCCGGAGAAGGACGGCGGCTTCTCGTGGGAGAAGACGGATCTGGTGCGCGATCTGAAGTCGGAATTCGGCGTGCGTTGATCGCCCCCGACGACGATAGCAACGAGACGGACGAGGCGCCGGGGTCCCCCCGGCGCCTTGTTCATTCGGATTGGCTCCATTCGTACGGACGGCGACGCGGCCGACGGTTGAAGCCGAACCAGACGGCGCTGATCGAGAAACATCTCGACGCGCTGTCGGTGACCACGCCGCTCGACCTCGCCGCCGCGTTCGGCCAAATACCCGAACGTTTGCGGCTGGAGATCGGCTTCGGCGGCGGCGAACACCTCGCCCATCAAGCCGCGAACAACCCGGATGTTTCGTTCCTGGGCGCCGAGCCGTTCATGAACGGTGTCGCGACGATGCTGCGCCATTTCGAGCAGAAGGGCCTGCGCAATGTCCGGCTCTATCGCGGCGATGCACGCGAGCTGTTTTCGGGCATTCCCGACGGCGCGCTCGAAGCGATCTATGTGCTGCACCCCGATCCCTGGCCCAAGGCGCGCCATAACAAGCGCCGCCTGATCCAGAAGCCGTTTCTCGATCAGGCGTGGCGCATGCTGAAGCCGGGCGGGGAATTGCGCCTCGCGACCGACGATCCCGATTATCTGATCTGGATGTTGCAGCGCGTGCTGATCCATCCCGGTTTCGAATGGACGGCGCGGACCGCCGACGATTGGCGTCTGATCCCCGCCGACGCGATCGAAACGCGTTACGGAATTAAGTCGCGCCTGGAAGGAAGGCCCGCGACTTTCCTTAAATTGCGTCGTCGCGAAACGGCTGCTTGACCCGGCCGCGCACTCGGCCAAACTCCGATAGGCAATGGACGAGCGCGGCTACCTTCCCAATGTCTTGATGGCGACGACGGCGCTGACGGCGCCGTCGGCGGCGGCGTTCGGCTTTTTCGCCGCCACGCGCCATTTCCATTGGGGGTGGGCGGTGCTCGCGACCCTCGCCGTCGGCCTTGTCGTCGGCTGGCTGGTGCGCCGGCATATCGGCCGTATCGAACATCACGCGCGCCGCTTGCGCGAGCTTGCCAAGGGCGAGCCGCCGAACCCCGTGCCCGCAACGGCGGTGGTGGCGGAAGGCCCGACCCAGCCGCTGGCCGAAGCGATGGATTCGCTCGAACGCGCCTTGCCCGACCGTGTGCCGCCGGCGGCGCACGAAGCGGCGCTGGAATCGATCGTCGATGCGCTGCCCTACGCGATTTTGCAGGTCGACGCGGACGAGCGCATCGCCCGCGCCAATGCGACCGCGCGCGCCGTGTTCGGCGACAATCTCGAAAACATGCCGCTGGTCGCCCATCTGCGCGACCCCGACGCGCTCGATGCGGTGGCCGATGCGCTGGCGGGCAATTATCCCGATCCGATTGATGTCGTCCTCGCCGGATCGGTCGAACGCGCCTTGCGCGTGCGCGCCGTGCCATTGCGCGATGGTATGGGCGCCCCCGCCGCGTTGCTCGCCGTCATCGACATCACCGCCGTGCGCCGCGCCGATCGCATGCGCCGCGATTTCGTCGCCAATGTCAGCCATGAATTGCGCACGCCCTTGGCGACGCTGGCGGGCTTCATCGAAACGCTGCAAGGCCCCGCGAAGGACGACGCGCCCGCGCGCGATCGCTTCCTCGGCATCATGGCCCAGCAAGCGGGGCGCATGACCAGGATCGTCACCGATCTTCTATCGCTGTCGAAGATCGAGGAATCGGAACTGACGCCGCCCTCGGGCCGCGTCGATGTTGCGCGCATCGTGCAATCGACGATCGACGCGCTGGCGCCGCAGGCCAAGGCGAAACAGGCGGCGATCGAGGCGACGCTCGCGAACGATTTGCCGCAGGCGATCGGCGACAGCGATCAGCTTGCCCAGGTGTTCCAGAACCTGATCGACAATGCGATCAAATACGGCCGTGTCGGCGGGTGCGTGCGCGTTTCGGTCGCGCGCGCCGAAGCCTTGCCCGCCGGTTTCGCGCCGCGCCATAGCACCTATCTCGTGTTCAAGGTGCGCGACGACGGCGAAGGGATCGCGCGCGAACATCTGCCGCGCTTGACCGAACGTTTCTATCGCGTCGATGCGGGCCGTTCGCGCGACATGGGCGGCACGGGGCTGGGCCTCGCCATCGTCAAACACATCGTCAATCGGCATCGCGGCACGCTGGATATCGACAGCGAACAGGGCAAAGGCTCGGAATTCGCCGTCTATCTGCCGGTTGCCGAAACCTCGGCGAAAGTCGCATGAGCGATCTCGCCATCGCCAAGGAACCGGCGGACTCGGCCGTCGCCATCGCTTGCGTCACGGCGTATTTCGCCGAACTCGCCGCGCGGTTCGAAGGCGGTTTCGATCCGGGCCAGCCCGGCTATGCCAATCCGAAAGATGCCGGCGATTTCTTCGTCGCACGGCGCGGCGATTCGGTCGTCGCTTGCGGTGCCGTCAAAAAGCACGCGACCGGCATCGCCGAAATCAAACGTATGTGGGTCGCACCCAATGCGCGCGGCCAAGGCATCGCCAGCGCGTTATTGAAGGCGCTGGAAGACGAAGCGCGTCGCCAAGGCTACGCCCAAGTCGTGCTCGACACGAACAAGGCGCTGACCGAAGCGCACGCGCTGTATCGCAAAGCGGGTTATCGCGAAACCGCGCGGTTCAACGACAACCCCTATGCGCATCTCTGGTTCGTGAAGGACCTTACTTGACGGCCGCACCGATCGCGCTGGGCGCGTCGGTGATCAGTGCGTCCACGCCCCAGCTCAGCAACTCCTTCGCCTTGGGCGCTTCGTTGACCGTCCACACCAGCACCGGATAGCCCGCGTCCTTCGCCGCGCGAACTTGCGCTTGGGTCAGTTTGCGGAAGCCGGGATGGATCGTCGCGCAGTCGAGCGCCTTGACGGCTTCCAGCCAATCGCCGGCCAATTCCTCGGCCAGATAGCCGCGCGGCAAATGCGCGGACTGCGCTTTGGCGGCGGCGAGCGACAAGGGCTTGAAGCTCGACACGATCGGAATGGGGGAGGATTTCGGCCAAAGCTTGTCGACCAGCGCGCAGGAAATGCGCGCGGTCTCGGACTCGCGGGTCGGGCAGGGTTTGATCTCGATATTGAAGCCCATGCCGAGCTTCGCCATCAGCGCCATCGCTTCTTCCAGCGTGGGCACTTTCGTGCCCTTGAACTGCGGCCCGAACCATGCGCCGGCGTCGAGCTCGCGGATCTGCGCCAGCGTGTGGTCGGCGACCTTGCCCTTGCCGTTGGTGCAGCGATCGAGCGTTTCGTCGTGCATTAGGATCGGTACGCCGTCCTTGGTGAGCTTCGCGTCGAACTCGACCCACGTGGCGCCTTGACGAAAGGCCTCTTCGATGGCGGGCAGCGTATTCTCCGGCGACGACGCCTTGGCGCCGCGATGGCCGACGATCAGCGGAATATCGAGCTTCATGGGGTCCCTCCAAAAGAAAGGGCCCCCGCGCGGTTTCCCGTGCGAGGGCCCGATCTATCCGCGCGTTGGCGTTACTCGGCCGACGGCGCGCTCTTCTTGTCGAACTGGTCGGAGATGTCCGCGCCAGTCGCCTGATCGACGCGGCGCATCGACAGCTTGACCTTGCCGCGATCGTCGAAGCCGATTAGCTTGACCTTCACGCTGTCGCCCATCTTGACCACGTCGCCGGTCTTCTCGACGCGGCGCGGGGCGAGTTCGGAGATGTGGACGAGGCCGTCCTTCGAACCCATGAAGTTCACGAAGGCGCCGAAATCCATCACCTTCACGACCTTGCCGGTGTAGATGGCGTTGAGTTCCGGCTCGGCGACGATGCCCTTGATCCAGTCGATCGCTTGCTTCGCCTTCTCCTCGCTCGTCGAGGCGACCTTGATCGTGCCGTCGTCCTCGATGTCGATCTTGCAGCCTGTGACCTCGACGATCTCGCGGATCACCTTGCCGCCGGTGCCGATCACTTCGCGGATCTTTTCCTTCGGAACCGAGAAGGTCGTGATGCGCGGCGCGTTGTTCGACACGCTCTCGCGCGCCCCGGTCAGGCCCTTGGCCATCTCGCCCAGGATGTGCAGGCGGCCGTCCTTGGCCTGGCCCAGCGCGATCTTCATGATGTTCTCGTCGATCGAGGTGATCTTGAGATCCATCTGAAGCGCGGTGACGCCCTTCTCCGTGCCCGCGACCTTGAAGTCCATGTCGCCGAGGTGATCCTCGTCGCCCAGGATGTCGGTCAGCACGGCGAAGCCGCGATCTTCCTTGATCAGGCCCATCGCGATGCCGGCCACGGGGCGCGGCAGCGGCACGCCCGCGTCCATCAGCGACAGCGACGAACCGCAGACCGTCGCCATCGACGACGAACCGTTCGACTCAGTCACTTCCGACACGACGCGGATCGTGTAGGGGAACTTGTCCTTGGCGGGCAGCAGCGGACGGATCGCGCGCCAGGCGAGCTTGCCGTGGCCGATTTCGCGACGGCCGGGGCTGCCCATGCGCTTGGCTTCGCCGACCGAGTAGGGCGGGAAGTTGTAGTGCAGCATGAAGTGCTCGCGGTATTCGCCTTCGAGCGCGTCGATGATCTGCTCGTCGTCGCCGGTACCCAGCGTGGCGACGCACAGCGCCTGCGTTTCGCCGCGGGTGAACAGCGCCGAACCGTGGGTGCGCGGCAGCAGGCCGACCTCCGTCACGATCGGACGGACCGTCTTCGTGTCGCGGCCGTCGATGCGCTTGCCGGTATCCAGAATCGTGTCGCGCACGACCTTGGCTTCCAGGTCGCCGAACAGCGCGCCGGCAAGGGCGGCTTCTTCCGGCACGGCCTTGACCGCTTCCATCGCCTTCGCCTTGATCGCCGCGACCTTGTCGCGACGGGCGAACTTGATCGGTTCCTTATAGGCTTCGGTCAGCTCGGCCGCGAACGCCTCGAGCTTCGCCTTGGTGGCCGCCGTGGCGGGTGCGGCTTCGGGGATCGCCCAGGGTTCCTTGGCGGCGGCTTCGGCCAGCGAAATGATCAGGTCGATCACCGGCTGGAAGGCGCGGTGGCCGAACATGACGGCGCCGAGCATCTGCTCTTCCGTCAGTTCCTTGGCTTCCGATTCGACCATCAGCACGCCGTCCTTGGTGCCGGCGACGATGAGGTCGAGGTCGGAAGTCGCGAGTTCTTCCTGCAGCGGGTTCAGCTTGAACTCGCCGCCGATGAATCCGACCCGCGCGGCGCCGATCGGGCCCATGAACGGGATGCCCGACAGCGTCAGGGCGGCCGAGCAGCCGACCATCGCCACGATGTCCGGATCGTTCATCAGGTCATGCGACAGCACCGTCGCGATGACCTGGACTTCGTTGCGGAAATTCTCGGGGAACAACGGACGGATCGGGCGGTCGATCAAACGCGACGTCAGCGTTTCCTTTTCCGTCGGACGGCCTTCGCGCTTGAAGAAGCCGCCGGGGATCTTGCCGGCCGCGAAGGTCTTTTCCTGATAGTGGACGGTCAGGGGGAAGAAATCCTGACCGGGCTTGGCCGACTTGGCGCCGACGACCGTGCACAGCACGACCGTGTCGCCCAGGCGCGCGATGACCGCGCCATCGGCCTGACGGGCGACCTTGCCCGTTTCGAGGGAGAGCGTGCGCCCCCCCCATTGCATCTCGCGTTTCACGATATCGAACATCTTGGGTTTACCTTCCTTGCCACGTACGGACCCGCAGCACTTCGCCCCTATGGCGAAACGCGCGTGGTTCCGGCCGCTATCGCCCCCATGGCGACAGCGCGAACCGGAACCGCCCATGGACTTCTGGACGTCGGATAGAAAAAACGCGACGACGCGCCCGCGGCCGGAACATGTCCGGCGTCGCGGGCGGCATCGTCGCGCATGGATTTCAAACGGTTCGCTTTAGCGACGCAGTTCGAGACGCTCGAGCAGCGTCGAGTAGCGCTTGGTGTCGGTCTTCTTGAGATAGTCGAGAAGACGGCGGCGCTGGCCGACCATCATCAGCAGGCCGCGGCGCGAGTGGAAGTCCTTCTTGTGCGTGCCGAGGTGCTCGGTGAGCTCCTTGATACGCTCGGTCAGCAACGCGACCTGGACTTCCGGGGATCCGGTGTCGCCCTTCTTGACGGCGAACTTGGCGACAATTTCACTCTTGTGAGCGGGTTCGAGCGACATCGGTCATTCCTTTCGACCCTAGAGGTTGAACACGCGCACCGGACGGAGGATTTCTCCGTCGCTCGCGACCAGCGCCACCAGCCGCCCTTCTTGGAAGGCGGCAATCGGTTCGGCGGGAACGCGATCGATGCGGGGGTCTCGCAAAGCCCGGCCCTGTTTAAGGGCCGAAGCCTCTTCCTCGGTCACGGCCAGCACCGGGATGTCGTCCAGTGCGGTCTCGACCGGGGCGAGGGCCCCAAAGCGGGCCGGACTATGCCCAAACCCCTCCAGCGTTGCCAGTGAAATTGCCGATTCCAGCGTGAATTTGCCGACTCGGGTCCGGCGAAGTTCGGTCACATGACCGACCGTTCCCAACGCGACGGCCAGGTCGCGGGCGAGGCTGCGGACATAGGTGCCTTTGCCGCAGGTAACCCGAAACCGCGCCGTGTCGGCATCGGGCGATTCCAGATATTCGAGCTTATGGATCAAGACCTTACGGGGTTGGAGAACGACTTCCTCCCCGGCACGGGCCAGTTCATAGGCGCGCTTGCCGTCGATCTTGATGGCCGAGAAGGCGGGGGGCAGCTGCTCGATTTCGCCTTCGAAGCTTGGCAGAGCGGCCCGGATCGCGGATTCGGCCGGGCGGTTGGGGCTGGTCGCGACGACCGACCCTTCCAGATCGTCGGTCGCGGTCGCCGCCCCCCAGCGCACGGTGAACTCGTACTGCTTGGTCCCGTCCATGGCGAAGGGGATCAGTTTGGTCGCCTCGCCCAGCGCGATGGGCAACACGCCCGAGGCCAGCGGGTCCAGCGTGCCGCCATGCCCGCCTTTGGCGGCTTGAAAGATCCAACGCACTTTGCCGAGCGCTTGCGTCGAACTCGGGCCGATCGGCTTGTCCAGCACGACCCAGCCATCGACCTTGTTCTTCTCGCGCTTCACTTCTTCTTGCGCGCGCGCGGTTTGGGCTTGTCGGCTTGCGGCGGGGCGATATCGGCCAGCACTTTCGGATCGCGGAACGCCGCATCCATGCGGGCCGCGTAATCGAAGCCGGTGTCGCGCTTGAAATGGATATCGACCGCTTGGCGCAGATCGATGCGCCGTTGCACTTCGCCGCGGATATAGGCGCGGGCACGCCCCAGGGCCGCGATCGTCTTGTCGGCGTCGATGCCGCCCAATGTCGTCACAAACGCGGTCGCGTGTTTGAGGTCGGGCGAAGCGCGCACCTCCGACACGGTGATGGAGGCGCCTTGCAAATCGGGGTCGCGGAAATGGGCTTCCTGCAACACCTCGACCAGCGCGCGGCGCACCGCTTCGCCCACGCGCAATTGGCGCTGGCTGGGGGCGCCGGCCGGACCGTCTTCGTTTCTGTCGAACTTGCCGCTCATTGCGCCACGTCGATCACGATGCGGCCTTGGATCTGACCGGCGACGATCTGCTCGGCCAAGGCCGGCACATCGGCGAGTCCGACGATCTTCGTGCCGCCGACGGGCAAACCGTCGGGCAGCAACGCGGCGAGCTTGCGCCATGCGGCGTCGCGCTCGGGGATCGGGCAGCGCACGGAATCGATGCCGATCAATTTCACGCCGCGCAGAATGAACGGCATCACCGTCGTCGGCAGATCGTGGCTGCCGGCAAGCCCGCACGCCGCGACGGGGGCGCGATACGCCATCGACGCCAGCGCGTTCGCCAAAGCGGGTCCGCCGACCGTGTCGATCACGCCCGCCCAGCGCTCGGTCTCCAGCGGCTTGGCCGGCTTGGCGAGTTCGGCGCGATCCATCACGCTCGCGGCACCCAGCGCCTTCAAATACGATTCGAGTTCCAGGCGCCCGGTCGCCGCGACGACCTTGTGGCCGAGCTTGGCGAGGAGTGCGACCGCGACCGAGCCCACGCCGCCGGCGGCGCCGGAAACGAGAACCTCGCGGTCCTTCTTCAAACCGTTGGCTTCCAGCGCATGCACCGCGAGCATCGCGGTCAATCCGGCCGTGCCCATCGACATGGCCCATTTCTTGTCCATGCCGGGCGGCATCTTGATCAGCCACTCGGCCTTGGCGCGCGCGCGTTCGGCCATGCCGCCGTGGAATTGCTCGCCCACGCCCCAGCCCGTCAGGATCACGCGGTCGCCGGCCTTGAAGCGATCGTCGTCGGACGTCTCGACCGTGCCCGCCCAATCGATGCCGGGGATCAACGGAAACGCGCGCACGATCTTGCCCTTGTCGGCGATCGCGAGCCCGTCTTTGTAGTTCAGCGTCGAATAGCTGACCTTGGCTGTCACCGGGAAGTCGGGCAGCGCCGAATCGTCGAGCTGACGGAGATTGGCCGTGACTTTGCCGTCGGTCTTCTCGAGAAGCAGCGCACGAAACATGCCGGTTTGCCTTTCGCCCGGGGGTCGTCCCGGGGCGACTACTCGCAGGGCCGGGCGCTTGCGTCAAGCGATCCGGCGGCGCATCGTCCGACGATGAACGCGCGAATCCGCGACTTCGTCGACTGGGTGCTGGGCCCGGCCAAAGCCCTCGATCTCGCTGATTTCATGGGCGGCGTGGCCGAACGGCTGGTCGAAATGGGCCTGCCGATCGACCGCGCGGGGGCGCTCCTCGATACGCTGCATCCCAGCTATGTCGGAATCCAACGCATCTGGGAACGCGGCGGCGGCACGCGCGAGGGCCGCGCGCGTTACGACAACCCGGATATCTTCTCCGGCAAAATCAAATACACGATCGATAGCGTGCAGGAGACCGGGGCGTGGTTCGATATGCGCCTCGACGACGGCCGCGTCGACGAATACGACCTGCTGCCCGATCTGCGCGCCCAGGGCTTCACGCATTACGTCATCGCACCGCTCGCCTTCGTCGAAGGGCCCGTGCAGGGATTGTCCTTCGCGACAAAGCGGCCGGGCGGGTTCTCGGCGGGCGATATCGCGTTGATCGACGCCGCGCGCCCCGCCATCGCGGCGGTGATGGAATTGAAGATCCGCACCCGCGTTTCGCGCGAAGTGCTGCAAACCTATGTCGGCAAGGCGCCGGGCGATTTGATCCTGGCCGGCCAAATACGGCGCGGCGAGGTGCGGAATTTGCGCGCGGCGCTGGCGATGAGCGATTTGCGCGGCTTCACGGCGATGAGCGATGCGCTCACACCCGAACAGACCGTGGCGCAGATCAACGCCTATCTCGATTGTCTGGTGCCCGAAATCCTGCGGCGCGGCGGCGAGGTTTTGAAATTCATCGGCGACGGCGTGCTCGCGATGGCCGATGCGAACACGCTGGGCGATGCGGATGCGTGCGCGCGCATGCTCGATGCGGCTCTCGCCGCACAAGAAGCGCTCGCCAAGACCGGATTCCGCGCGGGCATCGCGCTGCATTTGGGCGAAGCCGCGTTCGGCAATATCGGCGCCGGCGACCGGCAGGATTTCACCGTCATCGGCCGCGACGTGAACATGGTCGCGCGCTTGGAAAAAATGTGCGGCACGCTGGGCGAGAATGTCGTCGTCTCGGCCGCGTTCGCCGCCGCGATCGATCGCCCGTGGCGGCGCTTGGGCGAGTTCACCTTCAAAGGTTTCGAGGGCGCACGGCCCGTTTACGCGCCCGGCTAAGCCACCACCAATGTCGCGGGCTTGCCGTCCGTACCGGGTTCGACGCGCCAGAACTTGTTATGGAACTGGCGCAAGGCCGGCCGGTGGCCGATCGACACGACGCCCGTGTCGGCCAAGCGTTCGCCGATCAGCGCGTAGAGATGCGCTTCCGTCGCTTCGTCCAACGCCGCGGTGGCTTCGTCGAGGAACAGGAATTTCGGCTTGGCCAGCAACGCGCGCGCGACGGCCAGGCGCTGCTGCTCGCCCGGCGACAAGGCTTGGCCCCAATGGGCGACCTCGTCCAAACGCCCGGCGAGATGGTCGAGCTTCACGTCGGCGAGCGTCGATTTCAGCGTCGCGTCGTCGATGCCGTCGACATTGGGATAGAGCAGCGCCGCGCGCAGGCTCGCAATGGGCATATAGGGTTTCTGCGGCAGGAACAGGGCCGCCCCCGGCGGCGGCGTTTCGACAATGCCGCGCCCGAAGGGCCACAGCCCGGCAAGGGCGCGGAACAGCGTGCTCTTGCCCGAACCCGACGGGCCGGTCAGCAGCACGCGATTTCCCGGTTCGACGCGCGCGTCCGCGTTGGCGATCAGCGTGGCGCCGTTCGGCAAGGCGACGTCGACCCGGGCGAGGGCGGGGACCGTGCTCGCGCGCGTTTGCAGCGGATTGGCTTTCGCTTCGATCTCGGCCTTCGCGATCGCCGCTTCGAAATCGAGCAGCCGATCGACGACCGATTTCCAATCGGCAAGCTGGGCATAGGCCGAGACGAAGAACGACAGCGCGCGTTGCACTTGGCCGAAGGCCGACGCGATCTGCATCAGGCCGCCCAGCTGAATCGAGTTGTTGAAATAGCGCGGGGCGGCGACGATGAACGGGAAAATGATCGCGGCTTGCGCATAGAAGCTGGTGAAGGTGTTGAGCTTCAACGTCGCCCACATCAGCCCGTACCAATTGGCGGCGATGGCCGCGAAGCGGCGCGCGAAATTCTCGCTCTCGCGCTTCTCGCCGCCATAGAGGGCGACCTGCTCGGAATTTTCGCGCAAGCGGACGAGGTCGTAGCGGAAATCCGCTTCGTAACGCTGCTGGGCATAGTTGAGGGGGACCAACGGTTTCCCCACCAAATGCGTCAGCCATGTGCCGACGATCGCGTAGATCAACGCCGCCCACACCATATAGCCGGGAATGTGGATCTCGTGCCCGAAAAGCGTGATCGAGAACGCGCCCGACAGCGTCCATAGGATCGTGAGGAACGCGCCGAGCGTGAGCACCGCGTCGAGCAGCTGGGTGATCAACGACAAGGTCGTGGTCACGAACAGCTTCACGTCTTCGGCGATGCGCTGGTCGGGGTTGTCGGTTTCGGCACCCGTCAGCTGAAAGCGATAATAGATCCGGTTGTCGAGCCACGCGGCGACGTAACGCTGGGTCAGCCATTTGCGCCAGCGGATCGTCAGCCACTGCATGGCGTAGCGCGAGACGATGTAGTTGACGATGAACAGGAAGGCCAGGCCGACGAAGACCAGCATCTGTTTTTCGAACACCGGCCGGTCGCGTTCCTGCAAGGCGGTGTAGAAGACGTTGTTCCATTCGTTGAACAACACTTCGAGATAGACGCCGAAGACCGTCAATCCGATGACGATCGCGAATAGCGCCCAGGCGGCGAATTTATCCTCCGACGCCCAATAGGGCTTGGTCAGACGCCATAGACTGGCGGCGAAGCTCAACAGATCGACACGGCGGCGGGGTGTGGAAAGTGTGGCGCTGGCGGCGGGCGGCATATTGGGGACTCTCCGGATTATCCGGAGAATCTAGGCCGATCACGTGTCGTAAAAAAGGCCGCCGCGTTTCGAAGTGTGACCGGATCGGCGCGCCGGCTTAGCGCGCGGCAAGGGCGCGGATCGCCGCTTCGTCCTGGGTCAGCGGCAGCCAGCGCCGGACCAGACGTTCGACGTTTTCGAGCCCGTCGAGCAAGCCGGGTACCACCGCCGCCGACGGCGATTTCTGGTGCGCGAGGTTCTTCAGCGCGCGGACCATATCTTCGGTCCGGCGGATTCCGTCGTCGGGCAGCATGCGCACCAAACCTTGGGCCTGGGCGCGCTCGGCGCGGATCGTCTGCTCCAAACGTGGCGCGGTGCGCGGCACGATCAAGCCCGGCCGGTCGAAAGACAGGATTTCGCAGAACGTGTTGTAGCCGCCCATCGCCACGACGCCGGCGGCGCGCGCGACCAGCGTTTCCATATGCGCGTCGAAGGTGATCGCCTCGACATTGCCCAGCGCCTGCGCGCGGTTCAGGAACTCGGCTTGGCGTTCGGACTGCATGAACGGCCCGAGCACCAGCAACGCGCGATGCGGCAATTGCGTGCCGGATTCGTAAGCGCGCAGCACCCAGTCGATCAGCGCGTCGCCGTCGCCGCCGCCGCCGGTCGTCACCAGCACGTAAGGCTGTTCGCGCTCGCGCGCGGCTTCCATCGACGCGCGCGGCCCGTTCAGAGGCAGCGTGCGGCGCAGATAGCCGGTGTAGCTCATCTTCCGGCGCACCGATTGCGGAATGGCCAAGCCTTCCAGCGGATCGCAGATCTGCGGCAGGCCGTAGACCCAGATATCGTCGTAAAGCTCGCGCAAGGCCGGCAGCGCGTTCTTGCGCTTCCATTCGGGTTCCAGCAACGCGGGATCGTCCATCACGTCGCGCAGGCCCAGCACCAGCGGCACGTTGCGGCGCTTGAGGAATTCGAGCGTTTCGGTCACTTCGCCGCGCAAGCCCAGCGGTTCCTTGTCGACCAGGAACAGATCGGGCTGGAACGCTTCGGCCGTGTGGCGGATGATCGACGCGCGGATCGCCAGCGTTTGCGCGATGTCGATATGCAGGTTCAGCGATGTGTAATCGCCGTCGCGCAATTTGATGACGCCGGGAATGCGCACGAAATCGACGCGCGCCTTGAAATCGAACGAGCCGATGATCGGCGAGCCGGACAGGATCAGCACCGACAGATCCTTGTCGGCCTCCACCAGCGCATGCGCGATCGTGCGGCAGCGGCGCAAATGGCCGAGCCCCATCGTGTCGTGGCTGTAGATCAGCACGCGACGGTCGGACCGCGCGCGACGTTTCGGAGCTTTGGCCAATCGTCCCCCCGGACGGGATCTCGATCGGCCCGAGACTAAGGGGAGTCCCGTGACGATTCCAAGCGATCAACGCCAGTAAATAATAATTTTGAGGGCTGTTGCCGGACTGCGATACCGGGTCGGGATGCGGTAAAGCGCCGCCCGTACCGCCCCCATGCCGCAGGGCGGCCCGGTTGCGCCGCCCCGGTCCCGGCCGCTAAACTCCTGATCGGGATAGGGGACTTCGCGCGTGGGCGGCTCAGGCGATATCGACCGGAACATCTTTCGCTTCGTCATCCGGTTTTCGGTCAAGGAAACGGCGCTGGTCTGCCTGCTCGTCGCGGCGGCGCAGGCGTTCTATTACGTCACGCTCGACCTGCCCAAGAACATCATGAACCAGGGCATCCAGGGCCAGGGGATTCAGTTCCCGAAGGAGGTCCTGGGCTGGTTCAGCGTCGATCAGATCGGCTATCTGCTCTGGCTGTGCTTGCTGTTTTTCCTCGCCGTGCTCGTCAACGGTGCCGTCAAGCAATACATCAACTCGCTGAAGGGCAAGCTTGGCGAAAGGCTGCTGCGCCGCCTGCGCTATTCGCTGGTCGAGCGCATTCTGCGCTTCCCCATTCCGCATTTCCGCAAGGTCTCGTCGGGCGAGTTGATCCCGATGGTGACGTCGGAGGTCGAGCAGATCGGCGGCTTCATGGGCGACGCCTTCGTGCAGCCGCTGATGCAGGCGGGCATGCTGCTGACCATCGCGCTGTTCTTGTTCATGCAGAACCCCGTGATGGGTTTCGCCGCGATTTCGCTGTTCCCGTTCCAAGCCTATATCGTCCCGATGCTGCAAAAGCGCGTGAAGGCGCTGGGCAAGGAACGCGTGCGCGCGGTGCGCAAAGTGTCCGAGCGTATCGGCGAAACCGTCGGCGGCATCCACGAAGTGCGCGCCAACGGCACCGCGTCGTGGGAACGCGCCGATTACACCGAACGCTTCGGCACGATCTTCCGCATCCGCTTCGACATCTATCAGCGCAAATCGCTGGTGAAGTTCATCAACAACTTCCTGAGCCAGTGCGCGCCGCTGCTGTTCTACTCGATCGGCGGCTATCTGGTGATCCAGGGGCAATTGTCGCTGGGCGCGCTGGTCGCCGCTTTGTCCGCGCATAAGGACATGACGGCACCGTGGAAGGAATTGCTCGACTACTACCAGCAGGCCCAGGACGCGCAGCAGAAATACGAGCAGGTCGTCGAGCAGTTCCGGCCCGAGCAGATGCTGCCCGAAGCGCTGCACGAACTTCCCGCCGAACCTGCCCCGGGCTTGGCGGGTGATATCGCACTGGCCGGGTTGTCGGTCGCGGAGGACGCGCAGACCAAGCTGCTCGAATCCGTTTCGCTCACCATTCCCCACGGCGCCAAAGTGGCGCTGGTGGGGGCCGCCGGCGGCGGGCGCGAGGCGCTGGCGATGACGCTCGCGCGGCTCTATTTGCCGTCCTCGGGAACCTTGCGCGTGGGCGAACGTGACCTCACGCGTCTGCCCGACGCGCATCTGGGCGCGTCGATGGGATATGTCGGGCCCGGCGCCTATCATTTCGCGACCTCGCTGCGCGAAAACCTCTCTTACGGTTTGCGTCAGCGCCCGGTGGCCGCGCCCGAAAAGCGCAGCGCCACGCGTACGCGCTGGCTTGCCGAAGCCGCACGCGCGGGCAATCTGGCGCTCGATGTCGAGGATAACTGGATCGACTATTCGCGCGCCGGCGTGGCGAACGCCGAGCAGTTCGACGCCGTCGCCGCGCGCGTGCTCGAACGTGTGGATCTGGCGGAGGACGTGTTCCTGTTCGGGCTTCGCGGCCGCGTCGATCCGCGCGCCAAGCCGGCGGTGGCCGAAGCGATCCTGGCCGCGCGCGCGGCGTTTCGCGAGCGGCTGTCCGGTCCGCAGGCCGATCCGGCGCTGAAGGGCTTGATCGAATCCTTCGATCCCACGCGCTACAACGACAACGCGACGCTCGCCGAGAATCTGTTGTTCGGCACGCCGATCGATCCCGCGTTCGAGGTCGATGTGCTGGCCGAGCAGCGCGACTTCCTGGCCGTGCTGCAAAAACAGGGCATGGCGGACGAGCTGATCGCGATGGGCCGTCAGGTCGCCGAAACGATGGTCGAGTTGTTCGCAGGCCTTCCCGCCGGCCACGAATTCTTCGACCGTTTCAGTTTCATCGCCGCCGACGATCTGCCGACCTTCCAAGCGATCGTCGCGCGCACCGCGCCGGACGAGTCCGGCAAACTGCCTGCGATTTCGGACGAAGATCGCGCGCGGTTGATCGGCCTGCCGCTGAAGCTCGTCAACGCGCGCCATCGTTTGGGCTTGATCACGCCCGATTTCAAAGGCCGCGTGCTGGAAACGCGCGCCGCCATCCACGACGCGTTCGGCAAGGGTCCGGCCGCGGGCAAGATCGCGTTCTTCGATCCCGAATCCTACAACGCCGCGGCCGCGATCCAGGACAACATCCTGTTCGGGCGCGTCGCTTACGGCCAAGCGAAAGCGCAAGCGATCGTCGGCAAGGCGATGCGCGAAGTGCTCGATGCGCTGGGCTTGCGCGAACGCGTGTTCGAAGTGGGTTTGGATTTCCAAGTCGGCGTCGGGGGTTCGCGTTTGACGCCGGCCCAGCGCCAGAAATTGGCGCTCGCGCGCGCGCTGGTGAAGCGGCCGGAGATTTTGGTTCTCAACGACGCCCTTGCCGTGCTGGACTCCGGTACCCAAGTCAAAACCCTGGACGGCGCGCTTGCCGCCGCCGGGTCGGCGACGGTGGTCGCCGCGTTGGCCGATGCGGCATTGGCCGCGAAATTCGATCGCGTCGTCGTCCTGGCCGATGGGCGCGTCGCGCAAGACGGCCGATACGACGCGCTGATCGAGCAGGACGGTCCGCTCAAAGAATTGCTGGCGCCTTAAGGAAGGGGGTTGCGATGTCGATCAAGGAAGAAACCGACGCCCTCAAGCGCATTCCGCTGTTCTCGAAGCTCGACCCCGCGAAGCTGAAACTGCTCGCGTTCATGAGCCAGCGCCTGAGCTACGAACCCGGCCAAGCGATCTTCGCGCAGGGCGATGCGGGCGACGCCGCCTATATCGTGCTGGACGGCGAAGCCGCCGTGCTGATCGACACGAATGCGGGCCCGACCGAAATCGCGCGCACCGGCAAGCACGAGATCGTCGGCGAAATCGCGATCCTGTGCGAAGTGCCGCGCACCGCCACGGTGCGTGCGGCGGGCGACAATCCGCTCGTCTGCCTCAAGATCGAGAAGGACGATTTCATGGCGCTGGTGAACGAGTTCCCGTCGATGGGGCTCGAAATCATGCGCGAACTCGCGCGCCGCATCGTCAAAACCAACGCGCAGCTGCGCAACGCGATGGCCGCTAAATCCGCGTGAGCCGCCTCGACCAGGCGATCAGGCGGCTCGAGGCGCAGCGCTTGTTGCTCGATCGCGCTTGCGCAGGGTTACCCCAAGGTCCCGTGCTCGAACTTGGTCTTGGCAACGGACGCACATACGACCATCTGCGCGAAAAGCTTGGACCCGCGCGCGCGATCCATGTCTTCGAACGGTATGTCGCCGTCCATCCCGATTGCCTGCCACCCGAAACGCTGCTGCATCTGGGCGATATGCGCGAGACGCTGCCCGCCTGGGCGGCGGAAAACGGTGCCGCCGCCGTTCTGGCGCATGCCGATACGGGATCGGGCGACAGCGATGCGACGGCGGATTTCGCGACGTTCTTGTCGCAAGCCTTGCCCGATTGTTTGGCGCCGGGCGCCATCGCGCTGTCCGATCAGCCGCTGTCGAGCCCCGCCTTGGCGCCGGTCGACTTGCCCGACGGCGTGCCGCCGGATCGCTATTTCATTTACCGGCGCGTTTGAGATTCTGCGCGGCCAGTGCCGCGATCCCGGCCGCAAGGCCCCAAAACGCCGAGCCGATGCCGAATAGCGACACGCCCGACGCGGTGACGGCGAGCGTCAGCACGGCGGGGAACCGCTCGGCCTCGTCTTTGAGGGCACCGGTCAACGCCCCTTGCAATGCGCCGACGAGGCCGAGCCCCGCGAAGGTCGCGATCAACGCCTTGGGCAACGCCGCGAGAATCGCGACGCACGCACCGGCGAACGCCGCCAAGATCAGATAATAGCCGGCATACCAGATGCCGGAAATCCAGCGCTTGTCCTTGTCGGGATGCGCTTCGGGGCCGGCACAGATCGACGCGGTGATCGCGGCGAGGCCCAGCGGAATGGCGCCCGCGAACGCGCCGACGAAGGACGCGAGGCCGGTCGCCGCCAGCGAGTCCCGCGTCGGCGTGGGATAGCCCGCCGCTTTCAGCACTGCGAAGCCCGCGAGATTCTGCGACGCCATGGTGACGAGATACAGCGGCAGGCCCAGGCCGATGATCGCGCCCATCTCGAAGCGCGGCGTTACGAATTCGAAATGCGTCAGCCCCAATTCGCCGGAGATGGGTGCCGCGAGGCCCAGCGCGTATGCGATCGCCGTGCCCGCCGCCAACACGGCGACGACCGCCATATGCGGATTGAACAGCCGCACGACCAGGAACATCACCACCAGCGGCAGAACCAGCGCGGGTGCGCCGCCCGCTTGCACGAAGACTTGTGCCACGAAGGGCAGCACCACGCCCGCCAGCATCGCTGCGGCGATCGAGGTGGGGATGCGCGCGACCAGATCGCCCAGCGGCTTGACGAACGCCGTCGCGACGATCGCGGCCGACGCGACCAGATAGGCCCCGACCGCAACGTCGAAGCTCAACCCCGTCGTGCTCGCGATCAACGCCGCCCCGGCGGTCGCCCAGGCGGTGATCAGCGGAATACGATGGCGCCAAGACAGCCACGCCGCCGCGATCGCTTTGACGAAACAAACGGCGGCGATCGACGACGCGATCTGGCTTTGCGTTGCACCCACGGCGGCCGCGGCCGCCACCACCAGCGCCACCGTGCCGCCGAAGCCGACGATGGTGGCGATGAAGGCGGCGGAAGCGGGTGCGGCGCGACTCATAACGCCAAATCGACGATAACGGGCACGTGATCGGAAGGCTGCGGCCAGTCGCGCGCCTCGCGCAGAATATGGAAGCCCTTCATCTTGGGCGCCACGTCGGGCGTCGCCCAAATATGATCGAGACGCCGCCCGCGATCCGATTTGCGCCAATCGGAATTGCGATAGCTCCACCACGTATAAAGCCGCTGCGGCTCGGGGAACGCCTGGCGCGAAAGATCGACCCAAGCATGATTGGCCCGCATCGCCGTCAAAGCTTCCACTTCGACCGGCGTGTGGCTGACGACGTCCAGAAGCTGCTTGTGGCTCCACACGTCGGTTTCGAACGGCGCGATGTTCAAATCGCCGACCAGCACGCGCGGCCGGTCGCGCTTGGTCTTCTTCCAATAGGCGGCTTGGCTGCGCACGAAGTCGAGCTTGTGCTTGAACTTCGTATTCGCTTCCGGATCGGGAATGTCGCCGCCGGCGGGAATATAGATGTCGTGAATCTCGGTGCCGTTGGCGAGCGAGGCTTGCACATGGCGGCAATCCTCCAGCCCGCACCAATGGCGCGGCCCCGTTTCATGAAGGGGAACGCGCGACAAAATGGCCACGCCGTTATAGCCCTTCATGCCGTGGAAGATCTGGTGCTGGAAACCCAGCGCCTTCAACGCTTCGGCCGGGAAATGCTCGTCCGGGCATTTCGTTTCCTGCAGGCAGAGAATATCGGGCCGGGCGGCGGCGACCAATTTCTCGACCAGCGGCAAACGCAGCCGGACGGAATTGATGTTCCAAGTGGCGAGGCGCAAAGCGCCGCGCGGGGCTTTGGGCGGGCCTTCGGCGGGCGCGTAAGGAAGAGCGGTCATGATCCGCTGTTGTTAGCGAAGTTTTGCAGCAACGCCAAGCACCGGGCGCGATCCTCGAAAATCATCATATGGCTGCGGCCGGGCAATACCGTCAGCGCCGATCCGGCGACGGTCGCGTGGGCATATTCCATCATGCCGGTCACCCAATCGCCCTTCGCCTTGGCCGCGTCGATATCGCCGGCGACGAAATGGATCTTCGGCCCGCGATAGCCGGAAAGTGCTGGGGATAGCAGCGGCCGGCCCAGGCTCAGGAAATACCCGGCCTCGATCCGCGGCGCGCAGGCCAAGCGCCACGTGTCGTTCTCGGGGCGCAAGGTCGCGCGCGCATGTTCGGCGATCGCATCGCGCGGGAAATCGGCGAACATCTCGCGCGCGGCGAGATATTCGGTGAGCTCGTCCGGCCCGCCCTTGAATTCGCTGCGCCTTGCGAGCGTGCGCGCGACACGGCGTTTCTGGTGCTCGTCGGCGTGCGGGCGCAAGGGATGGCCATCCAACGGATAGAGCGGCGGCTCGAACAGCATCAACCCGGCAAGATCGAGACTTGCGAATCGCGCGGGCCGGAACAGCGCCAAGGCGATCATCGCCGCCCCGCAGAGCGAATGCGCGGCGTAATGCAGATGCCGTGCGCCGGACCATTCTTGCGCCGCGCGCGCGATGGCCTCGACATCGTCCATGATCGCATCGACCGCGCAGAACGATTCGATATTTCCGGCCGCGCTATCCGATCCGCCATGCCCGGCGGCGTCGAAGGCGAAGACGTCGCAGCTCTGCGCGCGGCCCTTCAGGATGGTCGCGTAGCTGCCGGCCGCGAAGCCGTTCGCATGGCCGAACAGCAGCGTCGGGCCCGTTCGCGCGCCGTGCAGCCGATAGAGCGCCAATTTGCGTCCCGCCGGCGTGGCGATGCGCCGGCACTCGGCGATGTCGGCCGGCAGCGAAACGAAATCGCTCACGCCGTGCGCCGCTGCCGGTATTCGGCCACGACGCTCGCGAAATGGCGGAAGATCGCGGCGGCGAATTTATCGGTCTTGATGTGCCATTCGGGATGCCATTGCACGCCGAAGGCGAAGCCGGGGCCTTTGGTCCAGCGCACCGCTTCGATCGTGCCGTCTTCATGCGTCGCTTCGACCGCCAAGCCGTCGCCGAGCTTGTCGATCCCTTGGCCGTGCAGCGAATTGACGA
This sequence comes from Alphaproteobacteria bacterium, assembly GCA_017308135.1. Lineage (NCBI taxonomy): Bacteria > Pseudomonadati > Pseudomonadota > Alphaproteobacteria > Alphaproteobacteria bacterium. Next base: position 542,900 of record JAFKFM010000006.1, read on the forward strand.
AAAGGCGCGAGGTCGAATCCGCGATTCGCGTCAGCAGCGATCCGGGCACCACCTCCACCCAATGGCGGTTGGCGTAGCGCACATTCGGGTCGTCGTGCTCGGGGGCGCGATGATCGATATGGTCGGGCAGAAGCTCGACATATTGATGCAGCGTGCCGCCGGCGGCGACGTTCAATTCCTGATGGCCGCGGCAGATCGCCAAGATCGGCACGCCTTTGGCGAGGGCCGCGCGCAGCAGCGGCAGTGTGGTCGCGTCACGGTCGGGGTCGGCGGGGGCACGGCCTTCGCCATCCACGCCATACGTCGACGGGTCGACATTCGACGGGCTGCCGGTGAACAGCAACCCGTCCAGCCGGTCGAGCAACGCATCGATGTCCTGGCGCGCGCCGATGGCGGGGATCACGACCGGCATACCGCCGATCCCGTCGAGCACGGCATTCACGTATTGGATGCGCGCGATGTGCTGGCGATGGACCGGGCCCTGTTGCAGGTCCGCCGTCACGCCGATCAAAGGGGGATTTCGCATGGACCAAATCGGTACCATGCGTATGGGCGGTTGATCCATATCATTGGCGGCATGGCGGGCTTGCGGTCCTATGGCGGGGACCGATTGAGGAGAAAACGATGAACCGCTTCCACGCCGTCTGCTGGATCGACCACCACGAAGCGAGGGTGTTCCATTTCGACGCCCATGATTTCGAGCGCGCGACGATCCGAACCGACAAACCCAACGGCCATATCCACAACAAGCGCGCGCCCGAGGCGTCGCATAGCGACAAGCACTTCCATGAAGGCGTCGCCGCCGCTTTGGCCGATGCGCAGGAGATTCTGCTGCTCGGCCCCGGTCAGGCGAAAACGGAGTTCGGCGCCTTTTTGAAGGCGCAGAACCCCGCTTTGGCCAAGCGCGTCGTCGCGACCGAAAGCGCCGATCACCCGACCGACGGCGAAATCGTCGGCCGGGCGCGGCGGCACTTCAAGGCGATCGACCGGATGACGCCCCAGCGCGGCTGATCAGGCCTTCGCTTCGGCGTCGTTGCGCGTCTTCCACAACGAGAACAGCACGCCGCCCGCGATCAGCGACACGGTCACGCCCAGCGAGAACCAGGCCGGCATCTTGCCGATGAAGCCGACCAGGAAGATCTTCGTGCCGACGAAGACGAGCACGAGGGCGAGCGCGTATTTCAGATACTTGAAGCGATGGATCATCGCCGCCAGCGCGAAATACAGCGAACGCAGGCCCAGGATCGCGAAGATGTTCGACGTGTAGACGATGAACGGGTCCTGCGTGATCGCGAAGATCGCGGGCACCGAGTCCACGGCGAAGATCAGATCGACCGCCTCGACCAGCACCAGGCACAGGAACAACGGCGTGGCCCAGCGCACCAGCTTGCCGGTCTTCGGGTCGGGGCGCGTGACGAAGAATTTCTGGCCTTCCAGATCGGTCGTCACGCGCATCCGCTTTTTGACGAACAGCAGCACCGGGTTTTCGCCGAAATTCTCCTCTTTATCCGCCATCCACAGCATCTTGATACCGGTGAACACCAGGAACGCGCCGAAGACGTAAAGGATCCACTGGAACTCAGCGACCAGCGCCGCACCCAGCCCGATCATGATGCCGCGCATCACGATCACGCCCAAAATGCCCCAGAACAGCACGCGGTGCTGATATTTCCGGGGCACGGCGAAATAGGTGAAGATCATCGAAATGGCGAACACGTTGTCGAGCGACAGCGACCATTCGACGAAGAAGCCGGTGTAGTATTCGAGACCGCTGGTGGCACCCATCTGCCACGTGACCCACCCGCCGAACAGCATGGCCAGGGTGAAGTAGAAGCCCGAGAGCTTGAGGCTCTCGGCGACGCCGATTTCGGTGTTCTTCTTGTGCAGCACGCCCAGATCGAGAATCAGCAGCGTGGCGACGAGCGTCAGGAACGCCGCCCACATCCAAATGGGCGTACCGAGAAATTCACCTGTCGTTATGTAGTCCATGGACCCCTCTTCGACGTCGGAAACCCGAACGCCGAAGATCCTTCATGGGATCGCCACACGCCCGGGCCATACAACGGCCCGAACGCCAGAAATCCTTTTTGGGATTGGGGCGGGTCGGGCCAACGATACCCCCGTTAAGTCCGACATCGCGGCGCCGTATTTGGATCGCTCCCTCCAACGGGGTGGGGAGCTATCCGGGAAGGCGCGCCGCCAGAGGGGCCCGGACCCGAAGCCTTGAGATAGGGGTCCGCGACCTTCGCGACAAGGGGTATCGGCCGAAAAATCGACGCTATTTCACGCCGTTACGGTGTGGATCAGAACATCGTCGTGACGACCTTGTTCGGCGGCGTATGGCCGTCGACGAAGGTCTTGATGTTGACGATCACGCGCTCGCCCATCGCGAAGCGCCCGTCATGCGTGGCCGAGCCGATATGCGGCAGCAGCACGACGTTGTCGAGTTCCAGCAGGCGCGGATGGATTTCGGGCTCGCGCTCGTAGACGTCGAGCCCCGCGCCCGCGATCTCGCGCGCATAGAGTGCGCGGGCGAGCGCTTCTTCCTCGACCACTTGGCCGCGGCTGGTGTTGACCAGAATCGCGTGCGGCTTCATCAAGCGCAAACGCCGGCCGGAAATCAGATGATAGGTGGCCGGCGTGTGCGGGCAGTTGAGCGACACCACGTCCATATGCCCCAGCATCTGGTCGAGGCTTTCCCAATAGGTCGCTTCGACTTCGGCTTCGAGAGCGGGATCGAGCCGGCGGCGATTGTGATAATGGATCGACAATCCGAAGGCGCGGGCGCGCATGGCGACCGCCGTCCCGATGCGTCCCATGCCGACGATGCCCAGGCGCTTGCCGGTCAAGCGCATGCCCAGCATCGCGGTCGGCGCCCAGCCTTGCCATTTTCCCGCGCGCAGCAAACGTTCGCCTTCGCCCAAGCGCCGCGCGACCGCCAGGATCAACGCCATCGTCATATCGGCGGTGTCTTCGGTCAGCACGCCGGGCGTGTTGGTGACCGTGATGCCTTTATCCTTGGCCGCATCCAGCGCGATGTGATTGACGCCCGTGCCGAACGACGCGATCAGCTTCAATTGCGGCCCGGCCGCGCGCACCAGATCGGCGGTGATTTCGTCGGTCACGGTGGGGACGAGAACTTCGGCTTCCGCCATCGCGCCGGCGAGATCGGCGCGCGAAAACGGCCGGTCGTCGAGATTGAGCTTGCAGTCGAACAGCTCCATCATCCGCGTCTCGATCAGATCGGGCAGTTTGCGTGTCACGATCACGCGCGGGCGGCGATGGGGCATGGCGTGTCCTCGGGCGGCCGTAATGCTTTCCCGCGTAGCAGGGCGGGGCACGGCTTGTCTATAATGGGGGCATCATGATTCGCGCCCTCTTGATCGCCGCCGCCATTCTGGCGCCGGCACCGGCATTCGCGCAAAGCCAGCGCGACAATCTGCCCGTTCCGCGCTTCGTTTCGCTGCGCTCGGAAGAAGTCAATCTGCGCACCGGCCCCGGCGTGCGCTACCCGGTCGAATGGGTGTTCGTGCGCCGCCAGATGCCGGTCGAAATCACCCAGGAATTCGAGAATTGGCGCCGCGTGCGCGACCGCGAGGGCACGGAAGGCTGGGTCCACCAATCGATGCTGACCGGACGGCGCACCGCCGTCGTGCTGGGCGATGCGGGAACGACCGTCGAACTCAAGCGCCGGGCGGAAGCCGCCGCGCCGGGCCTCGCGCGGGTCGAGGCGGGCGTGATCGCGACACTGATCGAATGCCAGGGCGATTGGTGCCGGGTCGAGGCCGGGGGGTTTCGCGGCTGGCTCGAACGTACCCATATCTGGGGGGTCTACGCACAGGAGACTCTGAAGTGACGGGAACCATCGGACCGGGCGAGATCCTCGCCGTGCGCCAAGGCTTGTATTGGCATGTCGGCATCCATGAAGGCGCGGGCACGGTTTTGTCGCGCCGGCCCGGCAAGGGCGTGGTGCGCGAAACCTTGCGCGAATTCGTCGGCGAGTCCGAATTGCATATCGTGCCGATCGACCGGCCCAGTTTCCCGCCGGCGGAGATCGTCGCGCGCGCCGCGTCGCGCTTGAACGAATCGGGTTACGACTGGCTCGAACGCAACTGCGAGCATTTCGTCGGCGAATGCGTCTATGGCAAGGCGTCGTCGCGCCAGTTGTGGGTTGCGGGCGCGTTGGCGGGCGTGTTGGCGCTGGGCGGCAAATACGCGGCCGCGACGAATGTCGTCGCGGTGCTGGGTTTGGGCATCGCGGGCGTGGCGGCCTTCGCCTTGCTGTCGAAACCGCCGACGGCGATCCCGTTCGTCGACGCGGACGGTGCCGCCGACCTCGTCGTCCGGACGTGATCGCGCGCCGTTTCCTGCTGATCGGCGGGGCAGCGGCATCGCTCGCCGCGTGCGCCAATCTGCACCTCGATCCGCTCGACGTGCGCCTCGTCGATCTCGCCCCGATGGACGGCGGCGGGCTGTTCGAACAGCGTTTGGCGCTGACACTGGCGCTGTCGAACCCCAATCCCAGCGACGTGTCGTTGACGGGTTTGCGCGTCGTGCTCGACGTCAACGGCGAAACGCTGGCGCGCGGCCAAACCGGCGACGGCGTGGTCGTGCCGCGCCTGGGCGAGGCGCGGCTGATCGTGCCGGCCAGCGTGTCGATGCTCGATTTGCTGCCCGGCTTCATCGCGATGACGCGGCGCGACGGGCTCGATTATCGCCTGTCGGGCACGGTTTTCGTCGCGGGCCTCGGCGGCGGTTCGCTGCCCTTCGCGCGCGAAGGGCGTCTGATCTCGAACACTTAACCCGCGTTCGCGATGTCGGCGCGCGCGGTGTCGAGCTTGGCGCGATCGAGGGCCCGCAGGCCGTTGACGCGCATCAGCGAACGCACCTCGCGCACGTAATCCATGCCGCGTTCCGAATAGCGGCGCAGATGCTGCGCGAGCGTGTAGCCGTCGGGCGCGGTTAAATCGGCGTTGGGATTGTCGCGGCGGGCTTGTTCGCGCGCGCGCCGGAATTCGGCATAGGCGCGATGCGTGTTGAGATTCTCGGCATAGGCCTGCACGGCATGTTCGAGCTGTTCGAACTTGCGCACCTTGCCGTCGTCGTCGGGCGTGCGGAACACCATCTGGCCGAACAGCGCCTGGCCCGCTTGGGCCACGCGGCTCGTCCCCCAGCCGGTTTCGATCGCGGCTTGGGCGATGGCGAGCGATACCGGGATCGCGTCGACGCGGCGCAGCAGCTCGCGCGTTTGCGTCGGTTCGACGCCGAAACGCTCGGCGAGATCGGCGACCCATTCGCGGTCGGCCGGCGCGGCGTCGGGGCCGGCGGCGAGAACATCCTGAAGGCGCGCGCGATCGGCCAGGATGCGCTCGTTTTCCATCAACAACAGCGGCAGCAGCGTTTTGATGAACACCGCTTTGCGGAACTCGCTGGAATCGAGCGCCCCCATATCGCGCGGCAGGCGTTCGACGATCAGGCGCGGGACGATCTCCGCCCCTTCGCGCGCCGCCTGTAGCACGAAGCCGCGCTCGACATAGAGGTGGTAAAGCTCGGCCGCCGCTTTACCGGCGATGCGCGTGACGTTCTCGGTTTCGAATTCGGGCGCGGCGTCGCCGTTCGCGATCGGGGGGAGCGGCAGGCGCAGCGCTTCGCGCCAGGGCGCGCTGCCTTTGGCGTTCATCGCCAGTGCCGCCAGGCCGGCGGCGACGAAGGCGACAATGACAAGAATGCGAATCGGGCGCGCAAGGGGCGCCGGGGATTCAAGCGACGCGAAGTCGCGCGAATCCGCCGCGTCGGCGGTGCGTTCCATATTCAAATTCCTCGGAAACGGGATGTCGAGTTCGCGGGGCCCGAAATCAGGCCGCGCGAACTTCGACGATCTCCGGAATATAGTGGCGGAGCATGTTCTCGATGCCCGACTTCAGCGTCGCGGTCGAGGACGGGCAGCCCGAGCAGGAGCCCTGCATATGCAAGTAGACGATGCCGTCTTCGAAGCGGTCGAAAACGATGTCGCCGCCGTCTTGCGCCACGGCCGGGCGCACGCGGGTGTCGAGCAGCTCGACGATCTGGGCAACAATCTCGCTGTCCTCGGCGCCGGCGGCGCCGTGGGCCGAGCCCTGTTCGGCGGTCAACGCGGCGGCACCGGAGGTGAAATGCTCCATGATGGCGCCCAGCAGCGACGGCTTCAGCAGATGCCAATCCTTGTCATCCGCCTTCGTGACCGTTACGAAGTCGCCCCCCAGGAATACGCCCGTCACGCCATCGACGCCGAAAAGCTTGCTGGCGAGCGGCGAGCGCTGGGCCGCGTCGTCGGCGGATTTGAAATCGGCCGCCCCTTGGCCAAGCACGTCGCGGCCGGGCAGAAATTTCAGGGTCGCCGGGTTTGGCGTCGTTTCGGTCTGGATGAACATGTCGAACACTCCCAAATTAGTCGGGCAAACGAGGCGGGTCCAATACGCGACTCCGCGCCGTTGGGGGCCCTGGCCGACCGGGGTGGGCCGAGTGGGATTTAAATGGCGATGAATACCCGAGCGGTCAACCCCGAAAAGGAAACGTACTGTAAAGGTTTGAAATAAAAACATGAATTCGCTTTTGCAGCTGCGAAATGCGCCGGCGGGCGTGCTTCAACGCCGCCGTTTCACCCGTCCGGAAGCCCAGCGGCCCAAGGTCAAAGACCTTGCCGGATTGCTCGGCTGGACCCACGGCAAGGCCTATGCGGTGGGCTCGCCGATCAAGCTGCTCGACGGTTTCGCCTGGCGGATGGTCGCCGCCGGCCTGCCGATCGACCGCATGGCGCTGTCGGTCGCCCTTCTGCATCCGCAATTCGGCGGCTACGGCATTCGCTGGTGGCAGGAATCCGGCGTGGCGGAGGAAGTGCTGATCGAGCATGACGTCACCAAAAGCGACGTCTATCGCAGCAGCCCGTTCCCGGCGATCGTCGAACGCGGCGAAACCATCCGGGTCAAAATCGAAGGCTCGAACGACACGCCGTTCCCCATCATCGAAGATTTGCGCGCCCAGGGTTACACGGATTATTTCGCCCTGCCGATCGCGCTGGGCGGCATGTTGGGGGCCACCAACGACCGCCGCTTCCAGGTCGGCAATGTGGCGACCAAGCGTCCCGGCGGGTTCATTGCCAGCGACATCGCGGCGATTCGCGCGGCGTTCACGTCGCTGGAAGGGCCGCTGGCGCTGGTCACCGAACGGCGCATCGCGCAGGATCTGCTGGCGATCTATCTCGGCCGTCACACCGGCACGAAGGTGCTGAAGGGCGAGGTCGCGCGCGGGACGGGCGAATCGATCCATGCGGCCATTCTGGCGACCGATATGCGCGGCTTCACGGCGCTGGCGGACAGTTTGCCCGAAACGCGCACCATCGAAATCCTGAACGCATGGTTCGAAGTGCAGGTGGGGGCGGTTCACGCCCATCGCGGCGAAGTGCTGAAATTCGTCGGCGACGGCATGCTGGCGATCTTCCCGATCGCAGATATCGAACTTGCCCGCCAGGCCGCGCGCGACGCGATGGCGGCGGCGCGCGACGCGCTCGCTTGCGTGCGCCGTCTCGATTTTCCCGACGCGGGCAAGCTGCGCGCGGTCGCGGCGTTGCATGTCGGCGAAATCTATTACGGCAATATCGGCGCGCACGACCGGCTGGATTTCACCGCCATCGGCCCGGCGGTCAATCTCGCCTCGCGCCTGGAAGGTGTCGCCAAGAAGGTCGATCTGCCGCTGGTCGTGTCGGAGGAATTCGCGGCCCTAGGCACCGAGAAGCTCGTCTCGATCGGCCGCTTTCCGATGAAGGGGCTTTCGGGGACTCGCGAAGTCTTCGCGCCGGAAGCGGTGCCCGACGCGGCCTAGGAAATCGCGTCGATATCGTCGTCGGTCAGGCTGCCGGGGACGATCGTCAGCGGCACGCGCAATTGGCCCGCGTATTTGCCCGCAAGCTCGGTGACCAGCGGGCCCGGCCCGCCGCGCCCCGTGCCCGCCCCCAGCACCAGAATCGAGATCGCGGGTTCTTCGTCGAGCAAGGCGAGCAAGGCTTCGCGCGCGTCGCCCTCGCGCACATAAAGCATCGGCGTCTCGCCCGACATTTCGTGCACGACGGTCGACAGTTCGGCGAGCTTGGTTTCGGCGGCTTGGCGGCGTTCTTCGCGCATCAATTCGCCCACACCCATCCACTCGCCGCCTTCGGCGGGTTCGGTCACGTACAACATCGCCACGCGTCCGCCGACATGGCGCGCGCGATTGCAGGCGAAGCGCAGCGCGATTTTCAGCTCCGGGCTTTCGTCGACCACGACCAGAAAGACGCGCTGCGCTTGCGGCGTGCGATTTGGCATCGGGAAGTCTCCTGGCGTGAACTCACGACTTGCGGAAGATAAGGCCGGCCGACCAGCCGGCGAAGACCGCGATCAGGATCGCGATCAAACCATACCATGCCGCGTGGACATGGGCGAAATCGTAGATTTCGGCGCCCACGCCGATCTTGCTGACGAACATCGGCGTCGATTGCGCGGCGATCACCTGGCCGTTCTGCACCAGCAGCACTTCGATCGAATAGGCGCCGGTGGGCACGTTGGCGGGGAACACGATGCGCGTGCGGAACAGGCGCGATCCCAGGAAGGTCACGCGGCCGGGCTCGGGATCGTAAAGCTCCAGCTTTTCCTTGTTGCGCAACAATCCGGCGCGGAACGCGGCGAGCGCGATCGCATCCGCGTCGCGCGACGGGGTCAGACGCAGGAAATCGCTGCCGATCTGATGGCGCTGGCGCAAGGCGGGTGTGACGATCTCGTCCAAGGGTTTGGACGACGCCACGCGGTAATAGCTCGGCACGTTGGCGAAGCTCAGCGTCTCGGTGTTGATCCAGATGCCCGCGACGCGCGCCTTGCGGCGCACGGCGACGTCACTGTCGGGCCCGCGTATCAGCACCACCACGTCGCCTTCGCCTTCGGTGGCGCCGAACAGCAACAACTCGGTGCCCGCGAAACCCGCCGTGATCGCGATCAGATGGCTCGACAAATCGGCGACCAGCGCTTGCGCGCGCGCTTGCTGCGGGATTGCGACCGCGAACAGAAGACCGAGCAGGAGAAGAATGCGCTTCATGGCTCCGGCGTCTCCGCCGTGCGCACGACGATCGAATAGATATCCTCGGGCGGGATCACCAGATCGACGAACAGCTTGATCGCGACCGCCAGCACGATCAGCGCCAGCAATCCGCGCAGCGATTCGCCGCGCAGCTTGGCGCCGAAGCGCGCGCCGAATTGCGCGCCGGTCACGCCGCCGACCAGCAGCAGCACGGCCAGCGCGATATCGACCGTCTGCACCTGCCAGGCTTGCAGATAGGTGACGTTGGCCGACACGAAGATGATCTGGAACAGCGACGTGCCGATGACCACGACCGTCGGCATGCCCAGCAGATAGATCATCGCCGGCACCATGATGAAGCCGCCGCCCACGCCCAACAGCGCCGACAATACGCCGACGATGGCGCCGATGCCGAACGGGGCGAGCGCGCTGATATAGAGCTTCGAATGCGGGAAGCGCATTTTCAGCGGCAGGCCGTGCAGCCAAATATGTTCGTGCAGCTTGCGGCGCACGGGTGCGGCGCCGCTGCGTTTGTTCTGCCAGCGTTTGCGCAGCGTGTTGATCGTCTCGATCAGCATCAACCCGCCGACGATGCCGAGCACCACGACATAGGCGATGGAGATGAAGAACTCGACCTGGCCCGAACTGCGCAACAGCGCGAAGATCTGCACGCCCAGCGTCGAGCCGACGATACCGCCGCCGAGCAACACGCCGCCCATGCGGAAATCGACGTTGCCCTTGCGCATATGCGCGATGACGCCGGACACCGACGAGGCGATGTTCTGCGCCGCCCCCGAGCCCACGGCGACGGCGGGCGGAATGCCGATGAAGATCAGCAGCGGCGTCATCAGGAAGCCGCCGCCCACGCCGAACAGACCCGACAGGAATCCCACGCCGCCGCCCAGCAGCAGCAGCAGGAAGATGTCGATCGACGCTTCGGCGATAGGTAGATAAATCTGCAACGCGCAACGAACCCCGGCCCGATATTGGGCCAGGGACGTTCACGGGGCAAGTGACGCGCCGGTTATATCCCGTTGCCGTGCGGGAATAGGTCGCGGTTTTACGGCCGCAGGAAGCCGACGATGTCGTAGACCTGCCGCAGATGCGTGGCGGCCATGTCGCCCGCGCGTTCGGCGCCCCGGCGCAGCACCGCGTCGATGCTGCCGGGATCGGCCATCATGCGGTTCATCTCCGCCGTGATCGGCGACAGCACCGCGACCGCCACGTCCGACAAAGCGCCCTTGAAGGTGGAGAATTGCGCGCCGGCGAATTCCTGCACGACCGCTTCCAGGGATTTGTCGGTCAACGCCGCGTAGATCCCCAGAAGATTGTCGGCTTCCGGGCGCGTCGCCAATTCTTCGACCGTCGCGGGCAAGGGCAGCGGATCGGTCTTGGCGCGCTTGATCTTCTGCGCGATCAGATCGGGCGTGTCGGTCAGGTTGATGCGGCTATTGTCGGATTCCTCCGACTTGCTCATCTTCTTGGTGCCGTCGCGCAGCGACATGACGCGCGTCGCGGCGCCGAAAATCTGCGGTTCGGGCTGCGGGAAAAACTCGACCCCGTAGCGCGCGTTGAAGGCGCCCGCGATGTCGCGCGCCAGTTCCAGATGCTGCTTCTGGTCCTCGCCCACGGGCACATGCGTCGCCTTATAGGCCAGAATGTCGGCGGCCATCAGCACGGGATAGGCGTAGAGGCCCAGCCCCGCGTTTTCGCGATTCTTGCCCGCCTTATCCTTGAACTGGGTCATGCGGTTCAGCCAGCCCAGCGGCGTCATGCAGCCCAGCACCCAGGAAAGCTCGGCATGCGCCGACACGGTCGACTGGTTGAAGATCGTGCACGCTTCGGGATCGATGCCGCAGGCGATATAGGCGGCCGTCACCTCGCGCGTCGCTTTGCGCAATTCGACCGGGTCCTGCGGCATGGTGATCGCGTGCAGGTCGACGATGCAGAAGATGCACTCGTAATCCTTCTGCAGCTTCACCCAATTGCGGATGGCGCCGAGATAATTGCCGAGATGCAGGTTGCCGGTGGGCTGGATGCCCGAGAAGATGCGGTTCATGACGCGGGGTTTATCGCGTCCCCGCCGCGTCCGGTCAACCGCGCGCGAAGGATTTGAGGTCGGCGGGGCGCGCCGCCCCCAAAATCAGCGCGGCGGCCCCATAGGCGGCCAGCCCCAGCGCGATCAGGGCGGCCAGCGCCACGTAACGCAGCCCATGCACCGCCAGGAAGGGCTCGGCGAAGCGCAACCCCGCCGACAGGATCAACGCCATCATCGCCGTGGCGGCCAATTGGCGCGGCAGGCGGGATTTGAGCCGCGCATCGGGTGCGAAATGGCCCGCGCGGCGCAGCATCCAGGCCAAAGCGCCGGCATTGAGGATCGCGGCCAGGGCCGTCGCCAGCGCCAGGCCGACATGGCCGACGACCTGCATCAGCGTGACACCGCAGATCGTGTTGAAGATCACGCAGGCGACCGCGATTTTGACCGGCGATTTGGTGTCGTGCCGGGCATAGAAATTGGGCGTCAGGACCTTGACCGCGACATAAGCGGGCAGCCCGACCGTATAGGCGACCAGGGCGGCGGACGTGCCCGATACATCGGCGCCGGTGAAGGCCCCGCGCAGGAACAAGACCGACACGATCGGTTCGGCCAGCACCACCAAAGCGGCGGTGGCGGGTAAGGTGAGAAGGCTTGCCGCCTCGATCGCGCGGTTGAGGGTCGTGCGCGCCCCTTCCTCGTCGCCCAAACGCACCTGGCGCGATTGCAGCGGCAGCAGCGCCGTGCCGATGGCGATGCCGATCACCGCCAGCGGAAGTTCGTAAACGCGGTCGGCGTAATAAAGCCACGAGATCGAGCCCGCCGCGAGCAGCGAGGCGAGCATCACGTCGATCACCAGATTGATCTGTGCCGCCCCCGAGCCCAACGCGACCGGCGCCATGCGCGTCATCAAGGCGCGCGTGTCGGGCGAGAGTTTGGGCAGACGCAAACGCAAGCCCATGCCTTCGCGCCCGCAAGCCCAGGCGAGGAACAGGAATTGTGCGAGGCCGGCCAGCGCCACCCCCCACGACAACGCATGCCCCGCCGACGGCATGAAGGGCGTGAAACCGAAAATCGCGCCGATCAGGCAGAGGTTCAAAAGGATCGGCGTGGCCGCGACGGCGGCGAAGCGATCGAGCGAGTTCAACACGCCGCCCTGCAAGGCGACCAGCGAGATGAACAGCAGATAGGGAAAGGTGATCCGCGTGAAATCGACGGCCAGCGCGTAACGCTGCGGTTCGTCCGCGAAGCCGGGGGCGATGACCGACACGACCCAGGGCATCGCGAATTCCGCCGCCACGACCAGCGCGAACAACACGGCGAGCAGCACGGCCATCGCGCTTTCGGCGAATTCCTTGGCGGCTTGCTTGCCGTGCTGGGCGACGGTTCCGGCGAACATCGGCACGAACGCCGCGGCGAAGGCGCCCTCGGCGAACAGGCGGCGGAAGAAATTCGGAAATTTGAACGCGACGAAAAACGCGTCGGCGATCGGCCCTGCGCCGAGGAACGCGGCGGTCGCCATATCGCGCACGAAGCCGAGCACGCGGCTCGCCATCGTATAGGAACCGACCGTCGCGGTCGCGCGCAGCAAGGCCATTCTATTCGGCCGCTTCGGCGCGTTTGTTGCGCGGCTTGGGGGTTTCCTCGCCGTTGGCCGACAACACCTCGATCAGCGCCTTGCGGATGCGCTCCAGCTTCGTTTCGTCCTCGATCTTATGGCCGAACACGTCCTTCACGTAGAAGACGTCAACCGCGCGCTCGCCATAGGTCATGATCTTGGCGGTCGCGGTCGATAGGCCCAGCGTCGTCAGCGTCGACGCGATGTCGTAAAGGAAGCCGATTCGATCGCGGCCGTTCACCTCGATCAGCGTGTGATGCTTGGACGCCTGATTGTCGATGATCACGCGCGGCGGCACGGTGAACACGCGCGTGCGGCTGGGGATCGCCGGGCGCTTGGCCAGCATTTCCTTCACGCGCAAACGCCCGCCCAGCGCGTGCTCGATTTGCGTCGCGAGGCGCGCGAGTTTCTCGGGCCGGTCGAAGGCGGCGGGCACGCCGTCGGGATCGTTGGCCGATTCCTGGATCGAGAAGGAGTCGAGCGCCATGCCGTTCGATAGCGTGAAGATCTGCGCGCCGACGATATTCGCGCCCGACAGCGCCATCGCACCCGCGATGCGCGCGAACAAGCCGGGATGGTCGAGCGTATAGATCGTGATCTCGGTCACCGTGCGCTTGCGGTCGATGCGCGTATCGATGGCGAGCGGCAGCGAGGCGCGCTCCGCCTCGCGCACGAAACGCGCATGGCGCGCCTGGGTCGTGGGATCGAGCGACAGCCAATAGGCGGGATAGCCCAGCCCCGCGAACCAAGCCATATCGGCTTCGTTCCAATCGACGAGCTCGTCCTTGAGGCGCGCTTGCGCGATCGCGACGCGCTTCATCGTGCCTTCTTCCGAATAGGCGCCGGCCAAGGCTTCGACCGTGCGGTCGTAAAGATCGCGCAGCAACGTGGCTTTCCAGGTGTTCCACACGCCGGGGCCGACCGCGCGGATATCCGCGACCGTCAGGCACAGCAGCAGGCGCAAGCGCTCGGGGCTTTGCACCAATTCGGCGAAGGCGCGGATCGTTTGCGGGTCCTGGATGTCGCGCTTGAACGCCGTCGCCGACATGGCGAGGTGATAGCGCACCAGCCACGATACGGTTTCGGTTTCCTCCGGCGTCAATCCGACGCGCGGCCCCAGCTTCAGCGCGATTTCCGCGCCGATTTCCGAATGGTCGCCGCCGCGGCCCTTGGCGATGTCGTGCAGCAGCAGCGCGAAATACAACGCGCGGCGCGACTGCACTTGGCGGATCACTTCGCTGGCGCGCGGATGATCGGCGGTCAGCTCGCCTTTCTCGATGCGATGCAGAATGCCGATGGCGAAGATCGTGTGCTCGTCGACCGTGTACACATGGTACATGTCGTGCTGCATCTGCGCGACGACACGGCCGAAATCGGGAATGAAACGCCCGAACACGCCCGCTTCGTTCATCCGGCGCAGCGCCGTTTCCGCGTTCGGATCGGTCAGGATTTCCAGGAATAGGGCGTTGGCGTCAGCATCGTTGCGCAATTTCGCGTCGACGCCGCGCAAGCCCTGGCGCATCTGGCGCAGCGCGTAAGGATGGATGTCCAGCTCGTTGAGCTGGGCCACCCGGAATATGCGGATGAAATTGACCGGGTCCTTCACGAAGGCGTCGGGCTTGGCCAGCGTCAGTCGCCCGCTTTCGATGGCGAAACGCCCGTCGCCGATCTGCTTGGGCTTGGGCGTGCGCGCGAACAGCTTGCCGACGTCGAACTTGGTCTTCTTGCCTTCCTCGATTTCCAGCGCCGCGCAGAAAATGCGCGTGAGGTCGCCGACCTCCTTCGCGATCAGGAAGTAGTGTTTCATGAAGCGCTCGACGCCGCGTGTACCCGGCCGGTCGGTGTAGCCCATGCGCTCGCTGATTTCGGTCTGCACGTCGAAGGTCAGCCGATCCTCCGGCCGCCCCGCGAGATAGTGCAGATGGCAGCGCACGCTCCACAGGAATTCCTGGCACTTGGCGAAGCGCGCGGCTTCCTCGGCGGTGAACACGCCCTTCAGCACCAGATCGGCGACCGTTTCGACGCGGTGCAGATATTTGCCGATCCAAAACAGCGTGTGCAGGTCGCGCAAGCCGCCTTTGCCGTCCTTGACGTTGGGCTCCAGCACGTAGCGCGAATCGCCCATGCGCTGGTGGCGCTTGTTGCGCTCGGCGAGCTTGGCTTCGACGAACTCGGCGCCCGTGCCCTTGGCGACTTCGGCGTAGAAGCGCTTCTTCACGTCGAGGAACGGCTTGTCGTCGCCCCACAGATACCGGCTTTCCAGCATCGTGGTGCGGATGGTCATGTCCTCGCGCGCCAGGCGGATACATTCCTCCACCGAGCGCGTCGCATGGCCGACTTTGAGGCCGAGATCCCACAGCGCGTAGAGCGTCCACTCCACCATCTGCTCGGTGCGCGGGCTCGATTTGTAGGGCCGCACGAACAACAGATCGATATCCGATTGCGGCGCCATTTCCGCGCGGCCATAGCCGCCGACGGCGGCGATCGACAAACGCTCGCCCGCGGTCGGGTTCGACGCCGGATAGATATGGCGATCGGCGAAGTCGTAGACGAGACGCACGATCTGATCGATCAGGAAAGCGCCCGCGCGCACGGTCTGCGCGCCGTTGGCGCTGCCCGCCGCACCTTGCTTCATTTCGAAGCGGCGGCGAATCTCCGTGCGGCCGGCGGACAGGACGGCTTTCAGCTTTTCGATGGCGACGGGGCGCAATTTCTCCGCCGGGCCCTTATGCGCTTCGGCAAGGGCGCGCAATTCGCCGTCGATGGCGCGGCGGTCGATGATCGCGCGCTGATTGGCGACGTCGTCACGGGGCGAAGATTCGTCCATGAACTCAGTATAATGATCGGGTCGAACGGAATGGAGACCAAATTGCGGCACGGATGGGCGGTATTCCTGGCAAGCGTGGTTCTGGTTTCCTGTCACCCGGCCCCGCCCAGCGCGCCCGCGTTACGGGCCGGGCTGTCGCAAGACGGGCGCGTACTTGAAATCCAGGCCGACGACGCTTCGCCCATCGTCGCGGCGGAATTGCGGTCGGATAATGTGGAACCCATTCCCGCACGCAAGATCGACGTGATCCGCCCGCTGCCGTTGCGCGAGGAACGCCCCGGTGTGGGCGTGGGGGCGTCGGGCGGTTCGTCGTCGGGCGTGGATTTCGGGATGAGCTTCCGCGTGCCGTTGGGCCAGGATCGCCGGCCGCGTTTGATCCGCTCGACCGCGTTGATCGATCTGCCGGAAAATTATCGGCGCGGCGGCGGGATCGTGCGGATCACATTCGCGGACGACAATGGCGACCGGCGCGTTGTCGATCTGCCCGCCCCCTGATAAAAGCCTGCCCATGACACATCTTCTTCCCCGCCGTGCGGCACTCGCACTCGGCCTTGCTTTGGTGATCCCGATGTCCGACGAAGCCGACGCGCAAACCTCCGATCTTTCGGCCGCCAAGCGCACGCGCTCGGGTCTCGGCATCGTCGACGTAAAGGAAGGGGCGGGCGATTCGCCGACTTCCGGCCAAACGGTGCGCGTGCATTACACTGGCTGGCTGCTGGAAGACGGCAAGCGCGGCCGCAAATTCGATTCCTCGCGCGATCGCGGCCAGCCCTTCGAATTCCCGCTCGGCATGGGCCGCGTCATTCGCGGCTGGGACGAAGGTGTGGCGTCGATGAAGCCGGGCGGCCAGCGCACGCTGATCATCCCGGCCGATCTGGGCTATGGCGCGCGCGGGGCGGGCAACGTGATCCCGCCGAATGCCGTGCTGGTATTCGACGTCGAATTGCTCGGCGTTCGCTAAAAACGCCCGCCGCCGACGAAGCGCAAAATCCCGGCGGCCATTTCGGATTCCTGATCGAGGAAGCCGTGCGGCTGGCGGCCTTCGCACGCCGCCAGATCGCCCGGCTTCGCGCTCGATCCCGGCCCACCGTCCATGATCGCGGCTTGGCGGCGCGGCGACGCGGTCGCCTTGTCCGCGATGCGCGGCACGTTGGCGGGCGGCGAGCGCAAGCACGTATCCTTCGCGTGGCCGAGGACCAACAGCGGAATCGAAATTCGATCCAGCGCAAACATGAACACGTCATGCGCCACCCAGGGCAGATTGCCGCGCGCACCCGCGCTGACGGGCGAGGTGATGACCACGCCATCGGGTTTCGCGTCGCCGTCCAACCGGCTGGCGGCGTTGGCGGTGGAAATCGCACCCCGGCTCGTGCCCACGAGCCACACGGGTACAGCGAAGCGTTTGCGCATTTCGGCGACGGCCACACCCAACGCCTGCGCATGCGCAGGCTCGACGCGGAATCCCGCCAGCCCATCGCGCCCGCGCCATTCGGCGGGCGCATCGGCCAACGCGGTTGCCATGCCGCCCTTGTTGAATTCCGGAATCGCGCGGATCAGCGAATTGCCGCGCAATTCCTTGGCGCAGCCATTCGCGTCGAGTTCCGGCATGCCGTTGCCGCCCGGCAGCAGGATCAGCACGGCGTTTGGCTTCAACTCGGGTGTGGCGACCGACAGCGCGAATGTGCCGCCCGAAGGCGGATCGATCGTCACGATCTCACCGCAGCGCGTTTGCGCCGCCAGCGGCGACGCGATCAGTATCAGGGCGAGAACGACGAAGCGCATCACACGGACCTTGTAATGCCGCCGTCGACGCGCAAATTTTGGCCGGTGATGTAGCCCGCATCGTCGGACAGCAAAAACGCGGCGGTTTTCGCGATTTCCGCCGTGCTGCCGTATCGGCCCATCGGAATTTTCGGCAGCAGCGCTTCCTTCACGGGCAGCGAGTCGATGAAGCCGGGCAGAAGGTTGTTCATCCGGATGCCCGCCTTGGCGTAGCGATCGGCGTAGAGCTTGGCGAAGGCGCCCAGCCCGGCGCGCAGCGTGCAGGAAATCGGGAACACCAGATCGGGCTCGAACGCCGCGAAGGTCGAGATATTGACCCACGCCCCCTTGCCTTGCTTCTCCATGATCGGCGTGACGATACGCGCCAGGCGCACGACGTCGAGGATGACGAGGTCGAGGCCCTTCTTCCACGCATCGTCGTCGAGCGACAGAAGATCGCCCTTGGGCGGATGGCCGGTCGATGTGACCACGCCGTCGATGCGACCCCATTTGTTCATCGCCGCGTCGGTCAGGCGTTGCAGATCGGCTGTCTCGACGACCGATCCGGTAATGCCGATCCCGCCGAGTTCGGGCCCGAGTTTTTCGGCGTTGCCCGACGGCGAGAGCAGGGCGACCTTCCAGCCGCGTGCGGCGAGTTCGCGCGCACACGCCCCGCCCATGCCTTTGCCCGCACCGGTGAGAAGAGCGACTTTGTCGGTCATGGCGTTTCCTTCGCGCGGAGTTTTTTGATTTCGTAAAGCGCTTCGAGCGCTTGTTTGGGCGTGAGTTCGTCGGGCAGCAACGCGTCGATCGCGGCTTCCAGTTCGGGATTGCCCGCGTGTTTGGGCAAGCCGCCTTTGGGCGACGGGGCGGCGAACAGCGGCAGATCGTCGGCAAGCTTGGCGAGGTTCTGCGCTTCGGCGCCGCCTTCCAGCGCCTTCAAGACTTCCTCGGCGCGCGCGACGGCCGCCGCCGGCAAACCCGCCAGCTTTGCGACATGAATGCCGTAGGAGCGATCCGCCGTGCCCGCCCCGACTTCGTGCAGGAACACGACGTCGCCCTTCCATTCCTTGACGCGCATCGTGCGGCAGGAAAGGCCAGGCAGCTTGGCGGCGAGCGCCGTCAGCTCGTGATAATGCGTGGCGAACAACGCGCGGCATTTATTGGCGGCGTGAAGATGTTCCACGCACGCCCACGCGATCGACAAGCCGTCCCAAGTGGCGGTGCCGCGCCCGATCTCGTCGAGGATGACCAGCGCACGCGGCCCCGCGAGATTGAGGATCGCGGCCGTCTCCACCATTTCGACCATGAAGGTCGAACGCCCGCGCGCGAGATCGTCGGCGGCACCCACACGGCTGAACAGGCGATCGACGGCGCCGATCCGCGCGCGCTTGGCGGGCACGTAAAGCCCGGCTTGGGCGAGGACGGCGATCAACGCGTTCTGGCGCAGGAAGGTCGATTTACCGGCCATGTTCGGCCCGGTGACGAGCCACACGAACTGACCGGTCTCGGCATCGAGCGTGCAATCGTTCGCGACGAAACCCGCATCGCCGCGCGCCTTCAACGCCGCTTCGACGATCGGATGGCGCCCGCCTTCGATTTCGAACACGCGCGACGCATCGACGACGGGGCGCGACCAATCGCCATCGACGGCGAGATCCGCACTCGCGGCGGCGACATCGAGTGCGGCGAGTGCTTGCGCCGCGCGCGCGATCTCGCTGCCCTTGGCGACCACGTCGCGCACCAGCGTGGCGAAGAGTTCGAGCTCGACCGCCAGCGCCTTGTCGCGCGCCCCGGAGATGCGCGATTCGAGTTCGGACAGATCGACGGTGGTGAAGCGCACCGCGCCCGCCATCGTCTGGCGATGGATGAAATCGCCGCCCGGCTTCAAAAGCTTTTCGCCGTGTTGGGCGTTCACTTCGACGTAATAGCCGATGACGTTGTTGTGCTTGATCTTCAACGCCGAGATTTTCGTCTCGTCGGCGTATTTCTGCTGCAACCCCGCGATCAGGCGCCGTCCTTCGTCGCGCGCTTCGATCAGCGTGTCGAGCTCGGGCGCATAGCCCTTGGCGATGAATCCGCCGTCGCGCGCATCGAGCGGCAGATCGGCGGCCAGCGCGCGTGTCAGCGTATCGGCGAGTTCGCCATGCTCGCCCAAATCGTCGAGCGCTTGGACGATGCCGGCGGGCAGCGTCACGTCGCCCGCATGGCCGCGCAGTTCCGCGCGCACTTGCGGCAGCTTGCGCAAGCCCAGGCCGATGCCGGAAAGATCGCGCGGACCGCCGCGCCCCAACGCCAAACGCTGCAACGCGCGTTCGAGATCGGGGAAACCGGCCAGCGTGTTGCGCAGCGCGTCGCGCGCGCGCGACGCGGCAACGAAGAACCCGACCATGTCGAGCCGTGCCGCAATGGCGGCCGCGTCGGTCAAGGGCGCGCCCAAGCGTTGCGCCAGCAAGCGCGCCCCGGCGGGCGTTTTGGTGCGATCGATGGTCGCGAGCAGCGAGCCGCGCTTTTCGCCGCTTTGGGTTTCGGTGAGCTCCAACGATCGCCGCGTCGCGGGATCGATTTCCATCGTGCCGCTTTCGGCGTTGCGTGCGGGCGGCGTCAAACGCGGCAGGCGGCCTTTCTGCGTCAGCTCGACATAATCGACCAGCGATCCGGCGGCGGCGATTTCCGCGCGGCCGAAATTGCCGAAGCCATCGAGCGATTTGACGCCATAGAGCGTTTCAAGGCGCCGGCGCCCGTTTTCGGAATCGAACCGCGCCGATGGCAGCGGTGTCAGCAGCGCCTTGAACGGTTCAATGGCGCCCGCCAGATCGGCGGCGCCGGCCAAGCGTTCCGAGAGCAACAGCTCGCCGGGTGCGACGCGCGCCAACGCGGCCCCCAAGCCGGCGGCGGAAACGCTCTGCACGCGGAAATCGCCGGTCGACATGTCGAGCCACGCAAGGCCCATGGCGCCGGCGGCTTCGGCGAGGCAAGCGAGATAATTGTTGGATCGCGCGTCGAGCAACGTGTCTTCGACCAGCGTGCCGGGTGTCACCAAGCGCACGACATCGCGCTTCACCACGCTTTTAGCGCCGCGCTTCTTGGCTTCCTCGGGCGCTTCCATCTGTTCGCAGATCGCTACGCGGAAGCCTTGGCGGATCAGCCGGGCGAGATACGCCTCGTGCGCATGCCAGGGTACGCCGCACATCGGGATCTCCTGTCCCAGATGCAGGCCGCGCTTGGTCAATGTCAGATCGAGCGCCTTCGCAGCTGCAACAGCGTCGTCGAAGAACATCTCGTAGAAATCGCCCATCCGATAGAACAGCAAGGCGTTCGGATATTGGCGTTTCAATTCCAGGTACTGCGCCATCATCGGGGTGACGGCGGCATCTGTTTCGCGGGGTGGAGCTGTGTTGGTATCGGTCATGTCGGAAGTGAGAATAATTTAGGCAGCGCCGCGTGCAATGCAGCATTTGAATTCTGCGCCGAGTTTTTGACGGCGCGGGCTCGATACACGTACCATAGCGTTATAACGAGGTCGCGCATCTTGCGCCGGCCCGCACCGGAAACGCGTTTTCAGCATAAAGGCGAAGCCGAACATGACCTCCCATTCCGCGCCCGTCACCGAACAGGACGCGCTGCTCTTCCATCAGCAAGGCGGCAAAGCCGGCAAGATCGAAGTCGTCGCGACGAAGCCGCTGACGACCGCGCGCGATCTGTCGCTCGCCTATTCGCCCGGCGTGGCGTGGCCGTGCCTGCATATCGCGAAGAACCCCGACGCGGCCTACGACTACACGTCGAAGGGCAATCTCGTCGCCGTGATCTCCAACGGCACGGCGGTGCTGGGGCTCGGCGATTTGGGCGCTTTGGGCGGCAAGCCGGTGATGGAAGGCAAGGCCGTTCTGTTCAAACGTTTCGCCGACGTCGACTCGATCGACCTCGAAGTCGATACGAAGGACGTCGACCAATTCGTCAATTGCGTGCGCTATCTGGGCGTCACCTTCGGCGGCATCAATCTCGAAGACATCAAAGCACCCGAGTGCTTCGTCATCGAGCAGCGCCTGCGCGAACTGCTCGACATTCCGGTGTTCCACGACGACCAGCACGGCACGGCGATCGTCGCCGCCGCCGGGTTGATCAACGCGCTGGAACTCACCGGCCGCAACATCGCGACGACCAAGATGGTCATCAACGGCGCGGGTTCGGCGGGTATCGCTTGCGCCGAACTGGTCAAGGCGATGGGCATGAAGCACGAGAACGTGATCTTGTGCGACACCAAGGGCGTCATCTACCAGGGCCGCACCGATTCCATGAACCAATGGAAATCGGCGCATGCGGCCCCGACCAAGGCGCGCACGCTGAAGGAAGCGATGGAAGGGGCCGACGTGTTTTTCGGCCTGTCGGTCAAGGGCGCCGTCGACAAGGCGATGGTCCGTTCGATGGCCGCGCAGCCGATCATCTTCGCGATGGCGAACCCGGATCCCGAAATCACGCCGGAGGAGGCGAAGGAAGCGCGCGCCGACGTGATCATCGCGACCGGCCGGTCGGACTACCCGAACCAGGTCAACAACGTTCTCGGCTTCCCGTTCATCTTCCGCGGCGCGTTGGATGTGCGCGCGCGCACGATCAACGAGGAGATGAAGATCGCCGCCGCCCACGCGATCGCCGCCTTGGCGCGCGAAGACGTGCCCGACGGGCTCGACGCCGCCTATGCCGGCCGCAAGCTGCAATACGGGCCCGAATACATCATCCCCGTGCCCTTCGATCCGCGTTTGATTTCGGTCGTGCCCGCCGCCGTCGCCAAGGCGGCGATGGATTCGGGTGTGGCGCGCAAACCCATCGCGGATATGGAAGCCTATCGCCACGCGTTGCAGCTGCGCCGCGATCCCGCGGGCGCGATGCTCGACCGCATTTTCGAAACGGTGAAGGCGAACCCCAAGCGCGTCGTCTTCGCCGAGGGCGAGGAGGAAAAGACGATCCGCGCCGCGATCGCCTTCCGCAATTCGGGCTACGGCACGCCGGTTCTGATCGGCCGCGAAGATCGCGTGGCCGAGGCGATGCGCAACGCCCATATCAATCAGTCGGCGTCGCAGCTCGGGCTCGAAGTGCATAACGCGCGCCTGTCGAAGGACAACAAGCGCTACGCCGATTATCTCTATGCGCGCCTGCGCCGCCACGGCTCGCTGCATCGCGATTGCCAGCGTCTGGTCAATCAGGACCGCAACGTGTTCGCGGCGCTGATGGTCGCGACGGGCGACGCCGACGCGATGGTGACGGGCACGACGCGCTCCTACTACCAAGCGCTGGAGGACATCACCCGCGTGATCGACGCCGAGAAGGGCAAGCGCTTCATCGGCCTCACCGTGATGATGACCAAGGAACGCACCGTCTTCGTCGCGGACACGACGGTGACGGAACTGCCCAACGCGCGCGACATGGCCGAAATCGCCATCGCGGCGGCGGCGGCGGCGCGCAAGCTCGGGCACGAGCCGCGCGTGGCGCTCACCTCCTTCTCCAATTTCGGCAATCCGGTGCGCGAGAAGGCGTCCCAGGTGCGCGAAGCGGTGCAGGAATTGGAGCGCATGCACGACGGCGGGCGCGAGATCGATTTCGAATTCGACGGCGATATGAGCCCCGAAGTCGCCCTCGACTACGATCTGATGAAGAACCTCTATCCCTTCGCGCGCCTGACGGGCCCCGCCAACGTGCTGGTCATGCCGGGCCTGCATTCGGCGAATATCTCGTCGAAGCTGGTGCAGATGCTGGCGGGCGGCACGGTCGTCGGCCCGATCCTGGTGGGCTTGGCCTCGCCCGCCCAGATCGCGCAGGTCGGTGCTTCGGTCGGCGACATCGTCAACATGGCGGCGTTGGGCGCCTTCCAGGCGATCGCCAAGCAGGGTTGAGCATCGCCGTCATCCCGGCCGAGCGTTAGCGAGAGCCGGGATCTATTTGGGAGCCTAGACCCCGGATCGGCGCCGGCGCGAATGCGCCGGCTGGTCCGGGGTGACGGAGAAATAAGATGGATCTGGCCGCCTTCCGCGCGACGTTGAAAAACGACAAGCCGCCGCCGGGCCTCACCCGCCCGGTGGAGGCCTTGTGGCACGCCGGGCGCGGCGATTGGGATGCGGCGCATAAGCTCGTCCAGCAGGACGAAGGCGAGCCGAAGCACGATTGGGTGCATGCTCATCTGCATCGCGTCGAAGGTGATCTGTCGAACGCGGGCTATTGGTATCGCCGCGCCAAGCAGCCGGCGGAAACCGGTCCGCTCGACGCCGAATGGGCGAAGATCGCCGAAGCGCTGCTTTAGGCCTGCTTGGCCTGCACGATCGAGCGGCGGATTTTGCGCGCTTTGGCGAACAGGCGTTCGAGTGTGGCGCCCTCGTCGTGGCGGATCGCCTTCTGCATCGTCGCGATATCCTCGTAGAGCCGGCCCATCATTTCGAGCACGGCGTCCTTGTTGGCGAGGAACACGTCGCGCCACATCACCGGATGCGACGCGGCGACGCGCGTGAAATCACGGAAGCCGCTGGCGCTGTATTTGATGACTTCGGCGCGCAAGGTGCTTTCGAGGTCGCTGGCCGTGTTCACGATCGTGTAGGCGATCAGATGCGGCACATGGCTGGTGATCGCCAGCACGCGATCATGGTGTGCGGGCGTCATGCGCGCGGTCTTCGAGCCGATGCGCTTCCAAAACGCTTCGACCTTTTGCGCCGCGTCCTTCGGCGTGCCGCGCACCGGGGTCACGATGCACCAGCGATCTTTGAACAACTCGGCGAAGCCGGATTCCGGCCCAGAATTTTCCGTGCCCGCGATCGGATGGGCCGGAACAAGATGCACACCGCTGCGCAAGCTCGCGCCCAAACCGTCGAGCGCCGGCCGCTTGACCGAGCCGACATCCGAAAGGATGGCACCCTTCTTCATCGCCTTGCCCAGCACTTTGCCGAGCTTGGGATAGGTCGAGAGCGGCGATGCGACGATGACGAGATCGGCCTTCGCCGCCGCCTTCGCCGGATCGGCGGCGATTTCGTCGGCGAGTTTCAGTCTGGCGATGGTCCGGCGCGCAGGCGCGGAAATGTCGCACGCGACGATGCGACTGACCGCTCCCGATTTGCGCGCGGCGCGCGCGATCGACGAGCCGATCAGCCCGAAGCCGATAATCGCCAGCGTGTCGACGATCGGTTTTGCCATGATCAGGCTTTCATGAAATCGGAAAGGGCGGCGAGGACTTTGCGCATTTCGTCCTCGGTGCCCAGCGTGATGCGCAGGAAATCCGGCAGGCCGTAATTCGCCACCATGCGCGGAATGATCGCGCGCGACATCAGGAAGTCGTTCGCCGCCGAAGCCGTCTTGCCGGTTTTCGGGAATTCGATCATCACGAAATTGCCGACCGAGGGCAGCGTCGTCAGACCGAGCTTCGCGACCTCGCCCGGGAACCAGGCGAGCATCTTGTCGTTATGCGCGCGGGACGCGTCCTGGTGCGCCATGTCTTCCAGCGCCGCCACGCCTGCGGCTTGCGCGATCGCCGACACGTTGAAGGGGCCGCGCACGCGGTTCAGCACGTCGATCACGTTGGCGGGCGCGTAGGCCCAGCCCAGGCGCATGCCGCCCATCGCGAAAATCTTCGAGAAGGTGCGCAGCATCACCGTGTTCTCGCCGGCATCGACCAGCTCGGCGCCCGCACTGTAGTCGTTGCGCGCGACGAACTCGGCATAGGCCGCGTCGACGATCAGCAGCGTGTGCGGCGGCAAGCCGTCGCGCAGGCGCTTCATTTCGGCCGCCGAGATATAGGAGCCGGTCGGGTTGTTCGGGTTGGCGACGAAGCAGATCTTCGTCTTCGGGCCCGCCTTGGCGATCAGCGCGTCCACGTCGGTGCGATAGCCTTTCTCGTCCGCCGTCACCGGGGTTGCCCCGGCGGCATGGGTCGAGATCGGGTACATGACGAAGCCGTACTGGCTGTAGAGCACTTCGTCGCCGGGGCCGGCATAGGCCTTGACCAGCAGCGCGATCAGTTCGTCCGAACCCGCACCCACGACGATGCGCTCGGGATCGAGGCCGAAGCGCTTGCCGATCGCCGCCCGAATGGCCGAAGCGCCGCCATCGGGATAGCGATGCATCTCGGCGGCGGCCTTCGCGGCTGCTTCCAGCGCCTTGGGCGACGGGCCCAGCGCCCCTTCGTTGGACGACAGCTTGATCGGCTTGGCGCCGCCCGGCACCGACGATTTTCCGCCGACATAGGGCGAAATCTTCATCACACCGGGCTTGGCTTCGGGACGGCTCATCGGCGAATTCCTTTGTTGCGCGCGCGCGGCGTATTACCAGCCGCCGAGGCCAGCGCCAAGGGCAGCGCGTAGCCGCCCGCCAAGCGCACGCGCGCATCCTTGCCCGCCAGTGCCGCCAAGCGCGGATCGTTCGCCGCGATCGCCGCCGCGCAGACCGCCAGCACGCATTGGCCGGTCTTGTCGGACGTTTCGGCCAGGATGCGTTCCAGCGCGATGCCGGCATCGGCGAAACGCTTGGCGATTCGGGGCCGCGACACGGCCTCGTCGAACTCGACGACCAGCAAATGGCGGTCGTCGCCCGACGGATCGAAGGCTTGCTTGCCGACGACCAAACCGCCGGGCTGGGTTTCGGTGCCGTCGACGGGCAAGCGCGCGATGACTTGCGTCCCGTCGCGGCCGATTCGCGTCCACCACGGCGTGTCGGAATCCTCGGGCGAGGGGAACACGGCGATGCGCACCGCGCCGTCGGCGAGCATCGAGAACAGGCGCGACGCACCATCGACGCCGCGCACCGGATCGCCCAGGCCGAAATGGCGCTGCGCCAAATCGGCGAGCCAAGCGGGTTCGTTCAACGCGCCGATCGCGAACGGGCCTTGCAGGCGGGTGAAGCTCGTCACCACATCGCGCCAGATGCGCACGACCAGATCGGCGGGCAAGGGGCCGGCGATGCGCTTGGTCAAACGCCGCAGGATCTGCATCTCGCGGCCCGGCCGGCACAACACGCCGCCCGATCCGCCCTTCGCGGCCTGAACCTCGTCCATTTTGCGCGCGCGCTCGGCCAGCAGGTCGAGCAGCTTGTCGTCGATCGCGTCGAGCTGGCGGCGGATCGCGGTGAGTTTGTCTTCGCTTCCTTCCATGACGCGGGGAAAATGCCACACTCCACGCTTCGGGGCGACGCTTGAATCCAACGGCGCGCCGGGCCATGTTCCCTTTCAAATCACGGGAAAAGACCTTTGTCCGCGACGCCACGTATCGCCGCCGTCGATATGACGGCCCCGGATTCACCGGGCCAACGCTTCGAGATTCCGGCCGATCGGCCGTTGAAGCTCGATTCGGGCGTCGAATTCGGCCCGGTTACCGTCGCGTACCGCACTTACGGCGCGCCCAACGCCGATAAATCGAACGCGATCCTGGTCTGCCATGCGCTGACCGGGGATCAGTTCGTCGCCGATACGCATCCCGTCACCGGCAAACCCGGCTGGTGGGAAGCGATCGTCGGTCCGGGCAAAATCCTCGATACCGATCGTTACTGGATCATCTGCGCCAATGTGCTGGGCGGCTGCATGGGTTCCTCGGGGCCCAAATCGATCGATCCCGCGACCGGCCAGCCTTATGGGCTGAAATTCCCGGTCATCACGATCGGCGACATGGTGCAGGCGCAGGCCCGGCTTCTCGACCATCTCGGCATCGGGCAGCTGTTCTGCGTCATCGGCGGCTCGATGGGCGGGATGCAGGTGCTCGATTGGGTCTCGACCTATCCCGAGCGCGTCTTCGCCGCGATCCCCATCGCCACATCCTATCGGCACTCCGCGCAGAACATCGCGTTCCACGAAGTCGGCCGCCAAGCGATCATGGCCGATCCCGATTGGCGCGGCGGCGATTACTTAAGTGCGGGCACGCTGCCGCATCGCGGCCTGGCGGTGGCGCGCATGGCGGCGCACGTGACGTATCTGTCCGAACAGGCGCTGCACCGGAAATTCGGCCGGCGCTTGCAGAACCGTGCGGCGTTGTCCTACGGCTTCGACGCCGATTTCCAGGTCGAATCCTATCTGCGCCATCAGGGATCGACCTTCGTCGATCGCTTCGACGCGAATTCCTATCTCTACATCACCCGCGCGATGGATTATTTCGACCTTCAGGCCGAGCATGGCGGTTCGCTGCCCGCCGCCTTCGAAGGCACGAAGACGCGCTTCTGCGTCGTCAGCTTCACCTCGGATTGGCTGTTCCCGACCTCGGAAAGCCGCACGCTGGTCCATGCGCTGAACGCCGTCGCGGCGAACGTGTCCTTCGTCGAGATCGTGTCCGACAAGGGCCACGATGCGTTCCTGCTGGACGAGCCCGATCTGCACAACACGCTGCAAGGCTTCCTCAACGGCTGCGCGGAGCGGCGGGGTTTGCGCGGCAAATGACCGAACCTTCGTTCCTGTCGGCGGCCGCCCAAGCGCGCCCGCGCGCCTCGATCCGCGTCGATCTTAAGACCATCGGCGAGATGATCGAGCCGGGCAGCCGCGTGCTGGATATCGGCTGCGGCGACGGCGCGTTGTTGGATTGGCTCAGCCACGAGAAAAACGTCGACGGGCGCGGCATCGAATTGAGCCAGGCGGGCGTGAACGCCTGCGTCGCGCAAGGCCTGTCGGTCATTCAGGGCGACGCGGATACGGACCTCAAAGATTATCCGACCGGCGCCTTCGATTACGCGATCCTGTCGCAAACGCTGCAAGCGACCTGGGACCCCAAAACCGTGCTCGGCCATCTGGTGCGCATCGGCAAGCGCGCGGTCGTGTCTTTCCCGAATTTCGGCGTCTGGCATGTGCGCTTGAAGCTGCTGGTCGGCGGCAAGATGCCGGTGACCGATTCGCTCGATCAATCCTGGTACGAAACGCCGAACGTGCATCTGTGCACGATCGACGATTTCGTCGATCTTTGCCGCGTTTTGAACATCGACATCGAATACGCCCAAGTGCTCGATGCGGCGGGGCGGCCCAAAGGCCTGCGCGCGCCCGGGTTTTTCGCCAATCTGCTGGGCGAGCAAGGCTTGTTCGTGTTGAAGCGCGCGCGGTGAAATTCTAAAGTCGCGGTCCACCAAATCGCCGGGCCTCCAATCCGGCTTTCCGGGAGATCGACGCCGATGAATTATCGCCTTCTTGCCGCCGGCTTTCTCGCCGCCGGCCTGTTCGCCGTTCCCGCGGCCCACGCCCAGCAGCGCGTGACGCTCAAATCCGCCGCGTCGGGCTCGTCCTACTATGTGATGACCGTCCAGCTTTCCGAAGTTATGCGCACCGCCACGAACGGGCGCATCGCCGCGACGGTCGAGGAAAGCCAGGGCTCGGTCCAGAACGTGCGCGAAGCGCCGCGCCGTCCGGCCGGGTTCATCTACACGGCCCCGCCCTCGATGGTGCGCGACGCGCAAGGTGCGAAGGCGCCGTTCACCGACGGCGCGGACTACAACACGATCCGCACGCTGTTCGTCATGCCGCCGGTCACGATGCATTGGATCGTGCGCGCCGACGCGGGCGTCAACGACCTGAAGGATCTCGCCGGCAAGCGCTTCATCGCGGGCGGGCGCGGCACGTTCACCGAGCGTCAGGCTTCGGCCGTCTTCCGCCAGCTCGGCATCGCCGACCAGGTGCGCTTCTCGGAAGTCGAACTCAACGCCGCGTCCAACGCGATGCGCAACCGTCAGGTCGACGGCTTCGCCTCGGGCTCGTCGCATCCCACGTCGAACGTGCAGGAACTCGCCGCGACGATGCCGATCAAGCTGCTGTCGATGACGCCCGAGCAGGTCAACATGGTGACCGTGCAGGACCCGAGTGCGGGCCCCGTGACGATCGCCGCCGGCACCTATACCGGCCAGACGCAGCCCGTGCACACGGTCGGCATTCCGGTCGGCGCCTACACCACCGCCGCGACGTCCGACGATATCGCCTACGAGATCACCAAGATCTTCTGGGAACGCCGCGCCGATATGGGCAAGGTGAATCCGTGGTGGAACGCCGTCGCGCGCGACCAGATCGCGGGCATCGGCGTGAAGTTGCATCCGGGGGCGCTTAAGTACTACACGGAAGCCGGCGTGAACATTCCGGCGGGTATGCGTTGAGTCTATTCGAACAAGCGGCCGAGACGGGCAAGCGTGCGGGTCCATTCGTTCTGGCCTTCGCCGCCGTCTCGGTCGCTTATCACCTCTATCTGATTTTTTCGGGCCTCGTCCCCGCGCTCGTCGCGCGGCCGATGCACTTTGCCTTGGCGATCCCGTTCGTGTTCCTGATCGGGGTCAAAGGCCCGGCTTGGTATCGGATGTGGAGTGCGGCGATCGGGCTCCTCGGCATCGCCGCGTGCCTCTATATCGCGATCCATTGGCGCGATTTGGTCGATCAGTACGGGCGCCTCGAATCGACGCTGCAATACGCGGTGTCGATCTTCCTGATCCTGCTGACGCTGGAAATGGCGCGTCGCGCGGTCAAATGGATCATGCCGACCGTCGCGGCGATCGTGATTCTCTACGGCATGTTCGGCCAGCATATCCCCGGCGATTGGGGCCATGCGGGCCTGCCGCCGGATTTCTTCTTCGGC
This sequence comes from Alphaproteobacteria bacterium, assembly GCA_017308135.1. Classification (NCBI taxonomy): domain Bacteria; kingdom Pseudomonadati; phylum Pseudomonadota; class Alphaproteobacteria; species Alphaproteobacteria bacterium. Next base: position 572,776 of record JAFKFM010000006.1, read on the forward strand.
ACGCTGCTGCTGACCGAAGGGGGGTTGTGGAGCTCGCTGACTGCGACCTCGGTCGAACTGGTCGCCCCGTTCCTGATCCTCGGCTCGTTCGTCGCGGCGGGTCAGGCGGGCACCGGCTTCATGGCGCTGGCCACGCAAATCGCCGGGCGCTATCGCGCGGGCACGGCGAAGGTCGAAGTCGTCGCGTCGGCGCTTTACGGCACGATCTCGGGCTCCGCCTCCGCCAACGTCGTCTCGACCGGCACGTTCACCATTCCGGCGATGATCCGCGCCGGCTATCCGCCCAGCCTCGCCGCCGCGGTCGAAGCCGTCGCTTCGACCGGCGGGCAGATCATGCCGCCGGTGATGGGCGCGGGCGTGTTTTTGATGGCCGCCCTCATCCAGATTCCCTACGCCGAGTTGATGATGATCGCCACGCTGCCGGCGATTTTGTTCTTTGTCGCGTGCTGGATCGGCGTCGATCTCTACGCCGTGCGCCATGGCTTGACCGGCTTGCCCGCGTCGGAAATGCCGGGCTGGGCGCATGTCGGGCGCAACATCCCGTTCTTCCTCGGGCCGCTCGGCATTTTGATCGCGGTGCTCGGCTTCACCGAATTCACGCCCCAGATGGCGGCTTTCGTCGCGGTCATCGTGGCGTTCGGCCTGCTGCTGTTCGAAGACGGCTATCGCGTATCGATTCTCGGCTTCCTGCGCCGCGCGGCCGATGGCTGCGTCAACGCGGCCGAGCAGATCGCGATGATCGCCGCCGTCATTCTGTGCGCAAGCCTGATCACCGGCGTGTTCCACATGACCGGCGTGGGCGTGAAGATCACCTCGCTGATCGTCGGCATCGCGGGCGACAATTTGTGGATCGCGCTGTTGCTCACGGCCGTGGCGTGCATCGCATTGGGCATGGAATTGCCGACGACGGCCGCTTACGTGATTTGCATCGCGGTTGCGGGTCCGGCGCTGATCAAGATGGGCTTGGCGCCGTTGCAGGCGCATATGTTCGTGTTCTGGTACGCGCTGCTCTGCACGATCACGCCGCCGGTTTGCGGCAACGTGTTCATCGCCTCGACGATCGCGAAAACGCCCTGGCTGCCGGTGTCGTTGCGCGCGATGCGCATCGGCCTCGGGCTGTTCATGGTGCCGCTCGCCTTCGTCGCCAACCCGTCGCTGCTGGCCGTGCTGACCGATCCGTGGCTTGCCATCGCCGCAACCGTGAAGATCGGCGTGGGACTGTGGTTCCTGTCCTACGCGGTGATCGCGGACACGCCGTTGTTGAAGCGCCTGGGCGCGTTCCTTGTCGGCGGCGCGATCGTCTTCGCGTTCGGGATCTAAGCCGACAGCCCCTCGGGATCGTCGCGATAGCGGCGCACCATATCCTCGACCGTTTCGTCGGGATCGAGACCCAGCGCGCTGCCCTTCGCCGACAGCACTTGGCGCGGCCAGCGCGCGGCGATCGCCGCGATCGCGGGTCTATGCGCGATCGTGATTTTGCCGGGCCGTGGGCCGAACACGCGCTCGACCGCTGCAATCGCGTCGCGTGGGCTGATCCGCACGGTGGGCAGCCCCGCGACCCGTTCGGGCCCGAACGCTGCCGCCGGCGCATCGGCGGCGATGCGTAACGCGCGCAACGACCGCGATAGGGCCGCGACCGCGAACGGCGTATCGGGATCGACCGGAATCGTGAAATCGCGCCCGTTGGCGTAAGCGACGATCAGATCGGACATGAACCCCGCCGTCGTCGGGCCTTTGCGCGACGGGCGCACCAGCGTCGTCGGCAAGCGGATGCTGCGCGCGTCGATCTTTCCCGCGCGTGCCGCATCGGCCAGCAAAATCTCGATCGCGCGCTTGGCGCTGGCATAGGCGCCGGTGCCGGTCGTGGGCGTCGAATCGTCGACGATGCCGTCGGTGGCGGGCCCATAAACCGCAATGGCCGATGCGAACACGAAGACCGGGGGCTTGGGCAAGCGCGCGGCTTCCGAAGTCAGATTGACCGTGCCGATCATGTTGGAATCGAGGGCGGCGGGCCAATCGGCTTCGGCCTCGGCGCCCGCGACCACGGCGGTATGGAAAATCCGGTCGATGCCATTGAGCGCCGCCGCGACCTGCGCGCGGTCGCACAGATCTTGGCCGTGCTCGCGGTCGAAGCCGCGGATTTCGGCGGTGCGGGGATCGCTGCGCAAATGGCGGATCAGCCTTGCGCCCAGATAGCCTTCGGAGCCGGTGACGAGAATACGCATCGCGTGCGACAGTGCCGGAACTCCCCCGTTTATCGCAAGCGTTGGGCAATGGCCGATCCGGTTTCGCTGCTGTGGATTCCCGCGACGTTGTTCGCTTCGGCGGCGCAGACCGCGCGCAACGTGATGCAACGCCATCTGACGGAAGCGCTGGGTACGCTCGGCGCCACGTCGGTGCGTTTCATCTACGGCTTCCCGTTCGGGCTGCTGATGCTGGGCATCGCCTGTCTGCTGGCGGGCAAGGCGCCACCCGTGCCCGACGCGACGGCGCTGGCCTGGATCGCGACGGGCGCCGTGATGCAAATCGCGGCCACCGCCTTTACGCTCGCCGCGATGCGCATGAAGGCTTTCGCGCTCGCCATCGCCTACACGAAATTCGAACCGGTCGAAGTCGCGATCTTCGCCTATTTCGTGCTGGGAGAAACGCTGTCGCCGATCGGTTTCGGTGCCATCGTCGTGGCGACGATCGGCGTGCTCGCGATGTCGGGCAATCCGTGGCGCAACGGCGTTGATCTCGGCGCCACGACCTACGGCCTGCTGGCGGGGGCGGGCTACGGCATGGCGGCCGTGTGCTATCGCGCGGGCATTCTGGAATTGGGCGAACCGGTCTTCTATCTCGGTGCCACCACCTCGCTCGCCTATGCGCTCGGCATTCAAGCGGCACTGCTCGTCGTGTGGTTCGCGGGCCGCGATCCCGACGTGCTGAAGCGCGTCTTCGCCGCGTGGCGCAAATCGATCTTCGCGGGCGCGATGGGCTCCTTCGCGTCGGGCGGCTGGTTCGTCGGGTTTTCGCTCGCCCCTGCCGCGCTCGTGCGCACGCTGGGTCTGGCGGAAGTGTTGTTCTCGCTGATCGTCGGGCGCAACATGCTGCGCCAAAGCCTGGCGCCGCGCGAAATGGCGGGTGTAGTGCTGATCGTCGCGGGCGTGGGCGGGCTGTTGCTGTTCGGGTGAACTAGCGCTTGGCTTGCGCGGTCGGCAAGCCGTCGCGCAGTTTCTTCTCCAGCTCGACTTTCAATTCCGGCTCCGGCTTGCTGCGCAAGGCGCGTTCCCATTGGAACGACGCTTCGCGCCGGCGGCCGACGCGCCAATACCCGTCGCCGAGGTGGTCGAGCAGCACGGGATCTTCGGGCAGCAATTCGGCCGCGCGTTCCAGCAGGGGTACCGCTTCCTCGTAACGGCCCAGGCGATAGAACGCCCAGCCGAGCGAGTCGACGATATGCCCCGAATTCGGACGCTGCTCGACCGCGCGGCGCAGCATGCGTTCGGCTTCGACGAGATTTTCGCCGCGATCGACCCAGGTATAGGCGAGGTAGTTCAGCACGTCGGGCTGTTCGGGGAACAGTTCCAGCGCGCGTTTGAAATGGCGCTCGGCCTCGGGCCAGTTCTTCGCGCGTTCGAAGGCGATGCCGCGCACGTAGAAGATCGACCAGTGGCGGCGTTCCGGATTGGCGCCGATGCGCTCCAGCGCGCGGCCGTAAGCCGCCGCCGCTTCCGCGAAGCGCTCGGCGACGCGCAGGAAATTGCCCATCGTCGACAGCGCGTCGAAACGATCGGGGTTTTCGCGCGCGAGTTTCTCCAGTGCCGCCAAAGCACCGTTCAAATCGCCGCGCTCCTGCCTATTCTCGGCAAGGCGCATTTGCGCCACGTAGGAATAGGGCGAATCCGCGGGCACGCGCGCGAAGAGTTTGTCCGCTTCGTCGCGCTGGTTCATGCCGTCGACGATTTCGGCGACCGTCATCAGGCCCAAGGCGGCGTCGGGGTCGAGATGCAGGCCCAGCCGCCCGAAGGACAACGCCGTCGCCATCGTCGCATCCTGGCGGAACAAGGCGGCGAGGTTGAACAGCGCGTCGGCGGCCCCTTTGCGCGCGTCGCGCAGCGGAAATTCGGGGGCGGGGACCGGTGGTGCCCCCACACGCGTGCGCGCGAGGCCCGCCAGCACGACCGGCGAATCGGGGGCCACTTGGCGATAGCGCAAATAAAGCTGGCGCGCTTCGGCCGTGCGGCCGCGCCGCTCCAGGAAGCCGCCGGCGATTTCGATCAGGCGCGGCGGCGCGCCGTCTTCGCCTTCCAACGCCGCGCGGTAGAAGCCCTCCGCCTCGGCGAAGCGGCCCGACCGCTCGGCGATCAGGCCGGCATAGTAATCGTGCATTTGCTTGAAGCCCTGCACGTCCAGCAGCGAACGCAGAATGTCGAACGCGGCGGGATTGCGGTCGAGGCCGACATTGATCCACGCGATCAGCAGCGGGTTGACGACGCGCGAATAGCCTTGCAGCGGCAGCCCCGCCATGCGCCGCTCGGCGGCGGCGAATTGGCCGCGCGCGATTTCGTCGGCGACCAGCGTCATTTGCGCCGCGACCTGGCCCGGCGACATCGCGACCAGGCGCGCGGCGAGCGGCAGCGCTTCGTCGATGCGGCCCGCTTCGACCAAAGCGGCATGGGTGCGGACCAGCAATTCCGCGTTCATCGGATTGGCGTCGAGCACGCGGGCGGAGAATTCCGCCGCCGCGTTCGCGTCGCGGATGCGCTGGGCGTGCAAGGCGGCCAGATAATTGCCGGAAACCGTGGCCGGGCCCGGGTCGATCGGGGCGTCGGGCGCGGCCGCGCGTTGTTCGGGCGGGGTCGCGCAGGCGCCGAGCAGGCCGAGGGCGAAAACCGTTGAAAGAAGGCGAATCCGCTTCATCCTTGGCAAGTTAGCGCAAGCCCCGCCCGCTTGACAGGACAAAGGCCGCCGGAACCGGTGGCTAGTGCGCTTATATCATTGGTGGAATCCGCCACTTGATTCGGGCGCGGAAATCCGTATATTCCGCCGCGACATAACGTCCGAGGTTAGCCTCGGGCGACAATAACAAGTGGGCCCAACGGCCCACTTTTTTATTGCCGGCCCGGGCGGACACGGGCGTTCCGAAACTCGAACCCAGGAAGCCGGTCGCCCACGCATGGACCGTGACAACGCGCTCGCCGACTTGATCGAACCCACCGTCGATGCGATGGGCTACGAACTCGTGCGCGTGATCGTCGCGGGCCGCGATCGGCCGACGCTTCAAATCATGGCCGAGCGCAAGGATCGCAAGGCGATGACCCTGGGCGATTGCGAGAATCTTTCCCGCGCCGTGTCCGCGAAGCTCGACGTCGAGGATCCGATCAAGGCGCAATACGTGCTGGAAGTCAGCTCCCCTGGCATCGACCGCCCGCTGACGCGCGGCGCCGATTTCGACCGCTTCAAAGGCCACGAAGCGCGCATCGAGACCAAATTCCCCGTCGAGGGGCGCAAGCGTTTCTCCGGCCGCCTCGGCGGCCGGCAGGGCGACGCCGTGCGCATCGAAACGCAGGAAGGGCCCGCAACCTTGCCGCTCGCCGAAATCGCGCGCGCCAAGTTGCTGCTTACCGACGAACTCATCGCCGCGACGCGCGCCGAAGAAGCCGCCGCCGCTGCTTCCGCCGTCTAACCTTCGAAGAGACGCATGATGGAACGTACGACCGCCTATAACCGCATCGAAATGCTCCAGGTCGCCGACACGGTGGCCCGCGAGAAGGGCATCGACCGCGAGCAGGTTCTCGAGGCGATGGAGCAGGCCATCCAAAAGGCCGGCCGCGCCAAATACGGGATCGAGCACGATATCCGCGCGCATATCGACCGCGACAACGGCGAAATGCAGCTGCTGCGCTATCGCCTCGTCGCCGATCCGGTGACCAACGACGCGACCGAAATCGCGCTCGAAGTCGCACAGCGCAAGAACCCGGACGCGAAGGTCGGCGACTATCTGACCGATCCGCTGCCGCCGATCGATTTCGGCCGTATCGCCGCGCAAACCGCCAAGCAGGTGATCGTCCAGCGCGTGCGCGAGGCCGAGCGTCTGCGCCAGTTCGACGAGTACAAGGACCGCATCGGCGAAATCGTCAACGGCCTGGTCAAGCGCGTCGAATTCGGCAACGTCACGGTCGATCTGGGCCGCGCCGAAGCCATTCTGCGCCGCGACGAAACGATCCCGCGCGAAGTGTTCAAGCCGCAGGAACGCGTGCGCGCCTATATCTACGACGTGCGCCAGGAACCGCGCGGTCCGCAGATCTTCCTGTCGCGCACGCATCCGCAATTCACGGCCAAGCTGTTCTCGCAGGAAGTGCCGGAAATCTACGACGGCATCATCGAGATCAAGGCGGTCGCGCGCGACCCCGGCAGCCGCGGCAAGATCGCCGTGGTCAGCCACGATTCCTCGATCGATCCGGTCGGCGCTTGCGTGGGTATGCGCGGCAGCCGCGTTCAGGCCGTCGTCGCCGAACAGCAGGGCGAAAAGATCGACATCATTCCCTGGTCGAACGATCCGGCGACCTTCGTGGTCAACGCGCTCGCCCCGGCGGAAGTCACCAAGGTCGTGCTCGACGAAGAAGCGCGCCGCATCGAAGTCGTGGTGCCGGACGAGCAGCTGTCGCTCGCCATCGGCCGCCGCGGCCAGAACGTGCGCCTCGCCTCGATGCTGACCGGCTGGGCGATCGACATTCTGACCGAGGCCGAGGAATCGGAGCGCCGTCAGGCCGAGTTCAAGGAGCGTTCGCAGCTCTTCGTCGACGCGCTCGACGTCGACGACGTGATCGCGGGCTTGCTGGTCACCGAAGGCTTCACGAAGGTCGAGGAAGTGGCCGCCGTGGACGTCGACGAACTGGCCAATATCGAAGGCTTCGACGAAGGCGTGGCGGGCGAATTGAAGAGCCGCGCGGAAGCCTTCGTCGAGAAGGAAAACACCCGTCTGGAAGGCGAGCGCAAGACGCTCGGCGTGACGGACGAGGTCGCGGAGTTCACGGGTTTCGGCCCGGCCGCCCTGGTCCAGCTCGGCGAAAAGGGCGTCAAGACGCTCGACGATTTCGCCGATCTGGCGGGCGACGAATTGATCGAAATCCTGGGCAAGGACGAACTCGACGAGGAAACCGCGAACGCGTTGATCATGAAGGCGCGTGAACATTGGTTCGCCGACGAGGAGAAGAAGTAAGCGGCGATGCTGAGCGCCACCGACATCGCGCATGTGGAAGCCTCGGAAGTCGTCGATACGTCTTCCGACGGTCCCGTGCGCCGTTGCGTCGTCACCGGCAAGACGGGACCGCGGGAATCGTTCCTGCGTTTCGTCGAAGCGCCGGACGGCACGGTGGTGCCCGATATCGAAGGCAAGCTGCCGGGCCGGGGCTTGTGGCTGACGGTGTCGCGCGCGGCGCTCGAACAGGCGGTGGCGCGCAACGCCTTCGCCAAGGCCGCGAAGAAGAACTTGAAGGCCGCGGCCGAATTGCCGGCGATGGTCGAAAAGCTGCTGCTGCGCCGCGCGGTCGAAAGCCTGTCGCTGGCCAAGCGTGCGGGCGTGATCGTCGCGGGCTTCACCAAGGCCAAGGCCGCGATCGAACGCGGCGGCGTCGGCTTGGTGGTCGAAGCGCTGGACGCCAGCCGCGCCGAACGCGCGCGCTTGGGCGGGCGCGACATTCCGACGGTCTCCGTGCTGTCGGCGGAAGAAATGGGTGCCGCCCTGGGCCGCGAAAACGCGGTCCATGTGGCGGTGCGCGACGGTGCGATGGCGCAACGTCTGCGCAACGATTTGATGCGCCTTGCGGCTTTCCGCACGGCGTCTGAAGACAAGGGCGAGTGATGACGGATACGAACGAACAGGACGGCAAGAAGAAGCTGGGTCTCGCGAGCAAGTCCGGGGGTCGCCTGGAATTGCGCGCGCCCGCTGCCGCCGGGGCCGACGGCCAAGTCCGGCAAAGCTTCTCGCATGGCCGCACCAAAACCGTGCAGGTCGAAGTGCGCAAGACCCGTTTGCCCGGCCGCCCCGGTGCCGCCCCCGCCGCCGGTCCCGCCGCGACGACGCCCGTCGCCGCGAAGCCGGCCGCCGCCGCGTCGCCCGCCGCCGCACCGGCAGCACCCAAGCCCGGCAAGCCGCAGGTTCTGCGCGAGTTGACGGAAGAGGAAAAGAGCGCCCGCCAGCGCGCGATCCAAACCGCGATCCGCGCCGACGTGGAAGCCAAGCGCCGCGACGAAGCCGAAGCCAAGCGCCTCGAAGAGGAAATGGCCCGCAAGGCCGAGGAAGACGCCAAGCGCAAGGTCGAGGAAGAGGCGCGGCGCAAGGTCGATGCCGAAACCGCGAAGAAGACCGACGCCGAGCAGAAGAAGAAGGCCGAGGACGAAACGCGCCGGATGAACGAGGAGGAAGGCCGCCGCCGCGAAGCCGCGTCGACTGCCGCCCGTCCCGCCGCCGCCGCTGCTGCCGCCCCGGCCGTTGCCGCCACCCCGGCGCCCGCACCCGCCCCGACGGGCCCCGTGCTCGTCCCCGGCACCGTCATGATGACGCCGCGCGCCGCCGCACCGGGTGCGGCCGCCGCGGCGGAAGACGACGATCGTCCGCGCCGCCCCGGCGGCATGGCCGGCCGTCCGATGCCCGGTCGTGGCGCCGTGCCGGGCCGTGCGGCCCCGCGGGCACCCGAAGGCCGCGAGGACAAGAACCGCCGCCAGCAAGGCAAGATGTCGGTTCACCAAGCGCTCGATTCGGAAGAAACGATCCGCGTGCGCTCGCTCGCCGCGATGAAGCGCGCGCGCGAAAAGGAAAAGGCGCGCCTGGCCGCGCAAGGCCCGCAGGCCAAGCAGGTCCGCGAAGTCGTCGTGCCCGAAGCGATCACGGTGCAGGAACTCGCCAACCGTATGGCCGAGCGTTCGGTCGACGTCATCAAGTCGCTCATGAAGATGGGCGTGATGGCGACGATCAACCATCCGCTCGACGCCGACACGGCTGAGCTGATCGTCGGCGAATTCGGCCACAAGGTGAAGCGCGTCTCGGAAGCCGACGTCGAAATCGGCCTGACGGGCGATACGGACACGGACGAGCAGCTCCAGCCGCGCGCGCCCGTCGTCACCATCATGGGCCATGTCGACCACGGCAAAACCTCGCTGCTCGACGCCCTGCGCGCGACCGACGTCGCCAAGCACGAAGCGGGCGGCATCACGCAGCATATCGGCGCCTATAAGGTCACGCTGAAATCGGGCGCCGCGATCACGTTCCTCGACACGCCCGGCCACGAAGCGTTCACCGCGATGCGCGCGCGCGGCGCCAAGGTCACCGACATCGTCGTGCTGGTCGTGGCCGCCGACGACGGCATCCAGCCGCAGACGGTCGAAGCCATCGCCCACGCCAAGGCGGCGCAGGTGCCGATCATCGTGGCGATCAACAAGATCGACAAAACCGGCGTCGATCCCGATCGCGTGCGCAACGAATTGCTTCAGTACGACGTGGCGCTGGAAGGTTACGGCGGCGACGTGCTCGGCGTCGAAGTCTCGGCCAAGACGGGCAAGGGTCTCGACAAGCTCGAGGAAGCCATCCTGTTGCAGACCGAACTTCTCGATCTGCGCGCCAATCCCGATCGCGCCGCGCAAGGTGCGATCGTCGAAGCCAAGCTCGAACGCGGCCGCGGCTCGGTCGCGACCGTGCTGGTGCAGAAGGGCACGATCAAGGTCGGCGATATTTTCGTGGCCGGCGAGGAATGGGGCCGCGTGCGCGCGCTCATCGACGATCACGGCCGCCAGGTCGAGAGCGCCGGCCCCTCGACGCCCGTCGAAGTGCTGGGTCTGACCGGCACGCCGCAGGCGGGCGACGACTTCCAAGTCGTCGAGAACGAAAACCGCGCGCGCGAAGTCACCGAGTTCCGTCAGCGCCGCACGCGCGAGCAGACGGCGACCGCGCGCGCGCGCGGCACGCTGGAGCAGATGTTCAACAAGATCAAGGAAGGCGAAGCCAAGGAACTCGCCGTCGTGGTCAAGACGGACGTCCAAGGCTCGCTCGAAGCGATCGCGGGCTCGCTCGCCAAGCTGCGCACCGACGAAGTCGCGGTGCGCTTGCTGCACGGCGCCGTGGGCGGCATCACCGAAGGCGACATCGCGCTGGCGAAGGCCAGCACGGGCGTGATCGTCGGGTTCAACGTCCGCGCCAATCCGCAGGCCCGCGAAATGGCCAAGCGCGACGGGATCGAGATCCGCTACTACTCGATCATCTACAACGTGATCGACGACATCAAAGCCGCGCTGTCGGGCCTGCTGCCGCCCAGCCTGCACGAGAAGTTCCTCGGCAACGCGGAAATCCGTCAGGTGTTCAACATCACCAAGGTCGGCAAGGTCGCGGGTTGCCGCGTCGTGGAAGGCATGGTCAAGCGCGGCGCCAAGGTGCGTTTGCTGCGCGACCAGACGGTCATCCACGAAGGCACGCTCAAGACGTTGCGCCGCTTCAAGGACGAAGTCCGCGAAGTGCAGGAAGGCTACGAGTGCGGCATGGCCTTCGAAAACTACGACGACATCCGCGAAGGCGACGTCATCGAGTGCTTCGAGGTCGAGGAAGTCGCGCGCACGATCTGACGCGCCAAACTTCGGAAATGACGAGGGGCGTGCGGCGAAAACCGCGCGCCCTTTTTCTTTTTTGCGCCCGAAAAAAGCCATATCCGCGGGTAGGATCGAGGTGTTCCGTTCCCCCTCGGAAAGCTATTCGATGCGTCGATTCGTTCTGCCGATTCTATTACTGGCGTCGCTCGCCGCGTGTTCGGGCGCGCGCCAATCGCAGCCCGCGCGCACCGCGACCGAGCAATTGCTGATCGCCAATGCCGCCGACAAGGCCGCCGAACGGCTGGTGCTGGCATTCGAACCGGGCGCCAAGGTCTTCGTCGATGCCGCGAATTTCGACGGCGTGGATTCCAAATACGCGATTGCCGCGATCCGCGAGCGCATGCTGAAACTCGGCGCGCATTTGGCCGCGTCGCGCGACGACGCGGATACGGTGGTGGAAATCCGCGCCGGCGCCTTGTCGATGGATGACGGCCATACGCTGGTCGGCATCCCCGCCTTCGATATTCCGATCCCGCTGGCCGGCAGCTCGGTCAAATTCCCGGAAATCGCGTTGTTCAAACGCGCGCGCCGCCAGGGTGTCGCGCAATTCGCCGCCACCGGCTACGACGCGAAGACCGGCGCCTATCGCGGCAGCACGGGCCCGCAATCGGGCGTGGCGAACGAGTTGGAATGGACGATGCTGCTGTTCATCACCTGGAGCCGCAGCGACGTCGAGGTGAAGGACGACAGCGCGCTGATCGAACGCCCCGAAATTTCGGTGCGTTGATCTAGCGCGCCTTCGCGTACCAGCGCAGGAACGGGTTGAGCAGCCGGCCGGTCATACCGGGCAGGCGCGCGGCCCCGTCGTCCACCGCCAAGCACAGGCAGTTCTGACCGCGATCGACGGTCGGGCTGTGCATCACGTCGCCGTCGCCGATCGACACGTCGCCGCGCGCGTAAACCGCGCGCTCGTCGTGGAAGCTGCCGTCGAGCACCAGCAGCAATTCCGTGCCGGTATGCGAGTGGGTGGGGACGCGCCCGCCATTGGTCGAACGCAGCAGGCTCATCGCGTGCGGCCCTTGGCGGGTCAGCATCGCTTCTTCGAAGCCGCGGCTCGCCTTGCGCCATTGCAACGCTTCGATCCCGCCTTCGGGAATATAGGGCGTCAGCGCCTTGGGCAGGCCGGCAACGCCGTGCATCGGCGGCAACGCGGCGCGGATCTCCTGCGGCGTGGAATCGAGCTTGGCGAACACCGCTTCGATCGTCGCGGGCGACAACCCGGCGGGCGGGAGCTGTTCGAGGAACGCGCCGCCCACGGCCTCGAGCCGGGCGAGCGTGGCGCGCGCCGCGGGGCACAGCTCCAGATGCGAAGCGACCAGCACCGACACGGCTTCGGGGGCCGAGCCGGCGGCGTAGTCGAGCAGATATTCGTCGTGGATCGGTCGGGGCATCATTTCTCGTCACCGAACATGGTGCGCAAACGGCCGATGGCAAGCCGCAGGCGCGATTTCACCGTCCCCAGCGGCAGGCGCAGCGATTGCGCGATGTCGCCATGGGACCGGTCCTCGTAGTAAGCGAGCTTCAGCATCTGCGCTTGTTCCTGCGGCAATTCGCGCAAGGCCTGCGACAGACGCGCTTCCCAGCGCCCGGCATCCAGCATGCGGTCGGGCAGGGCATCCGCTTCCGGCTGCAACGCCGGATCGTCGGAATCGAGCTGGGCGCGCTTTTCCCGGCGCAGCGAATCGATGCGCCGGTTGCGCGCGATGGCGAAAATCCAGGTCGAGGGACCGGCGAGCTTCGGGTCGTAGGACGGCGCTTTGCGCCACACCGTCAGCATCACTTCCTGGGTCAAATCCTCGGCCTGCGCTTGGTCGGCACCCAAACGCAGCAAATAGGATTTCACGCGCGGACCGAAATGCCCGAACAACCGTGCGAACGCCGCGCGATCCTGATTGCGGGCGATCGCCAGCAAATCGCGCACGTAGATATCGAGCGCTTCGTCCTGCCCGTCCATGCGGCCTTGTAGCGATGCCGAGCCCCCGGCCGCAAGCGTGGCCGATGCGGCCATATCGTCGCGGAATCGAAGGGCAGGGCGGTTGACGTGAAGCATCGTGAATGCGATACGGCGCCGTTATGACTTCGGATCATCGATTCGCGATTCGGTTGGGATTTCTGGCCGCGGTTTGCGCTTTGTTCGCGCCGGGCCTTGCCCACGCCCAGCAGGCGCCCAAGCAGCTCGGCAAGTTCGACACCTGGTTCGCCTACGAGGCGGGCCCGAACAACGCCAAGATTTGCTACGCCATCGTGCGGCCGTCGAAATCCGACAGCCGCCCGGCGGGCGCCAATCGCGGCGATATCGTGCTGATGATCGCGCATCACCAGAATCCGCGTCGGAACGACGAATTCACTTGGACGGCCGGTTATTCCCCCAAAGACGGCGGGGAAATCGAGATCGGCCGCGTGAAGATCGCACTCTCCACGCTGGGTCAGCAGAACGCGGCGGGCGCTTGGGCCAAGGAAGCCGATGGCGACCGCCAGATCGTGGCGGCGCTGCGTGGCGCCCCCGCCACGGCCAACGCGCTGGTCAAGGCGACGTCGTCGCGCGGTACCGAAACGGTCGATACGTTCCCGATGGCCGGGTTCCAGAAGGCCCTGGCCGAGATCGACAAGGCCTGCGGCGTCCGCCGGTAGACTCCTCGGCCCCGGACGCCTATTAAGGCGCCATGCTCGAAGCCCAAGTTCCGCCGCCGGCCCTCGCCCCGTTCAAGGAGGCGCTGCCCGCCCCGTCGCACGCCGACGGGCGCACGAATCTCGTCGGCCTGTCGCGCGAGGAATTGGGCGATCTGTTCAAATCGATGGGCGAGCCCGCCTTCCGCGCCAAACAGCTTTGGGGCTGGATCTACGGCAAGGGTGCCCGCGATTTCGCCGACATGACCGACATGTCGAAGAAGCTGCGCGCGAAGCTCGAAGAAGGCTACGCCGTGCGCCGGCCGCATGTGTCGCGTTTGCAGGATTCGATCGACGGCACCAAGAAATGGCTGCTGCGCATGCCCGACGGGCAGGAGATCGAAACCGTCCATATCCCCGAGGACGATCGCGGCGCCTTGTGCGTGTCGAGCCAAGTCGGCTGCACGCTGACCTGCAAATTCTGCCACACCGGCACGCAGCGCCTCGTGCGCAACCTGACGCCGGAGGAAATCGTCGGCCAGGTCATGCTGTGCAAAGACACGTTCGACGAATGGCCGGGGCCGGAGACGAACCGCAAGCTCACCAACATCGTGATGATGGGCATGGGCGAGCCGCTGTTCAATTACGAGAACGTCGCGAAGGCGTTGCGCATCATCATGGATGCGGAAGGGATCGCGATCTCCAAGCGCCGCATCACGCTGTCGACCTCCGGCGTGGCACCCTTGATCCCGCGCGCGGGCGAGGAGCTCGGCGTGATGCTCGCGATCTCGCTGCATGCGGTGCGCGACGATCTGCGCGATGTGCTCGTGCCCCTCAACAAGAAATATCCGATCGCCGAATTGCTCGCGGCGTGCCGCAAGTACCCGACGCTGTCGAACGCGCGGCGCATCACCTTCGAATACGTGATGCTGAAGGGCGTGAACGACAGCCAGGCCGATGCGCGCGAACTCGTGCGCCTGATCGCGGGCATTCCGGCCAAGATCAATCTGATCCCGTTCAATCCTTGGCCGGGCGCCCCCTTCGAGCGTTCGACGCCCGAAGCGATTTGGGAATTCGCCGATATCGTCAGCCGTGCGGGGTATTCCGCCCCGATCCGCACGCCGCGCGGCGAGGATATTTTCGCCGCCTGCGGGCAGCTCAAAAGCGCTTCCGAGAAGCTCAAACGCAGCGAGCGCGACGCGCTCGGGGCCTGAACGGATCGGGATTCTTGGGGCTTGCCCGCCCGGGCCCGATCCCATAATTTCCGCGCGAATTTCCCTTCCGCCAACGGGACTTACCCAGATGGAAAAGCCGGTCAAGAAAGTGGTGCTCGCCTATTCGGGCGGCCTCGACACCTCGATCATCCTGAAATGGCTTCAGGACACGTATCGCTGCGAGGTGGTGACGTTCACGGCCGATCTGGGCCAGGGCGAGGAATTGGAGCCCGCGCGCAAAAAAGCGCAGATGATGGGCATCAAGGAAATCTTCATCGACGATCTGCGCGAGGAATTTGTGCGCGATTTCGTCATGCCGATGTTCCGCGCCAACGCGCTCTACGAAGGCCAGTATCTGCTGGGCACGTCGATCGCGCGCCCGCTGATCGCCAAGCGCCAGATCGAAATCGCGCGTCAAGTGGGGGCCGACGCCGTGTGCCACGGCGCCACCGGCAAGGGCAACGACCAGGTGCGCTTCGAACTCGGCTATTACGCGCTCGAACCCAATATCCGCGTGATCGCGCCGTGGCGCGAATGGAAGCTCGATAGCCGCACCAAGCTGCTCGAATACGCCGAGCAGCATCAGATCCCCATCGCCAAGGACAAGCGCGGCGAGGCCCCATTCTCGGTCGACGCCAATCTTCTGCACATCTCCGCCGAAGGCAAAGTGCTGGAAGATCCCTGGCAGGAGCCGGAGGAATTCGTCTATTCGCGGACCGTCGCGCCCGAGAAGGCGCCCGACAAGCCCGAATATGTCGAGATCGAATTCGAGAAAGGCGACCCCGTCGCCGTCAACGGCAAGAAGCTGTCGCCGGCCGCACTGCTGACCGAACTCAACGTCATCGGCGGGCGCAACGGCATCGGCCGCCTCGATCTGGTCGAAAACCGCTTCGTCGGCATGAAAAGCCGCGGCGTCTACGAAACGCCCGGCGGCACGATCTGGCAGGCGGCGCATCGCGGCATCGAATCGATCACGCTCGATCGCGGGGCCATGCACCTCAAGGACGAGCTGATGCCGCGCTACGCGGAACTCGTCTATTACGGCTTCTGGTTCGCGCCCGAGCGCGAAATGCTCCAGGCCGCGATCGACAAGAGCCAGGCCAACGTGTCCGGCACGGTGCGGGTCAAGTGCTACAAGGGCAGCGTGAGCGTCGTCGGCCGCAAGAGCCCGAACAGCCTCTACTCGCTCAAGCACGTGACCTTCGAAGAAGACGCCGGTGCGTATAACCAGCGCGACGCCGAAGGCTTCATCAAGCTGAACGCGCTGCGCCTGCGTCTGGCCGCGTCCAAGCGCAAGTGACCGGCGACGGCGAGATCGATCCCCTCGACGCCACGATCCTGCGTTTGACGCAGGAGGCGGGTGCGGGCAAGTCGATCTCGCCCTCCGACGTCGCTATGGCGTTGGAACCGCAAGACGGCGAATGGCAGAAGCTGCTGCCGCGCATTCGCGCGCGGGCGGTGGAACTCGTCCATGCCGGCAAGATCGAAATCCTGCGCAAGGGCAAGCCCGTGCCCAATCCCGAAGGGGCGAAAGGCGTGATTCGCTTGCGGATCGTATCCAAATAGATACAATGGCCGGGTATGTACCGGCTCGACAAGACCGACATATTCGCGCGTTGGCTCGACAAGCTGCGCGATCCGATTGGGAAAGCGCGGATTCTGGCGCGGCTTCGTTCGTTGTCGCTTGGCCATTTTGGCGACTGCGGGCCGGTCGGTGGCGGCATTTCGGAGATGCGGGTGCATGCCGGGCCCGGTTATCGGGTCTATTTCATGCGGAAGGGACAGATCGTGATTCTGTTGCTTTGTGCCGGTGACAAGTCGAGCCAGAACAGGGATATCGCGCAAGCGCGCCGCTTGGCCGAAGGTTTGACGTGGGATGGAGACGAAAGATGAAGAAGGTTCGTACGAGTGTGTTCGATGTGTCGGCTTATCTCGACGATCCGGTTGTGGTCGCCGAGTATCTTGCCGCCGCTGCCGCCGATCCGAATCCTGACGTATTTTTAGCCGCCTTGGGCGATGTCGCGAAAGCGCGCGGCATGGCGGAGATTGCCGCGCGCAGCGGTTTGGGGCGCGAAAGCCTCTATAAATCGTTGAGCGCGGGCGCCAAGCCTCGCCATGAGACGATCCAGACGGTGCTGGGTGCGTTGGGCTTAAAGTTCTCGGTCGTTGCCGAGCGTAAGCATCCCGCCAAAACGACGCGTAAAGTCGCCTAAAGTTTGATCGCGCGGCGCAGCTTCGCCGCGCGCAGCGTGTTTTCCAGCAAACACGCGATGGTCATCGGCCCCACGCCGCCGGGCACGGGCGTGATCGCGCCGGCCTTTTCGGTGGCCGAGGCATAATGCACGTCGCCGACGAGCTTGGTTTTGCCTTCCGCCGCGGGCACGCGATTGATGCCCACATCGATCACGATGGCGCCCGACTTGACCCAATCGCCGGTCACCATCTCCGGCCTTCCGACGGCGGCGATCAGAATATCGGCCTGGCGCGCCATCGCGGGCAGATCGGCGGTCTTGGAATGCGCGATCGTCACCGTGCAATCGGCGGCGAGCAGCAATTGGGCCATCGGTTTGCCGACGATGTTCGAGCGGCCGATGACGACGGCATGCTTGCCCGCGAGCTTCGGTTCGACCGAACGGATCAGCCGCATCGAGCCCGACGGTGTGCAGGGCACAAGCCCCGGCCGGCCGATCGCGAGACGCCCCGCATTGATCGGGTGGAAACCGTCGACGTCTTTGTCGGGATGGATCGCGTCGAGCACCGCGTTGGCGTCGATATGCTTGGGCAGCGGCAACTGCACCAGAATGCCGTCGACCGAATCGTCGGCGTTCATGCGCTGGACGATTTCCAGCAATTCGGCCTGGGTCGTCGTCGCGGGCAGCTTGTGCTCGAAACTTTTCATGCCCGCTTCGAGCGTCGCCTTGCCCTTGTTGCGGACATAGACCTGACTCGCCGGATCTTCGCCCACCAGCACGACCGCCAGACCCGGCGTCACGCGATGGGCTTCCTCCAGCTCGTCCACGCCCAGGGCGATGGCCGCCCGCAGATCGGCGGCGATTTGCTTGCCGTCGATCTGCCGTGCGGTCACAGCCAATACTCGTAGACCAGATTGCGCGCGAAGATCAGCAGCAGGATCAACACGACGGGCGAGATATCGATCCCGCCGATGAACGGCACGAAGCGGCGGATCGGCCGCAAGGCGGGTTCGGTGATCCGGTAAAGGAAATCGCCGATCGTGCCGACGACCTGGTTGCGCGGGTTCAACACGTTGAACGCCAGCAGCCAGGACAGGATCGCCGAGGCGATCAAAATCCAGATATAGATGGAGATCGCGGTCGCGATCAGAATACCCAGGGATTGCATCGTTTCCCCTCCGCCTGCGAAATCGGAGTCGCAACCTATCGGACCGGCCAAGTCCATGCAAGGCCACGATAATCCGTCGCTTGACTTACGCTGGCCCCCCCGACATTATCCCGCGCCATTCATTCGGGCGGCCGGGGCCGTAGCTCAGCTGGGAGAGCGCCTCGTTCGCAATGAGGAGGTCGTCGGTTCGATCCCGATCGGCTCCACCAACCCGCCCCCGAATGAATGCCCATCTCCAAAGATGGAATGGCCAGGGCGGCGGCCCCGGCGCAAATCTCCGAATCGCCGTATAATTTGCGCTCCATGAGCGCCGAACTTCTCGCTTCCATCGAACATGTGGGCCTGCGCGGCCTGTTCCGTTACTGGCTGCGCCATTGCCCGGCCAGCGGCAGCATTCCGCGCGCCAAGACCTTCGGCGTCGAAGGCCTGTCCGATTGGGCGCGCAATCTGATCGTCATCGAAGTGCGCGCCGCGCAGAATTTCCGCTACGGTTTTTACGGCACGTCGTTCCGCAAGGCGTTCGGCATCGACATGACGGGCGCCAATGTGGATGATCTCCCGACCGAGCAGGCGAGCCTGCTGCGCGCCGAATATCGCCTCGTGCGGCGCACGCAACGCCCTTATTGGCGCGTCTATGCCGCGTGGTTCGGCAAGAACGACGAGCCGCAAACTTGGGAGCGTCTTTCCTTGCCGCTGACCAACGACAAAGGCGACGTGAAATTCATCCTCGCCGCTGCCTATCGCGTCGATCGCGCGAGCCGAGCATGAGCAAGCGCGCGCGCCTCGTCGCGATTTTGACGGCGCTGGCGACGGTGCTGAGCGCGATCTACGGCGCGTTCATGGGCGGGCCCGAAGGTTCGCAAGGCGGGGCGATCCGCGGCGTGATCGCGGGCCTGCCGATCAGCTTGGCGATCGGCTTGTTCGAATCTTACGTCGTCGATGGGCCCGCCGGGCGGCGCTTGCGCGCGGCACCCTTCGCGATTTCGCTGCTCGCGCGCTTCGTCGCGTGGTGGGCGGCGATCCTTGCCGGCCTCGTGCTGATGCGCTGGTCGATGCCCTATCCCAACGCCAGCCGCGTGCCGGAATTCCTGGCCGATATCGCGTTCAGCTTCGCGCTGCTGGCGGCCGCGTCGTCCTATCTGTCGATCGACCGCTTGCTCGGCAAAGGCAATTTGTGGCGGCTGATGATCGGTCGCTATCATCGCCCGCGCGAGGAATCGCGGCTCTTCCTGTTTCTCGACATGGAAGGCTCGACCGCCGCTGCGGAGAAACTCGGCGCCCCCCGTTTCCTCGAACTCTTGGGCGGCGCGATACTCGACGCGACGCCGCCGATCCTCGAATCGCGCGGCGAAATCCATCGCTATATCGGCGACGAGATCGTCGTGACTTGGCCCATCGCGCGCGCCGACGACGCGGTCAAAGGCGCCATCGCGACGATCGCCGCCCTCGATGCGCTCGCCCCCGATTACGTCGCGCGTTTCGGTATCGCGCCGCGCTTTCGCGGCGGCTTGCATGGCGGCGCGGTGGCGGTGGGCGAAATCGGCGACGTGCGGCGCGAGATCGTCTATCTCGGCGATGCGGTCAACGTCGCCAAGCGGTTGGAAACCGAAGCGGGCGCCCGGCGCGCGCGCTTGCTGGTTTCGGGCGATGTGGTCGCGGGGCTGCGTGATGCGGGGCTTCGCGCGCGGCTGACCGACCTTGGCGAGATTCCCATCGCCGGCCGCGCGGCACCGTTGCGGACGTATATCGCCGCGGTCTGACTATTCGGCGCGTTTCAGCTTTTCGATGCGCTCGGTCAAATCGGCGCGCGCGGGCGAATCCGCCGGGATCGTGTCGAGCAAACGTTGCCACAACGCCGTCGCCGCCAGCTTGTTGCCCGCGTTCGCGGCGTCGAGGCCGTTGAGCCACAGCGCCGCCGGGTTCGCGGGCTCAAGCTCCAACAAGCGCGCCATCGCGACGCGCCCCGGCTCGGGCAAGCGCTCGGCCTCGGGCACCAGATCGAGCAGCGCATCGGCGTAGTCCTGCAGCACGCCGACATTGTTGGGCACGATCGCGGCCGTGCGCGCGAAAGCGGTAAGCGCCTTGTCCTTCTCGCCCAGCACGCGCCAGCTGCGCGCCAAACGCCGCCAGCCATCCAGATCGTCGGGTTGCGCCTCGAGACGCGTCGCGAGCGATTCGACCATCGTGCGGATGGCGGCGAGGCGATCGGCGTCGGGCAAGGCGGCGATGCCCGCGCCGCCGGGCGGCACGATCGACGGCGGGCCCAGCGTGATCTGGGCCGGCGGATTATTGGCCGTGGCGCGAAGGCCGCGCAGATTGATGCGCGATTCCTTGGCCGCTTCCTCCATGCGCGCACGCACGGTTTCGACCCAGGGCGCGTCCTTGGGCGAGGCGGCGATCAGATCGAACCAAATCCGCACGGCGTCGCGCGCTTGCCCCGCTTGCAGCCGCGCCAAGCCGGTGAAGAAACGCGCGCGCGGATCGCCGGGGGCCACTTCCAGCACGCGCGCGAAGGCCGCTTCGGCTTCCGGCGTCACGTTGCCGTCATTGGCGGCGACCGCCGCTTCGCCCAGCAGCCCGGCGATCTCCGGCGGTTTGCCGGCGATCTCGTCGGCCTTGCGCCACGCGGTCAAGGCTTCGGCGGTTTGGCCGATGGCGCTCGTCGCTTGCGCCAAACGTATCCAGGCTTCCAGATCGTTGGGGTCTTGCGCCGTGCGCTCGCGCATCGTTTGCGCGAAACGCACGATCTGCTGGCGATCGCTTTCGCCTTCATCGGGGCCTTGCATCCGCCGCTCGGCCAAAGGCTGGCCGGGCAGGCCGGGCGCGCCGCGATCGGCGTAAAGCGCCACACCCGCCAGCGGCAAAGCCAGCACCAGCAGCGCCGCGAGTTTACGCAAAGCGGGCTGCGCCACGCTGCCTTCGGCCGTTTCGTTCGCGACCGCCAGCAAGCGCCGGCCGATTTCCGCGCGCGCGGCTTTGGCTTCCGCTTCGCCGATGGCGCCGCGCGCCATGTCGCGATCGATCTCGGCCAATTGGTCGCGATAGATTTCCTTGTCGAACTCGGCGCGCGATTGCGCGTTCGCCTTGGGCCGCAGCAGCGGCCACAACACGGCGCCGATACTCGAGACCGCCAGAAGAATCGCCAGCGCCCAGATCATTCGCGGCGCTCCACGATCGCCTTCAAACGCGCTTCTTCTTCCGCGCTGAGCGGCGCTTCGGCGGCGGGTTTGCGCCGGCGCAGATAGACGAAGGCGCCCGCCGCGCCCAATAACAGGATCGCCAACGGGCCAAACCACAGCACCGCCGTATCCTCGCGCATCGGCGGACGCAGCAGCACGTAATCGCCGTAGCGGCGCACGACATAGTCGAGCACGCCCGCGTCGCTGTCGCCCGCGACCAACCGCTCGCGCACCAAACGGCGCAGATCGGCGGCCAAGGGCGCGTTGGAATCGTCGATCGATTGGTTCTGGCAAACCTGACAGCGCAGTTCCAAGCTCAAGGCGCGCGCGCGCGCTTCGAGTGCGGGGTCCGCGAGCCGTTCGCTGGGCAGCACGGCCAAAGCCGGGCCCGCCATCAGCATCAACAGGAAAGCGAGCCGCTTCATGGTTTGCGCTTCAATTCTTCGATCAGCGGCAGGATTTGGTTGTTCAGCATGTCGGGCGTGACCGCGCCGACATGCTTGAAACGGATCGTGCCGGTCTTGTCGACGACGAACGTCTCCGGCACGCCGTAGACGCCCCAATCGATGGCGACGCGGCCGTCGAAATCCCAGCCGATCGCCTTATAGGGGTTGCCGAGCTCGCGCAGCCATTTGGCCGAATCCTCGGCCTTGTCCTTGTAGGAAATGCCGTAGATCGGCACGGCGTTGTCGCGCGCGAGGCGCATGAAAATCGGATGCTCGATCCGGCACGGCGCGCACCACGATGCGAAGACGTTGACCAGCGCCACTTCACCTTTCAGGCCGGCACTGGTCAGCGCGGGTTTGCCCGTGCCCGCGATTTCGGGCAGCGCGAATTCGGGGATCGGCTTGTCGATCAGCGCCGACGGGATCTTGCTGGGATCGCGCGTCAGGCCGAAACCGAAATAGACCGCCACGCCCGCGAAGACGAGCAGCGGCAGAATGAACAGGAGACGCTTCATTCGGCCGCCGTCGGCAGTGCGGCGTGCGGCAAACGCTGTGGGGCGCCCACGCGATGGCGCCGGTCGGTGAGCGATACGCCCGCGCCGATCATCATCACCAGCGCGCCCAGCCACACCCAGGGGACCAGCGGGTTGTGATAGATGCGCGCGGTCCACGCGACGTCCTGGCCCGCCATGGTCAGGAAGGCGGGCGGACCCGAAGCGCCGGGCTGGCCCGCGCCCTCGGGATCGCCGATCGTGGCGTAAAGATCGGCCAGCAGATTCGTGCGGATCGAGGCTTCGGTCGTCGTCGAACCCGCCGCCGGGAACAGGCGTTTCTCCGGCGTCATCACCGCGTAAAGGCGTTCGTTCTTGTAAACCTCGAACACCGCGCGCGTGGCGATGTAGTTCGGTCCTTCCTGGCGCTGCGTGCCTTTGAACACGAAGCTATAGCCCGCGACGTCGAACGCGTCGCCCGCGCGTACCAATCGGATCACTTCGGTCTGCCACGCGGTCGAGCCGGTGATGCCGAGCACCATCAGGCCCAGCCCCGCATGCGCGATGGTCATGCCCCAGGCGGCGCGCGGCAGATTGACCGCGCGCGACCACACGGTGGCGAGCGGGGCGCGAAACAGCTTCACGCGTTCCGCCCATTCGACCAACGCGCCGAAGATCAGCCATGCGGCGAGGCCCATCGCCAACGCGGCGAGGACATGGCGGGTATTGTCGACGGCGAGCGTCAGCAGGATCACGCCGAGGCTGAGTGCGAGTGCCACCCACAGGCGCTGGAACACCGCCCCCAGTTCCGCGCGCTTCCAGCCCATCATCGGCCCGAACGACACGGCGATCAGCAGCGGCACCATCAACGGCACGAAGGTCGCGTTGAAGAAGGGCGGGCCGACCGAAACCTTGGCGCCGCCGATCGCTTCCAGGAACAAGGGATACAGCGTGCCGATGAACACGGTCGCGGTCGCCGTGCCCAGCAGCAGATTGTTCAGCACCAGCCCGCCTTCGCGGCTGATCGGCTGGAACAAGCCGCCGCCTTTCAGCATCGGGGCACGCCATGCGTACAGCGCCAGCGAGCCGCCGACGGCGATCACCAGAATCGCCAGGATGAACACGCCGCGCTTGGGATCGACCGCGAAAGCGTGGACGGAGGTGAGAATGCCCGATCGCACGAGGAACGTGCCGACCAGCGACAGCGCGAAAGCGAGAATGGCGAGCAGGATCGTCCAGGTCTTCAGCGCGTCGCGCTTTTCCGCGACGATCGCCGAATGCAGCAACGCGGCACCGACCAGCCAGGGCATGAAGCTGGCGTTCTCGACCGGGTCCCAGAACCACCAGCCGCCCCAGCCCAATTCGTAATAGGCCCACCAGGAGCCGAGCGCGATGCCGCCGGTCAGCGCCGACCACGCGGCCAGCGTCCAGGGCCGCACCCAGCGCGCCCAGGCGGCATCCACGCGGCCTTCGATCAACGCCGCCATCGCGAAGGCGAACACGATCGAGAAGCCGACATAGCCGAGATAAAGCAGCGGCGGATGGAAGGCGAGACCGGGATCCTGCAACAACGGATTGAGGTCCTGCCCGTCCGGCGGCGGCGGGAACACGCGATTGAACGGGTTCGACGTGAACACGATGAAGGCGAGGAAGGCCACACCGATCATCGCCTGGATCGACAAGGTGCGCGCCTTCAAACCCGGCGGCAGATTGCGCCCGAACGCGGCGACGGCCGCCCCGAACAGCGCCAGGATCAGCGCCCACAGCACCATCGAGCCTTCGTGATTTCCCCACGAACCGCTGACCTTGTAGAGCATGGGCTTCGCGGAGTGCGAGTTGCGCACCACGTTTTCGACCGTGAAGTCGGAAACGACGAAGGAATAGATCAGGCAGCCGAACGCCAAGGCGACCAGGAAGAACTGCGCATAGGCCGCGGGCTTGGCCGTCGCCATCAAGGCGGGGTCGCGCGCTTGCGCGCCCGCCAGCGGTAGCACCGATTGGATCAGCGCCACGCAAAGTGCCAGGATCAACGCGATATGGCCAAGCTCGGGCGCCATGTCAGTTCTTCGCCCCCGGCGGTTCGGTATGCTGCCAGCGCCCCGAACGCTTCAGCGCTTCGGCGACTTCGGGCGGCATGTAGTTTTCGTCGTGGCGCGCCAGCACTTCGCTGGCGGTGAACACGCCGTCGGCCGCGAGCTTGCCGTTGGCGACCACACCTTGGCCTTCGCGGAACAGATCGGGCAACACGCCGCGATAGACGACGGGCACGGCGTGCTCCAGATCGGTCACGCGGAATTTGACTTCGGTGCTGCCCGTGACGCGTTCCAGCGAGCCTTCTTCGACCAAGCCGCCGATGCGCATCTGGCGGTCGAGCGGCGCCTTATGCGTCGCCACGTCGGTCGGCGTACGGAAGAACACGAGATGATCGTCGAACGCCGTCAGCGTCAACGCGGCGGCGGTCCCGAGACCGATCATCGCCAGCAGCAGCACGGCCATGCGGCGGCGTTTGGCGGCGCGCGCTTTGGGAAGTTTCATGGCGCGTCCTCGCGCTCGAACGCGGCGAGATCGGCTTCCAGCCCGCGCAAACGGCGCCAGCTCGACACGCCCAGGCCGATCACCACCACGGCCGTCAGCGCGTAGCTCGTCCACACATAGATCGCGTAGCCGCCCATGGCGAAATACTCGCTCATAGCGCGGGGCTCCCCGACAAGCGCGCCTGGACGAGGGCGCCCAAGCGCCGCTCGATCAATTCGGCTTGGATGCGCACCAGCGCCAACACAACAAAGAGCAGCGTGTAGCCGACCGCCATCGCCAGCAACGGCCACAGCATCGACGGATGGATCGCCGGCCCGTCGAGCCGCATCACCGAGGCGGGCTGATGCAGCGTGTTCCACCAATCGACCGAGAATTTGATGATCGGCAGATTGACGGCACCGACGAGGGCGAGCACGGCGGAAGCGCGGCTCCCTCGCGTCGCGTCGTCGAACGCGTTGTTGAGCGCCATATAGGCGAGATAGACGAAGAACAGGATCAGCACCGAGGTCAGGCGCGCATCCCATTCCCACCACGTGCCCCACATCGGCTTGCCCCACAGCGAGCCGGTGGCGAGGCACAGGAAGGTGAACGCCGCCCCGATGGGTGCGATGGCGCGGCCCGCGACTTCCGCCAACGGATGGCGCCAAACGAGCGTCGCCGCCCCCGCCAATGCGAGATTCGCGTAGACGAACATCGCCATCCAAGCGGCGGGCACGTGGATATACATGATCCGTACGCTCTGCCCTTGCTGGTAGTCGGGCGGCGAAACGAACAGCGCTTGATACAAGCCGTAGCCCAGGCACAACGCCGCGCCGCCGGCCGCCCAGGGAAAGATCCGGGCGGACAACCGCTTGAAATTGGCGGGGCTGGCGAAACGATGCCAATTCACGGGCAAACCTGCGGTTTTTCCTGCGTCGCGATGGGGGGACTATGGCGCGCGGGAATGTGAAAATCCAACCCAATGAAGGCGACAAGATGGCGCGGTGCCCGGGAAGTTGAACACCGCATCGCGGGGGTTATTCCGCCGCCTGGCGCAACGATGCCGCCATGGCGAAGGGGGCGATCGTCAGGGCGAAGACCGACAAGCCCGCCAGCAGGAAAAGATGGGGGCGCGGGCTCAGCCCCGCGATCGCCGCATCGACCGCCGCGACCGCGAAAATCAGGATGGGTACCGTCAGCGGCAGTACGATCAGGGCGAGCAGCGCGCCGCCGCGCCGCGCATTGACCGACAAAGCGGCGCCGATCCCGCCGAACAGCGACAGGCCGGGCGTGCCCAGCACCAGGGTCAGCAGCAGCGTCGCGTAACCTTCCGCCGGCAGATGCAGCATCGTCGCGACGATGGGCGAAATCGCGATCAACGGCAGCGCCGTGGTGATCCATTGCGCCGCGACTTTGGCCAAAGCGAGAAGTTCGAGCGGTGCAGGCGCTGTGACCAGCAAATCGAGCGAGCCGTCCTCCGCCTCCGCCTGGAACAAGCGGTCGAGCGACATGAGGCACGCGAGCAAGGCGGTCACCCACACGATGCCGATGGCGACGCGCGCCAGGATTTGCGGCTCGGGCCCGATGCCGAACGGAAAAAGCGACGCGGCGATGACGAAGAAGGCGAGGATCGTCGCGATCTCGTTCGGGTGGCGCCAAGCCATCCGCACATCGCGCGCGATCAGGGCGAAAGCGGCGCTCATGCGGCTTTCCGTTCGCCCAGCGTCAACGTGACGGCTTCGGCGCCCGCGAAATCCAAATGCGTCGCGGCGACGACGATGCCGCCGCTTTCGCGATGTGCCGCGATGGCGGTTTCCAAACGCGCGGTCGACTCCGCGTCGAGCCCGTTGGTCGGCTCGTCGAGCAGCCACAAGGGCGCGGGGGCGGCGATCAACCGCGCGAGCGCCACGCGCTTGCGCTGGCCTTGGCTCAACAACCTTGCCGGCAGATCGGCAAGTTTGGTCAGCGCGAACGCGTCGAGTGCCGCGCCGATCTTGTCGGCCGCTTGGCCGCGCAAGCGTGCGTGAAAAACCAGATGCTCGGCGATGGTGAGGGCGGGTTTCAGCGCGTCGCTATGCCCCGCATAGGAAACGCGCGCGCGGTGCGCGTCGGGATCGTCGGCGATGTCTTCGCCGTTCCACAGCAGCGCGCCATGCGCGGGCCCGATCAAGCCCGCCATCATCCGCAGCAGACTGGATTTGCCCGCGCCGTTGGGGCCGCGCAGCACCAGCAAGCCGCCGGCCTCGGCGCGGAAATCCAATTGCCGGAACACGATCCGCCCGCCGCGCAGACAGGCGAGATCATGGGCTTCGAACGCGGCGCGACCGATCATGGGGGCGCAATCTATCGAAGATGCGAGGAGAAGGAAAAAGCAGGGGAAAAAAATCGGCGGGCGGGGCGATACATCCACGCCCCAACCCGCCTTCGCGCAAGTTCCCGAGGGGACTGGAGTCCGGGGAGTCCGTCTCGGGCGAGAGGTCGGCGGAACCTTTGTGTGCGCGATCACCGTCGTTCCGTCGATGCGCATATAACGGGCCGGATCGGGCGCTATTCGGGCGCGTTTATGGCCAAATCGTGATTTTTGCCAAGCTATTGTAACCGCTTGTAAATTCGTGACTGAAACGGATCAGTTGCGCGTTGTGTGCATCCAATTCGTCTCGATACATGCGCAAAGCGCATGCCTTGCCTCGCGGCTTATCGCAAGTCATTCGCCAAAAGGTGGCGCATCTTCCCCTGCGTTCGCGCCGGGACATGACCCGGCCGTCATGGAGAGAAAAATGTTGGCGTTCGTGTC